>NZ_JBSGAW010000035.1:0-92126 GCF_053600955.1 Streptomyces sp. NPDC004838 | reverse complement strand
GCGGTGCTGACGCCGGTTGGCGATGTTCAGCCAGACGGTCAGCTGGGTGTTGAAGTCGTCTGGTCCGGTGAAGGTCCGGCCGGGCAGGAATGACGTTTCCAGATAGCCGTTGGCCCTCTCCACCAGCCCTTTCGCCTCTGGATCACGAGGCCGGCAGAGATAGATTCTGGTGGCGACCAGGCCCGCGAACGCGGCGAAGTCAGCGGTCACCCTGCCGCGGCCGATGCCGGCCTCGTTGTCCCAGACCAGCATCCGTGGGACCGCGTTCCAGCAGGTCAGCAGCTTCCAGTGTCCGTCGATCAGGTCGCCGGTGGTGCGGGTGGGCAGCATCCGTGCGGCCATGACCCGCGAGTAGCCCGACACCATCACCAGGACCGGCGGGCGTCCGCTCTGCCCGTAGCCCAGCGGGATGTCGACCGGCGGGAACCACAGATCGCACTGGGCCAGCTCGCCGGGCTGATACGTCGTGCGCGAGACCGGATCAACAGGCAGATAGGCCGGCCGCAACTCGCGGACCCGGTCCTTGAGGACCGTCATGCCACGGTCCCAGCCGATCCGCTCGGCGATCACGGTCGCCGGCATCGTCGGCGTCTGCTTCAGCAACTCCCGGATCTGCGGCTCGACCGCGTCGACCGCCGAGCCCCTGGCCGGCCGGGAGTACACCGGTGGCCGGTCGGTGGCCAGCGCCCGCTTCACGGTGTTCTTCGAGATGCCCAGATGCCGGGCGATCGCCCTGATCGGCATCTGCTCGGCCCGGTGCAGCCTGCGGATCTCTGCCCAGTCCTCCACGGAAATCACCCTCTTCTCCTGACCTTCGATCAAGATCAGACTGGTCGGAAGACCACAAGACGGGTCAGTTTTGATCCGCCGTCAGAGGGTCACGATTCACCCGTCGCTGACATCAGGCCCGTCAGCAAGCACATACCGTGCTCACCGACGATTTCCTGCGACGCGAGTACCTCGACGCGCGGAAGACGGTCAGAGAGATCGCCTCCGAGACCCGTATCCCCAAAAGACTCATCAGCGAGGTGCTGAATCAGTCCGGCCTCATCGCTAGCCGAGAGCCATCGAGGAAGCCGATCGGCGATGAGCAGTGGCTCCGAGAGCAGTACATCCGGCAGGCCCGGACCCTGGCCAGCATCGCCATCGAGCTGGACATGAGCCCAACGACCCTGACACGCCGCCTCCGGGCCATGGGCATCGCACTCCGTCCACGCGGCGGACGCCGGGCCGTGAGCCAATCGGAACTCGACTCAGTACCGCCGCTGATCAGGCCGGCCCTCACAGATCGGCGCTGTTGGGGCCGCCTTCAGCGGTTTCGAGAAGCCATGAAGCATCGCACCCTCGCCGAGGCATCACGCCAGCTCGGCACCACTCGCTCGGTCCTTTACACCCAGTTTGCTGCCCTGGAAGGTGATTTGGGCGTCCAGCTCTACATCCGCCCCCGCCAGGGCGAATCACTCCGCCCCACCAAGGCCGGACAAGCCGTGATGGACGCGCTGACCGACAGCGAAGGCGCCCGACCAGGCGGCAACACCATCGAGACCGGCATTCCTCCCGCCTCCAGGCAGAACCCATGACCAGCCGATCGTCGGCGGTCGGCTATCGAACAGGACCGCACTCATCGACCAGAATGGTCGGCTCCGACAGGAAGACGTTCGGGTCGACGGGCCCATAGGCAACGTTGAACGTATCGAGCCAGTACGACCAGTCCCGTATTCCGGCGGCACTACTGAACCGATAGTTCAACTGCCAAGGGACCCAATGCCCCGGGACCAGACGCACCGCCGGCGGCCGCCGCGGGCGCGGCGGCAATCCGAACAACGGCTCCACACGCGCCAGCACGCGGAGCCGATCGCCCTCGTCCCGCAAGCTGAGTCCGACCTGGCGCAAGTCCCTCTCACTCTCGTGCGGCTCGAAACCGTCACGCTCGGACATCTGGATGACCTGGGCGAAGGAAGACGGCACTGGTGACACCAGGAACCCCGTTGGCGCTGAGTTCCTGCGGGCAGCAGCGTCACCGCCCCTGGAGTGCTTCGTCCAGGACGTCCTGATCCACTGAACCGTGATCTCCACTGGAACCGCCTTTCGCCCCGGACACTACGGCGACCACGGCCTGCACGGCACTCGGGTTTCGGCTCGCTGCCCGGCGGCCCGGAAGATTCTGGCTGAGACGGACCTATTGCACAGCGCTAGAGTCCAGCGGAGGAGGCGAAGATGGCGCTGAACAAGAAGGGTTCCCGGCGCATAACCGTTGACGGGATCGAGTACCGCTGGCGGATCCGCAGGAAGCCCTCCTACATGCAGGGACTCTGCTGGACACCGATGACCTATGCGGTTGAAGCGGCCAGCGGCAGCCAGCCGGGCACGCCGTTGATCGTCACCAGCGGTCAGGCCCATCCCAGTAACTGGGTGGGCGTCGAGACGGAGCCCATTCGTCCGGCTCACGTTGCTGCCAGCATTCGAGAGGCGCGGGATCAAGGCTGGGATCCAACCCGGGTCGGTTCTCCTTTCCAGCTCGACCGATCCGCAGGATTCATCGCCCAGCCATGAGACAAGGCGGAGTAGCGCGGTGCATCTGGCCCGGCATCATGGCCTGGTGACCACATGGATGCGCTGTTACTGGGACGAGGAAGACACCTGGTTCTACTTCGAGGTCGACGCCGAAGGCTGGGTGATCCGGCAGGTCGAACTCGAAGGGCCTGAGCTGACCCCGATCGCAGCTGCCTCCCTCGCCGAGTGGCAGCGGGCCCGCGACGCAGGCCGCCTCGACGAGTACGACAGCAGATTCGGGATCGCTGCCGAGCTGCCCGTCTCGGAATGGGAAGGCCACGACCCCGAACAACTCACCTTCGAGGAGTTCGAGGATGTCTGGGGCTCTGCCCGTCAGCAGATCGCATCCCGGCCCAGCTGACCTCTCGGCGCCGCACTGGTGTGAAGATCGTGGAACTCCAGCGCGACCCGTCGGCAAGATGAACCTCGGCATCGACGTTGCAGACCTCCTCGATCGCCTCGTCCGGTTCCACGAGGAAGAGCACCTGGAAGCCGGCGGCCCGAACCCGGTAATAGGGGGCCTCCCAGCCAGCATCAGAAGCCCGACCCTCAGATGCCGGGCCCGCCTGTTGCGGCATCGACGCCGTCACTGAAGCTCCTCACCCGGCGGTATGAAGGCGTCGGCGCTGTCGGCGTCCTCCACATGCCCCTGAGCATCGACCGTGATGGCAGTCGCCCGGCCCTGCGAAGTGATCAACCAGGCCAGCACCTGCTCCGTGAGAGGTGATCCACCCGGCCCTTCATCCGTCCAGTGTGCCCGCCATCCCCCACCGGGTATCGCGGCAACGACCTGATCGGCCCGCTCCAAGTGGGAGAAGTCCACGTAGTCCGTGACCTGGCGCAATGCCCCTCGCTGCGGGTCGACCACCAAGGCTGCCCCGGTTGCGGGATCCCATCCCTCCACACGCACCATGCGACCGATCTCGGTCTCAGTGCCATTGAAGATGGCGGTCCATCCGGTCTGATTGAAGTATCGGAGTTGCATGGCGTCGTGATCCCGGAGGTCCGGCGACCTGCTCGACCTCCGTGTCGTGGAAGCCGTGGTTATCAAGAAACCGGCAGGCCGGTGATGCTGATGACAAAGACCCGACGGACTGTGGAAGCGGACCCAGACATTCCTGTAGGGCTCACGGAGCTTGTGACCGACCGGCGGGCAGCCGGGCCAGCGTTGCTGCCACAGATCCGTCAGAAGCACCCGCACATCTCCAGTCAGTGGAGCCGCGACTGGCTCCCCAAGCAGGGGAGGCCGCCGAGCAGGTGGGAGAGAGCGCGGTCAGTGGATTTGATGCTTTCTATGCTGGTGCCCACGTTCACTCGTTGGGGGACTCCGTTGCCGGTGGGATACCGCACCGCCAGCAGTCGTTCGCGTGGTCGTCCTGGCAGACGTAGCCGATGGCACCATCCACGCACCATTCGGCGGCCTCCTCGGACAGCAGGTCGGGCCCGGCAAGGAGCAGCCGACGAAATTCCGTGGTGTCCGCAATGTCGGCCGGTCGGTTGGTGAACCACTCGTCGAACCAAGGCTTGTCCTGGTGTATGCGCCAGTGCGCATTCTCCCGGTCGTCGACAGCCGTAAGGAACCGATCGACGATGCGCCCCCAACTTGGTGCTCCGAACCAGCCGTTGTCGGACGCACAGAAGGATTCGATCAGGGTTCGCAGGCCGAACTCCTTTTCGCGAAGGCAGTACCTTCGCCCCCATGAGATCGCGACCTGTGCCATCTCTGCGAGTTCTTCTCGCGGATCAACCTCGTGCGCCGGGTCGTCAGGGTTGTGGCAGGCCAGCCCGAGCTCGAGTACGGACTGCCCTGTCGGTAGAACCCGGGACGGGTTGACGATCGCGAGACCGAGACCGATCCAGTCGACATGGTCGAACGACAGCATCGAGCACACGAGTCGGGTGGTTGCCGTGTTGATCCGCATCATTGTGCCGTCGTGGAGCGGACTCTTCCCGGCATGCCAGTTCTCGACGGGTGTGTTGCGCCACACGGCGAGCGTGATGCGGGTGGCAGCGAGCCACAGCAGGGCATCGTCGTCGAGGTGCCCGAACCGCTTGGCACACTCTTGGGCGCCGTAGGTGATCAACTCTTCCGGTTTCGGCCACCTGTGGCTGTCGGGCCCTTCAGGCCCTTCAGGCGCGTACTCGTAGTCGTCGGCGTACTCGTCGAGGATCGCGCTCAACTCGGCTGCGCTGTACGCCTCGCTGTACTCGGAGCTGTCCGGCTCCTCGACGGTGTACATGTCGTGGTCCCAGGAGACGTACACGTCGCCCCAGAGCACGACGTCATCGCACTCGCTGGCGTTGTCCGTCACAACCGGCCTGATGGTGATCGGAGCAGTACGCCCGTCGGTTCGCTCGCCGTCCTTCTTGGCGGCCCATGCGGTGATGATCCCGAGCGGCTTCGGAAGGAGAGGGCCGACCTCGGTGATGCTGAACGGCTCGTCGTCGTCATCGGTGTCGAACCGGCTGTTGACGAACGCGACCGCCTCGGAGGGCGTGCTGACGATGGACTGGGTACCACTCTGGTTGTCAACCACTCGCCACAACGGGCTGTTCTTCACGATGCTCTCCGATCGCGGTGAATGTACCCGGGGCGGGTGCGATGCACCGGGTCGCTCGATACTGACTCCGATTAGGTACTCAAAGGGGCCGGGCTGACAGGCTGCACTCGTGGCCCTCAACGATGCCTGGACGCTGGTTGGGCCGAACCACCCCCGAGCAGGCCAGGGAGGCTGCCGTTTTCCGGTGCTGGCGGCCTCGGGACCGGCCCCATCTCGCCGCACTCTAAGCGCAGGGTCTGACATCCGGACCGGGCAGCAGGTTCATGCGGTCGACAATGAGCGCATGGACGTCCCTGAGTTGCTCGAAGCAGCTTTCCTGTTGGTTCCGGAAGAGACCGCCACCGAGAATGACATCACGGTGGGAGACGTCTGGGACTACCTCGTTCACGACGAGTGGGAGATCGCCCTGGGTCTGCTGGAGGAGTTTGGGGAGGCTCACTCGCCCCCTTTGGCTTTCTGGGAGAAGCTCGCCGAAGCGGCTGATCAGCTCCAGCTGGAGCGGAGTGCGGCTTGGTGCCATTGGCGATGCTCCGAGCTCCGCAACGGCGTGATCAGGGCAGATTTGACGCTCCGCCCTGCCGCCGAGGCGCGACGCACGACGCCAATCTCCGGCGCGGGTGTTCTGCGGCCCATGTGGGACATCGGTCTCCTCTCACCCACCGGCGGACGTGCGGTCAGCATCGCTGGGCTCTGGGTTGAGAACATGCCCATACTGGAGCCCGGCGGGCGAGCCACGGTTCGTCTTGTGCCCCTCACTCCCTCCCACTGGACGCACGTCCAGCCCGGCCAGCAGATCACCATGCACGAGGACCGAGCCGTGGCTGGCACCGCAGTCATCCTGGAGGTTTGCCTCCCTGCCACCGTCATGCCCGCGCGATGACATGAACTGCTTGCCGGTGCACGTATCTCCGTACGTGGTGGTGCACTCAGACGGGACGCGGACAAGCGGTGCAGTCGGCTGGGCAGTCTGAGGAAATGACACCGATCTGAGACAGCCGCCTGCCGACACGTCGTGAGACTGGAGGGGAACGTCCAGGTCACAGCGTCGGCACATGACACCGAAAGTGAGAACCTACACGTGTGAGGATCGCCGCAGAAGTGCGAGGGCTCGCTCTGGAACGCGACCGCGGATGAGCAGGCCCGCGGATCTGCCTCCGCGCCCGTAATTGCGATGCGCTCGCCTGCGCCGTCTGCCACTCTCAACAACGTGTCCAGGTTCGACGATCTTATTGCCGAAGGTGAAGCCGTCCCTACCGAGGGGTGGGACTTCTCCTGGTTCGCCGGCCGAGCGACCGAACAGCGACCCTCCTGGGGTTATGCGAAGCTGCTCGCCGACCGGATGGCGAAGGCCGAGGCAGCGCTCGATATCCAGACCGGTGGTGGCGAGGTGCTGGCCTCGGTCCCGGCCGCTCCGCCTGTGCTGGCCGCGACGGAATCATGGCAGCCAAACGTGGAGATCGCTCGGCGGAACCTCGCCAGGTTCCGCGCTACCGTGGTCGAGGTCGACGACGCAGCCGATTTGCCGTTTCCGACCGATCACTTCGGCCTGGTGGTCAGCCGTCATCCGGTGGTCACCCGCTGGGATGAGGTCCGCCGGGTCCTGCACGCGAACGGCACCTACCTTGCCCAGCACGTGGGCTCGGGCTCGGTCCGCGAACTGACCGAATTCATGATGGGGCCGCAGCCCGCTTCGGCCCGCCCCTCCCCGGGCCCGCTGACGACCACATCCGGTGTCAGCCCGACGGCAGCCACGGCCAGTGCGGAAGCGGCGGGCCTCGAAGTCATCGACTTGCGCCAAGAAGCGCTCCGCATGGAGTTCTACGACATCGCCGCAGTGGTCCACTTCCTCCGCAAGGTGATCTGGACCGTCCCGGGCTTCACCGTGGGTGCCTATCGCCAACGCCTGGCAGAACTCCATGATTTCATCCAGCGTCACGGCCCCTTCGTGGCCTACTCCCAGCGCTTCCTCATCGAAGCCCGAAAGAACTGACCCGGCGGGAACAACACGAGGCAGCGGCAAGCGGTCCGGGCGCTTCCGCGCATCGCGTAATGGCGCGCCATACGGTCGACTCGGGTGCACCGGCACCGATAGACCTGACTTATGACCTCATTTCTGACAGAGCAGCTCCTCCCCGCCACCGAGCGGGCCCTTCTGCATCGCATCGCCGTCGCCCAGTCGGAGGGGCGCGTTCCGTCGCTCGTCGCCGGTGTGGCGCGCGAAGGTCAGTTGGTGTGGACGGGGGCCCGGCCCTCCGCCGATGGTCAGGGGTCCGGTGCGGAGACCCAGTACCGCATCGGCTCCATCACCAAGACCTTTACGGCCGTTCTGGTGATGCGGCTGCGGGATGCGGGGCTGCTCGATCTCAACGACGCTCTGGAGAAGTACCTTCCGGGGACCGGTGTCGGGGATGTGACGATCGCCCAGCTGCTCGGTCACAGCGCAGGGCTGAGTGCCGAGTCTCCGGCGCCGTGGTGGGAGCGGACGCCGGCCTCGCTGCGGCCGGGGCTGGGCGAGGTGCTGGGGGACCGGACGCGTATGCACCCCGTCGGCCGCCGCTTTCACTACTCCAACCCCGGTTACACACTCCTCGGTTCACTGGTCGAGGCGGTGCGCGGCGCGTCCTGGGAGGACGTTCTGCGGCGGGAGATCCTGGAGCCGCTCGGACTGCATCGTACGAGCGTTCAGCCGCAGGCCCCGTACGCGGAAGGCTGGGCCGTGCACCCCTGGGCCGATGTGCTGCTGTCCGAACCGGTCGAGGATCTCGGGCTGATGGCGCCGGCCGGGCAGCTCTGGTCCACCGTCGGCGACCTCTGCCGGTTCGCCGTGTTTCTCGCCGAGGGCGACGACCGGGTGCTGAGTGCCACGTCCGTACGGGAGATGTGGACGCCGAGTGTGCCGGCGGAGGCCGGTGACTGGGGCGGAACCTACGGTCTGGGGACGCAGATCCTACGGAAGGAGGGGCGCACCCTGGTGGGACACACGGGCTCGCTGCCCGGATTCGTCGCCGGGCTCTGGGTCGGCGTGGAGCACGGTGTGGCCGCCGCCGTGCTCGCCAACGCGACATCGGGACCGCCTGTCGGCGTTGTCACCGCCGACCTTGTGCAGATCGTCGCCGAGGCCGAGCCGCGCCTTCCGGAGCCCTGGAAGCCCTTCCCGGAGGCTGATCAGGAACTGCTGGCGCTGACCGGGCCCTGGTACTGGGGGACCCAGTCGTTCGGGCTACGGTTGCTCGCCGATCGTGGTGTGGAACTCCAGCCCTTGAGCGGAGTTGGCAGGGGAGCCCGTTTCACCGCGGAGAAGGACGGGACCTGGACCGGTCAGAACGGCTACTACGCGGGGGAGACTCTGCGAGTGGTCCGCGGGGAGGACGGATCCGTACGCCATCTCGACTGTGGATCGTTCGTCTTCACCCGCGAGCCCTATGAGCCGGACGCGGGAGTACCGGGCGGAGTCGATGCCGAGGGCTGGCGCGGGCTCTAGGCCGCTTCTGATGGATCTTGCTGGGCTCGCGTGCCCTGGCACCGCACTCCCCCTGGGCCTGGCGGCCCGGGAGGTACCCCCACGCTGCGTTGTCGTCGGTCACCTATGGCCCCCTGGGCCTTGCGGCCCGGGAGGTACCCCCACCGCATGGACTCCCTCCTCCGCCTTGCGATGCACGGCACCAGACCCCGCTCCCTGATCCAGCCTGATCCATCAGAAACGACCTAGCCGTGAAGTCGCCATTCGGAGCCTCGGCAGTGAAGTACCGCAGACGACGGTGCGACGGATGTGGTGTTTCACGTGAAACGGACGCCGGGCCGGTCGGAGAGCGCCGGTCGGTCAGAGGTGGAGCTTGAATCCGATGTGGGACGCCTCGAAGCCCAGCTTCTCGTAGAAACGGTGGGCGGCTGTGCGGGAGGCGTCCGAGGTCAGTTGCACCAGATCGCAGTTCCGGTGACGCGATTCCTCGATGGCCCATTCGATGAGCCGGGTGCCCAGACCGCTGCCGCGTTCATCGGCGTGGACACGTACGCCTTCGATGATCGCGCGGATGGCACCGCGCCGTGACAGTCCGGGAACGATCGTGAGCTGAAGGGTGCCGACGACCTTGTCTCCGCGGACAGCGACGGTCGGAAGCTGATTCGGGTCCGCCGTCAGCCGTTCGAAGGCCGCGGTGTACGGGGTGAGATCGTGGGGCGACTCACGACGGGCTCCCAGCGGATCGTCGGCGAGCAGGGCCACGATCGCCGGGATGTCGTCGGTCACTGCGGGCCGTATCTCCAGATCGCTCATGATCCGCAGGCTACGCAGAGATCCGTAGTTCCTCGACCGTCCGGACCAGGGGAGCGAGCGTGGGGTTCTTGGCGGCCTCGTCGAATGCCTCGCGGAGTGCGGCGTCGTGGGTGGGCCGTGCCTCGGCGAGCAGCGCCAGACCCGCTTCGGTCACATCGGTGTAGATCCCGCGGCGGTCGGTGTCGCACAGATAGCGGGTCAGCAGGGCACGGTCCTCCAGGCGCGTGACCAGCCGGGTCGTGGCGCTCTGGCTGAGAACGACGGCGTCGGCCACTTGCTTCATCTGGAGATGCCCGCCCGGGCCGTCGTGCTGGCGGCTGAGAACATCCAGGAGGGAGAACTCGCGCACACTCAGACCGTGCTTGGTCTCCAGGGCCCGCTCGACATGGGTCTCGATCTTTCCGTGGAGCAGGGAGAGGGCGGACCAGCTCTGGGAGAGGCCCGTGAGGGCGGGATCCGTCGCGGCCATCTGTCTTCCTCCTCCGTACCGTCTGCTCGATGACAGACGGCTGCACCCGGCTGCTCGATGACGGAGCGGCTTCTCCCAGGGTAGGCGACACGCGCAATATTCCGCGTCTGCAATTATCTCGGACAGTCGACAGTCTCGCCGCGCTCGGCCGGCCTCGAAGCCGACGAAAGCTCCTAGCCGGACGCGAGTGACAGCGGTGCGAAGCGGCGGGACCAGTCGCCCGGGAGGTCGTCCACGGCATAGGTCATCACCTCGTTGAAGGCGATCGTTCCGAGGCCGTGTTCCCTCGCCCAGCCCAGCAGTTCCTCATGGCGTGTGTCGATATCCGTCCGCAAGGCCCGGTCCGTGCCCAGGGCGAGTGAGGCGATCAGCGCCTTCGCCGTTCTGGTGTCCGCGGCGATCAGCGGGCCGACGACATGGGTGTCCAGGTTGGGCCAGGCCGCCGCGTACCCCGTCAGGACGCCGCCCTCCTCCGCCACCCGCAATTGGTCCGCGAAGGCGGGCAGCCGCGTGATCATGTGGGTGCGGTCCAGGCCGAAGACCTCGGTATCCAGACGGATGATCGCCGACAGGTCCTCCGCGGTCGCCGGGCGGGTGGGTACCTCGGCCGCGGCGGCGAGGGCCGCTTCACGGAGGCGACCCGTGATCATTTCGGCGCGGCCGACGGATCTGAAGCCCAACTGCTCGTAGAGTGGCTGCCCTTGTTCTGTGGCATACAGCGTCAGCGGTGTACTCCCGGCACCGTTCACCGCATGGCGCATCATCCGGAGGCCGACCCCCTGGCGGGCGTACCGAGCGGCGACGAGCATCATGCCGATCGCCGAGAGCCCTGGGCCGTACGAGGTGACCACGCAGCAGCTCACCAGTCCCTTGCCGGAGGGATCGTCGATGCCGTACGCCGTGCCCGCCGTGAGCAGCAAGCCCCACTTGTGCTCCTCCCGAGGCCATCCGCGGTCTTCGGAGAGATCGACGCAGGAGACGAGGTCGTCCATGGTGAGACGACGGACGGGCAGCTCGGAGAGAGGCGTTGACATGCGCTCAGACTGACTGGCCCAGTGATCGCTCGTCCACTGCTTTCCGGGAAGTGGCCTCGGTCCGCAGCCGTCGGCCACGGCGGGTCAGACCCCATGGCTTCAGCAGGGAGATCGCGGTCATGAAGAGATAGGCGGTGAAGGAGACGATCGGACCCATCACCAGATCACTGGGGTTGGGCAGCGAGGAGCCAGAGGACACCGCCTCGGCCGCGTGATCGACACCCGGCCGCAGCGCGAAGATCGAAGCTGTGACGGTGACCAGGGTGATACAGAACTTGGTGAGGACCCAGCGGTGCCGTGTCAGGCCCCATGAGGTGCCGAGTGCCAGCAGGAGCCCGCTGAGCAGAGTCATCAGCGCGAGAGGAAGCACCAGCCAGTCGGTGAACACCTTCATCGACCGTGTGGCGGCCTCGGTCATGGCGTCGGATTCCGTGGTGATCGCCGTGGTGGCCAGGGCGAGCAGCCCGAGTGTGAGCCCCAGCCACCCGGCGGCCGAGGAGACATGGACGACCAGGAATGCCCGGCGTACCGGGCGCTTGAGTGGTTTCACGTGAAACACCGTGCCGGTCGCACAGCGGGTACCGCGTCTGCCAGCGGGAGTATGCACCGCTACTCGCGTCGGCGTACAGCGGCACGACCCGAGGGAGCACAGCGTGACGGGAACGCTGAGAGCGGCCGCGCCGAACGGCTGAGATCGGCGATCAGCCCAGGTCGGGGGCGTGCATCGCCCGTACGCCCTCGATATTGCCGTCGAGGTAGTGACGCAGTGACAGGGGTACGAGATGGACGCCCGCGATCCCCATGCGGCTGAACGGCACCCGTACGATCTCGTACTCCCCGCAGGGCTCGTCGATCTCCGGGCCGTGCCGGCGCTCAGGATCCATGGACTCCAGCCGGCAGACGAAGAAGTGCTGCACCTTCACCCCTGTCACCCCGCCGTCCGCGATGTGTTCGACGGTGTCGACGAAGCAGGGCACGACATCGGTGATCTTGGCGCCCAGCTCCTCGTCCATCTCGCGGTGGAGCGCGTCGACGACGGTGGAGTCCTCCGGCTCGACCCCGCCGCCCGGCGTCAGCCAGTAGGGATGCATGCCGGGCTTGGTGCGCTTGATCAGGACGAGGTCGTCGCCGTCGAGCAGAATGGCGCGTGCGGTGCGCTTGACCACGGGACGTTCGGTCATGGCTAGAAAATGGCCCGCACGGCCCGTTCTGAAACTCCTGGAAGCCGCTCGTTCACCAGTCGACGGCAGCGCGCAGCAGCCACTCATGCGCCCGCGCGATATGCGGGAGGGCGAGCGTGCCAGTGCGTACGACGAGGAAATAAGTGCGCAGGGGAGGCACCGGAGGATCGAGCAAGGCCACCAGCCGACCGCCCTCAAGGGCTTCCTCGCACAGATAGCGCGGCAGTACGGCGAGCCCCGCGCCGGAGGCGGCGCTCTCCAGGACGGCTCGCAGGTCCGGGGCGATGACGGCGGCCGCGGCAGCGGGCCGGGATTCGAAGACGGCGGCCCAGTACCGCGAGACCAGCGGCAGGGACTCATGGACCTCCACCACGGGCAGTTGCTCCAGCACCACCTGGCCCCCGCGCAGCACATCGGGCCCCAGCCGTGCCGCCCAGCGCGGAGAGGCGACCAGAACGTGCTCTTCGTCGCAGAGCGGAGTCGCGGTGAGCAGCCCGCCGCGTGGCCGGGCCGTGGTGATGGCCAGATCATGGTGTCCGGCCGCCAGCCCCTCCAGTGTCTCCTCGGCGTTCCCGAAGGAAGCCCGCAGCGCCAGGCCCTGGGAGATCAGCGGGGTGAGGGCGGGCAGAGCGCGTACGGAGGTGAACTCGGGAAGGCCGGCGAGGTGCAGGGTCCGTACGCCCGTCTCGTCGTCCAGTCCGGTTTCGGCGATCTCCACCAGGGCGTCCAGATGGGGTGCGGCCCTGTGGGCGAGTTCGTCGCCGATGGTCGTGGGGGTGACGCCACGGGCCTGGCGTAAGAACAGGGGGCGGCCCAGCTGTCGTTCCAGAGTCCGTATCTGGCCGGTGACGGCGGGCTGGGAGAGCCCCAGCAGTGCGGCGGCGCGCGTGAAGGAGCCGGCCCGGTGCACGGTGACGAAGGTGCGCAGCAGGGCCAGATCCATGCCAGGGGCCTCCCGACCGACTTTGTCCGCGGACCGGACAACTATAAATAAGTCGATAGGTCGCTGTCGCTACTGTGATTGGACACTGACACAGAGTCAACTAGCCTTGTTCGCGTGGTTCTTTGGGGAGAGAACCGGGGTGGTCCGAGCCATGAGGGGGGAGGTTCGGGCCACCCGCAGCCGCCTACGGCTCATTCCGTTCGGCTGCGTCAAGTGCCCGTAGCACATCGGTGACCAGGTCGTTCGTGTCCTCGGCGCCCGCTGAGAGGCGGATGAAGCCTTCCGGTACCGCGTCCCCGCCCCAGCGACCCCGCCGTTCGGCCGATGACCGCAGCCCGCCGAAGCTCGTCGCGTCGTCCACGAGCCGTACGGCGTTCAGAAAGCGTTCCGCGTGGTCACGGTCGGGCAGCGTGAAGGAGATCACACCGCCGTACCGTCGCATCTGGCGGTCGGCCTGCGCGTGTGAGGGGTCCCCCGGCAGCCCCGGATAGCGCAGCCCCGCCACTTCCTTCCGTGCGCTCAGCGCCTTCGCGAGCGCCATGGCATTCGCGCACTGTCGTTCGATTCGCAGATGCAGGGTGCCCAGCGAACGGTGCGCGAGCCATGCCTCCATGGGCCCGGGAATCGCCCCGACGATCTTGCGCCATCTGCGGACATCCGCCGCAAGCCCGGCATCGCGGCAGGTCACATGGCCGAGCAGGAGATCGCCGTGGCCCGTCATCCCCTTGGTGTCGCTGGCCACCGAGAAGTCGGCCCCGAGCGCCAGGGGACGCTGCCCGAGCGGTGTCGCCAGGGTGTTGTCGACGGCGACCAGGGCACCCGCCGAATGCGCCGCGTCCGCCAGCCGCCGCACATCGCAGACATCGAGCACCGGGTTGCACGGGGTCTCGAGCCACAGCAGCCGCGCGCCCTCCAGCACGGACAGCTGAGCGTCGTCGGCCGTCGGGGCGGTACGGACCTCCACTCCGTACGCCTCGAGCTGCTCGCGCACCAGGGGCAGCGCCTGATAGCCGTCGCTGGGCAGCACCACGGCGTCCCCGGAGCGCAGCTGCGAGAAGAGCACGGCGGAGACCGCCGCCATCCCGGAGGCGAAGGCGACCGTCTCGACGGGCTCCCCGGGCGCCTCCAGCTCCCCGATGGCCCGTTCCAGACCGGTCCAGGTCGGGTTGGAGTCGCGCCCATAGGTGTACGGACCGGTCGGCTCCCCCGGCAGGTGGAAGTGGGCGGCGAAGACCGGTCCCGGCAGCGACGGCTCGTATGCCACCGGCTCGGGCAGGCCCGCCCGTACCGCTCTCGTACCGTCTCCCACGTGTGTGCCCATTCCCGTACCGCTCCTCGTGCTCGCGCTTCTCGGTGCCCCCCGTCCTGCCGGTGCCCCGTGCCGGGGACCTGTGCTCAGTCCCCGTCGGGCAGAGCCATGTTTACGGCCCATGAGACGACCGAGATGATGAGTCCGCCGATCACGGCCGTCCAGAAGCCCTCGACATGGAAGTCCAGGCCGAACTTGTCCGCGAGCCACGAGGTCAGCAGCAGCATCAGCGCGTTGATGACCAGGGTGATCAGCCCGAGCGTGACGATGAAGAGCGGCAGTGCTATCAGCTTCGCCAGGGGTTTGACGAACGTGTTGACCAGGCCGAAGAGGAGTGCGACCACCACCAGCGTCAGGGCTTTCCCGCCGGTGCCGTCCCCGGTCAGAGTGATGTCCGCGAGCAGCCAGACCGCCACGGCCAGAGCCGCTGCGTTCGCGATCGTCTTGACTACGAAATTCTTCATGTGTCTGATCGTGGCAGACGCGATCGGAACGAGGGCAGGGGCAGACGCACGATGAAGGCATTCCGGCTGGACGAGCTGGAGGCGGAACGCGCCTCGAACGACGGCGCATACCTCCAGTTCCTGCGTGAGCGGAACATGTCGGCCGGTCTCTACGCGCTCGACGCGGGTGCGCTGGATCCGCAGGAGCCCCATCTCCAGGACGAGATCTACTTCGTCGTCAGCGGTCGCGCCGCGATCACGGTGGGTACGGAGACGACGCATGTCGGCCGGGGCAGTGTGATCTATGTCCCAGCAGGGGCGCCGCACAAGTTCCACCACATCACCGAGGACCTGCGGGTCATGGTGGTGTTCTCTCCCCCTGAGAGCTGACGTCCGCCCCCGCGTGTCCCTAGGGGGCGGGTCAGGGGAGAGCAAGGGCTCGCGGGCCCCCGTTCACCACTCCTGTCCGCCTAGCATCGAGGGCAGGTACTCAGAGAATCGAGGTAGGCGCGATGGCTGTGCGAGAGATATTCGCCGGAATGCCCTGGTGGGTGAAGTGGGTCGCGGTGCCCGTCGTCGTGCTGGTGGTCTTCGGCGGGCTGATCGCGAACCTTGTCGGTTTTGTGATCGCTCTGCTCTTCAAGGCTCTGGTCCTCGTCGCACTCGTGGGCGGACTCGTTTTCGCCGTACGGAAGTTCATCGGCGCCTCGAAGTCGCGCGGAGACTGGTGACCACTGCCGCCGCGGGCGTTAACCCAGCCGGGGGAACCCCCGGCCAACTCGGGTCCGGCCGGTTGAGTGACCATTACAGTGGCATTCCGCTGCCGGGCTTCCGGATTCACCACCCCTTGTGAGCCCTCTTGTGACCTCTTGAGCGCCCCCTGGGAGAGACGTGGGAAACCTCTGAAGGCTGTGCGGCGGGCGTACGGGGACGGCCCCCGCGGACGGGCGAGTCGCCCGTCACCATGCCTGGGGGTGACCATTGACCGCATTGACGAACGCCGCAGCGACAGCCGCCGCAGCCGACAGAGCCGCGGCGACCAACGCGGCTGTCCCTACCCTGATCGGCTCGGTGCAACGGGCGCTCAGGCTGCTGGAGGCCGCGTCCTCCCATCCGGACGGGGCGCCCGCGAAGCAGCTCGCGCGTGAAGCCGGGATTCCGCTTCCCACGGCCTATCACCTGCTGCGCACTCTGACCCATGAGAACTATCTGCGCCGTGAGAAGGGCGTCTTCGTCGTGGGCGACGCCGTCGGGCGGCTGGCCCTTGGCGGGTCTGTGCAGAATCGTCGCACCAGGCTGGAGGAGTCGCTGGCGCACTGGCGTGACGTGCTCGGTGTCCCGGTCTACTTCGCGGTCTACCGCGAGGGCGAGATCGAACTGGTCGCCGTCTCGGACACGTCCTATGCGCCGGCCGTCGCCGAGTGGGCGGACTTCCGTGAGACCGGGCATGCCCACGCCATCGGCCAGTGTCTGCTGAGCCAGCTCGACGAGGCCGCCCGCCGTGACCATCTCGACCGCCACCCGGTGCGGCCGGTGACGCCCTACTCCGTAGGCGACCGGCGCACGCTGCTGGAGCGGCTCGCCTCCATCGAGCGCATGCAACCGGTCGTGGAGCGCCAGGAGTACGCGCTCGGCACGGTCTGCGCCGCCATCCCGATCACGGCCGGATCCACGGCCGCGGCGATGGCGATCTCCCTCCCTCTGCACCAGGAGGAGCGGTTGCTTCCGGCGATCGAGCAACTGCGCAAGGGCATAGGTGGAGTCCTCAGTTCCCTCGCGTTCTCTATCAGTATCTGAAAAATCACTCCTTGTAGTTCTCTGGTCGCTTAGAGCACGATTAAGGCAAGACGTTCAGGGGAATCCTTCCTGACCGTTTTATGCAGGCTTCTTCGAGCAGGCTTCATCCACTGCGGGGTACACGATGCACGAGTCGGTCCAGGCCGAAGTCCTGATGAGCTTCCTTGTCTCCGAGGAGCTCTCGTTTCGGATCCCGGTGGAACTCCGGTACGGGACGGAAGATCCGTACGCTGTGCGGATGACCTTCCACCTGCCCGGAGACGCGCCTGTGACCTGGGCCTTCAGCCGCGACCTCCTGCTGGACGGACTGGTCGGCCCGAGCGGGGACGGCGATGTGCACATCGCGCCGATGGGACCGGAGGAACTGTCCGACCTCGGCATCAGGCTCCAGGTCGGGGGCGACCGCGCGCTGTTCCAGGTGAGCGCGGCACCGGTCGTGGCCTTCCTCGACCGCACCGACCGCCTGGTGCCGATGGGGCAGGAGCGGGCCTTCGGTGACTTCGAAAGCTCGCTTGAGCAGGCGCTGAGGAGCATCCTGGCGGAGGAGAACGCGGGCTGAGGCGTACATACGCCTCAGCCGCTCGGCTACTTCTTCCTGCGGCGGCCCGAGCCACCCCGCCCCAAGAGCCCCGGGCCGCCCAGCCCCGCCGCCGTACCGCGCAGGGGCGCTCTGCTCCCCGGCGCCGGGCCGTCGGCCGCCGGCCGGTCGGCGGAGACCACCAGCGCCGCGAGCGCCGTGGTCACCGGCACCGAAGCGACCAGACCGATCGACCCGATGAGGGTCCGTACGATCTCCTCCGCCACCAGCTCGCTGTTGGCGACCGTCCCCACACTGCTCTGAGCGATGGTGAAGAGCAGCAGCAGGGGCAGCGCCGCACCCGCGTAGGCCAGTACGAGGGTGTTGACGACGGACGCGATGTGATCGCGGCCGATCCGGATACCGGCGCGATACAGCGCACGGGGGCCCATACCGGGATCCGCCTGGCGCAGTTCCCAGACGGCCGATGTCTGGGTGACCGTCACATCGTCCAGCACGCCGAGCGAACCGATGATCACACCTGCCAGCAGCAGGCCGCTCATGTCGATCTGGGGATACAGGCCATGGATCAGGCCCGTGTTGTCGTCGGTGTCGCCGGACAGGCTCGCCCAGCCGATGAACACCGAGCCCAGCAGCCCGATCAGCAGCAGCGAGATCAGTGTGCCGAGAACCGCGACCGAGGTGCGCGCGGTCAGCCCATGGCACGAGTAGAGCGCGATCAGCATGATGGCGCTCGACCCGACGATCGCGACGACCAGCGGATTGGAGCCTTCCAGGATCGCGGGCAGGATGAAGAGCGTCAGCACGGCGAACGAGGCGGCGAGCGCGATCAGCGCCATCAGCCCGCGCTTCCGCCCCACGAGCACCACGGCGATCGCGAAGATCCCCGCCAGCACCGCCAACGGAATCTTGCGGCCCACGTCGATCACCGAGTACTGGAGGTCGCGGGGGGCATCGGGGGCGAACGCCACGACCACGCCATCGCCCTTGTCCAACTTCCGCGACGCGTCCGGCGGGACGATCTCGGTGAAGGTACGGCCCTTGTCCCTGCCCGTGGTGACCTCGATCGTGGCCTTCTCGCACATGCCCTTCTGGGAGTTGACCGCCTCGCGCCCCTGGGGGGTGCTGGTGTCGCCGGTGGGCGGGACCTGGGCGGCGTTCACTTCCCCGCAGTCGACCGCGTCGACCCGCGTCACCGTCGCCTGCTCGGTCTGCCGGTCGAAGCCCACCCCTGTGCGCTCATGGCCGGGTGCTGAGCCGGGCCACAGCACCAGCAGGCCCACGACGACCGCGCCGGCGAACGGGATCAGCACCGCGGCGATGACCTTGCGCAGATGCAGGGAGACGGGTGCCGCGGGACCGTGGCTGTGCGCGTGGCCGTGCCCATGGCCGGGCGGCTCGGGGGACCGTCGCGGCTGTGGGGGCTGCGACGGGTCGTGCGGCTGCTGAGGGGCGAGCGGCGAAGAGGTCACCGACCGATCATCGCAAGAACGGGCGGGGGGCCTCTGTTCAGCACGCCAGAAATGACGCTAGCGTTGGTGGCACCTTTGCACACGCGGGAGCTCGGAGCACCGGGCTGAGAGGGCGCTGACCTCCGCATACCCGTCTGGCCAACGGCCAGTACGGCGTCTGCGGAAACCGCTGCGTCGACCGCCGAACCTGTTACCGGGTAATGCCGGCGTAGGGAGTAGGTCTCCATGACCGTTCAGGATGCACGCACGCCTGCCGCTGGGCAGAACGCAGATCAGGACACTGGCCGGAACGCGGGTCAGAACTCGTCGGGTCAGAACTCGTCGGGTCAGAACCCGTC
This sequence comes from Streptomyces sp. NPDC004838, assembly GCF_053600955.1. Taxonomy (NCBI): domain Bacteria; kingdom Bacillati; phylum Actinomycetota; class Actinomycetes; order Kitasatosporales; family Streptomycetaceae; genus Streptomyces; species Streptomyces sp. NPDC004838. The sequence continues at coordinate 73,215 of NZ_JBSGAW010000035.1, read as the reverse complement.
GGGTCGGAAAACGGGCCGGAACAGCGATCGCGACGCGGTACGGGCTGCCGAGCCCGGCGAGCGCGAACCGGGTTGGCACAAGGGATTCATCGAGGGCTCCCGCCCCGACATCCAGGTGCCGGTCCGTCAGGTGCACCTCACCGATGGGACGGATGTGACGCTGTACGACACATCCGGCCCCTACACCGATCCCACCGTCACAACGGACGTACGCGCCGGCCTGCCGCCGCTGCGGGAGAACTGGATCACCGGCCGCGGTGACACCGAGGAGTACGCGGGCCGCCCGGTCCGCCCCGAGGACGACGGGGTCAGGCACACCTCGCCCCGAGGCGGGCTCAGAAACCTCGACGCGGTCTTCCCGGGCCGTCCGCGCCGGCCCCGCCGGGGTCGGCCGGGGCAGGCGGTGACCCAGCTCGCATACGCCCGCCGGGGCGAGATCACCCCGGAGATGGAGTACGTGGCGATCCGTGAGAGCGTCTCCCCCGAGGTGGTACGGGAGGAGATCGCCGCAGGCCGCGCGGTGCTCCCGGCCAATGTCAACCACCCGGAGATCGAGCCGATGATCATCGGCAAGCGGTTCCTGGTGAAGGTCAACGCCAACATCGGCAACTCCGCCGTCACCTCCTCCATCGAGGAGGAGGTCGAGAAGATGACCTGGGCGACGCGCTGGGGCGCGGACACGGTCATGGACCTCTCCACAGGCCGCAACATCCACACCACCCGTGAGTGGGTGCTCCGCAACTCCCCCGTGCCGATCGGTACCGTCCCGCTCTACCAGGCCCTGGAGAAAGTCGACGGCAGGGCCGAGGAGCTGAGCTGGGAGATCTACAAGGACACGGTGGTCGAACAGGCCGAGCAGGGCGTCGACTACATGACGGTCCACGCCGGTGTGCTGCTGCGGTACGTCCCGCTGACGGCCCGCCGCAAGACCGGCATCGTCTCGCGCGGCGGCTCCATCATGGCGGCCTGGTGTCTGGCCCACCACAAGGAATCGTTCCTGTACGAGAACTTCGAGGAGCTGTGCGAGATTCTCGCCGCGTACGACGTCACGTACTCCCTCGGGGACGGTCTGCGGCCCGGATCGATCGCGGACGCCAACGACGAAGCGCAGTTCGCGGAGTTGAGGACGCTCGGGGAACTCAACCGGATCGCCAAGCGTTTCCAGGTACAGACGATGATCGAGGGCCCCGGCCACGTCCCGATGCACAAGATCAAGGAGAACATCGACCTTCAGCAGGAGATCTGCGAGGAGGCCCCCTTCTACACGCTCGGCCCGCTCACGACCGATGTGGCCCCCGGCTATGACCACATCACCTCGGGCATCGGGGCGGCGATGATCGCCTGGTGGGGCACGGCCATGCTCTGCTACGTCACCCCGAAGGAGCATCTCGGTCTGCCGAACCGGGACGATGTGAAGACCGGCGTCATCACCTACAAGATCGCCGCGCATGCGGCCGATCTCGCCAAGGGGCACCCGACCGCCCAGGAATGGGACGACGCGCTCTCCGACGCGCGCTTCGAGTTCCGGTGGGAGGACCAGTTCAATCTGGCCCTCGATCCGGACACGGCACGGGAGTTCCACGACGAGACGCTGCCGGCGGAGCCCGCCAAGACCGCGCACTTCTGCTCGATGTGCGGTCCGAAGTTCTGCTCCATGAAGATCAGCCGAAGCATCGCCGAGCAGTTCGGAGCCGATGCCTCCGCCGACGGCTCGACGGATGAGGAGATCGCCGAGGGCATGCTCCAGAAGTCCAAGGAGTTCGCGGCGAGCGGCAACCGCGTCTATCTGCCGCTCGCGGACCGGTCCACCGACTGACCGTCCGCAGGACCGCCCGACCCACCACCTACCACCCGCCACCCTCCGACCGACGGGGGTGAACAGGCCGCCCGCGCGTGAGCGGTGGGAACCTTCGCACTGGTTTCCGCCGCTCTCGGCAGCCGGTGGGCGCACGGCAGCGGCATCCACGCCGACCTCGGCAGCCGCGGAAACACGGGCAGCGGCCGCCGGAGGACGGCCGGCCACCCGGAGCGGCCTCGACAGCCGTCGTGGCGGCACCGCCCGGAGGTCACTCCGGCTGGTGCTCGGGGCCGCCGAAGTCCGGGCTGGTGAAATCCGGGCTGGTGAAGGTGGGCCGCTGTCCGGCCGTCGAGCCCTCGCTCGGACTGGAGTAGTCCGGTCCGCTGTACCCCACCTTGGGGATACGGCTCACAGGGCGTGGCGGTGTGGTGGAGGCCGGATCCGCGCTCGGATCGGACAGGGCGGCCCGGAGGAACGGCAGGATGCCGCGCTCCAGCAGAGCGTGCCGCCAGGCGTCCTTGGCACGTGCCACCTCGTCGGGAAGCTCGCCCGCCGTCTCCTCGGCCGGAACCTGGGTCGGATCGTTGCGCAGGGCGGTGAGCAGCAGCCCGACGGCGGCGACCAGGATGGCTGCTGCCGTGAGCGCCCCGAAGAACCAGCCCGCCGAGACCAGCGTCGTCGCGAAGGAGGGCGTGGGTTCGAGCATTTTCAATAGGTAGCCGACGAGCAGGAAGATCACCGCCGCTGTTCCGGCGAGCACCGGGGCGAGGACGGTGATGACGGCGGCGAACCCGGCGCCGTTCCCGTCCGGCTCGCCTGCCGCGGGGACCTGTGCGGAGTTCTGCCCGTCCGCCTGGGCCGCGGGCGCACGGGCCTCCTCGCGTATTTTCCGGTAGTGCTCGTACTCGGCGGCCGCGGCGGTGCTGATGAGCGCCGTCGCGTTCAGGGCCATGGTGCGGAGCTGTGTCGCGTTCAGTCGCCGGCCGATGGCGTCGAGATCCGGTCTTTCATGGGCGTTGCTCAGCGCGTCGTCGAGGACACGCTCGAACTCGGCACGGTCCTCGGCCAGCAGGTGCGGAGCGCTGTTCATGTGCATCCCCCGATGCTCCGCAGAGCCCGCATCGCCCGTCTGGGACGGGTTGGTTGGGCGCAAGCGGAGGAGAGCCTGCTACGGATAACCCGATGGTAGAGCCGTTACGGCACGGGGTGACAGGGGGTTTCGATAAATCGCAGGTCCGGCTTGTGTCATCCGGGGAGCGGAAGTTGGACGACTAGGAGCTTTCCGGCCATGGTCACGCCGCCGTCCATGGCGATGGCGAGCCCGTCCGCGTACACGTGCGGGCCCTCGACGACCGGGCGCTCCCCGTCCTCGCCGTCCTCCGTGCCGACTTCGCCGAGGAGATACGGAATGGGGCTGTGGCCGTGCACGGCGCGGCTGCCGCCATAGGCGGAGAGCAGTTCGCGCACGGCCCGGGGGCCCGCTTCGTCGCGGAAGGCGAAGCGTTTGGTGAGCTTGCGGAACAGGTCCCAGCACTCTTCGGCGTCGTTGCGGGTCAGGATCTCCTGGACGGTCTCGTTGACGTCCTCGATGGTGGAGCCGTATTCGAGGTACGCCGTGGTGTCGGAGTGCATCAGCAGATGCTCGTCCTCCTCGGCCAGGGCGTCGAGGCGGGACATCCACTGGAGGTGGACGTCCTGGAGCCGGTCCATATCGGCCTTCTGGCCGCCGTTGAGGAGCCAGGCGGCCTGGAACGTGGCGGTCCCGGCACCGGAGTTGACGGGGGTGTCCCCGAAGCGTTTGGCGCCCAGCAGGAGCAGTTCGTGGTTGCCCATCAGGGCCTTGCAGTAGCCGCCGGCGGCGGCGGCCTCGGCGGAGAGCCGCATCACCAGGTCGATGACGCCGATGCCGTCGGGGCCCCGGTCGGTGAAGTCGCCGAGGAACCAGAGGCGGGCGTGGCCGGCCGTCCAGTTGCCGTCGGCGTCGATGAGGCCCTGCTCGGCGAGGGCCGCGAGCAGTTCGTCCAGATAGCCGTGGACGTCGCCGACGACATAGAGCGGGCCGAGGCCGTCCGGCACCGGGGACTCGTCCGGGTCGACCCGCACCTGGACGGTGTCACCGGGGCCGCCCCGCCGGATCACCGGGAGATCGCGCTCGGTGGGGGTGTACCCCTCGGGGATCTCGCCCTCCGGGAAGGCGTTGCCGGGGTGGTCGGAGCGGCCGAGCGGCATGGGAGGGGGCGGCGGTGCGCCGTGGGGTTCGTACGCGGCCCGCCCCACGGGCGCGGGCGTCTCACCACCTACGGGTACGGATGCTTGTGCCGGTGACCCCGTCGGCGCGGGTTGTCCCGTGGGCGCCTCTTCCGCCTGTACGGGGGCGGGCGCGGGGGCCGGGGCAAGACCCTGCCGGCGGTGCTGCCCCTGGGGCATGTCGTGCTGAGGAGGCACGGGCGACTGCGGTGACCGGTGTGCCGGGGGCGGGGACTGGGGCGGCTGCCCGGACTGATGGTCCAGCGGATCCCGCGAAGCGCCGGGCGCTTCCGGCTCCACGGGCATCTGCGCGTACGGCGGAACGCGGAAATCGCGCAATGTCGCCGTCCGCACCACGGGTCCCTGACCGGCCCCCTGAGTCATCGACCCCTCCACCACCGTCGCGCCGCCGTTCACCTCTCGGCCCAGCCTGGTCGGGGTGGTCCGCGGTGTCGTGCGCCCATCATAGGAATGAGGTCCGCGCTGTGTGACGCACCAGGGGCGATGAATCCATCAGCACCCCTGACGCGTCGTCCGTTTCACCCGTTTTGGGAAATTCTAATCCTGGGACGGGGAGCGCGGCGCGCTCACAGTCGTCCGCGGGGAGCGGCGCTGCGAGGACGTCCGGACGATCAGCTCGGTCGGTATCACCTGCTCGACCGGCCGGTCCTCGTCCACTCCCTCGATGGCGTCGATGAGGAGCTGGACGACCGCCGTGCCGATCCTGCGCGGCTTGAGCGAGAGCGTCGTGATGGGCGGTTCGGTGGTGGCGTACACCGTCGACTCGCTGCAGCACACCAGCAGAAGGTCCTCGGGGACCCTCAGACCGTACCGCCGGGCGGCGGCGAGCAGATCGGTGCCGTTGGGGTCGAAGAGTCCGTAGACGGCGTCCGGGCGGTCCGGGCGGGCGAGGAGGCGGTCGGCGGCGACGGCTCCGGCGCACGGGTCGTGGGCGGGGTAGGACTCGTAGACCGGATCCTGGCCCACGCGCTCGCACCAGCTGAGATACGCGGTCGTGGACAGACGGGTGTAGGTGTCGGTGGTGGTACCGGTGAGCAGCCCGATTCTGCGGGCGCCGGCGTCGGCGAGATGGTCGAGCAGATCGAGTACGGCGGCTTCGTGGTCGTTGTCGACCCAGGCGGTGACCGGGAGAGTCCCGGCCGGGCGTCCGTCGGAGACGACGGGCAGCCCCTGTCTGACGAGTTCGGTGACGACCGGGTCATGGTCGGATGGATCGATGACGACCGTGCCGTCGAGTGCGACATTCGACCAGACGTCATGGCGTGAGGTCGCGGGGAGGATCACCAGGGCGTACCCGCGGGCGAGCGCCGCGGAGGTCGCGGCTCGCGCCATTTCGGCGAAGTACGCGAACTCCGTGAAGGTGAAAGGTTCATCCCCGTATGTCGTCACCGTCAGGCCGATGAGTCCCGACTTGCCGGTACGGAGTGTGCGGGCCGCGGCGGACGGGCGGTAGCCCAGCCGGTCGGCGACCTCGCGGACGTGTCTGCGAGTGGCGTCCGGGAGCCGGCCCTTCCCGTTGAGCGCGTCCGAGACAGTCGTGATGGAGACACCGGCTGCGGCGGCGACATCTCGAATGCCTGCCCGACTCTGCCGGCTGCCTCGGCGGGATGTGTCCGTCCGGCTCACCTGGTGCTTCCCTGCTGCTGTCATGGCGAGCCGATATTAGGGCTCACGTGGGCGGTTGGGCCGGTCGCATATGCACTCGTTGACAGGCACGATTCTGCATGATCATAAGGCATTAACTGCCTTGGAAAATAAGGGACTTGATAAGACAGCCTGCGGGCTCCGGGGTCTCTGGCCGCATAGACCTGTCGAGGGGGCGATGTTTCGAAGAGGTCTCAACTCACCTCTACGGGGGATGCGCACCACGGAGCGAGGCACCGGCGTGCGCCGAAGAGCTGAGCGCTCCCCCCTGTCTCGGGCCGTCCCGAGCGGGCTGCCGCCCCTTCCGGACGCCGTTGAGGGGCCTGCCGGGAAGCGGCCTCGGGGCCCCTGGCCCGACGGGTGAAGAGAGAGGCCCGTCGCCGGACGGGTGACCGAGCCCCTCCCGTGCGCCGGCCCGGTCGTCGGCTGTGCCGCTCTCATGCGCCGGCCCGGTCGTCGGCCGTGCCGCTTCCGTGCCGTCGTGCCGTGGCCACCGCCTGTGAGCCGCGTCCCGTTCCCGGCCGTACGCAAGAAACGGGAATCCTCATAAGGTGAGCAGTATTGGTTTCTGCGGTGTTGGTTCACAGACGTACGGACGGTCAGGAGGACCTGCGGTGAGCGAGACGAGCCCCAAGCTGCGCGCCGAGCTGGACGGCATCCCCACCTACAAGCCCGGCAAGCCCGCGGCCGCCGGCGGCCCCGCCGCTTACAAGCTGTCGTCGAACGAGAACCCCTATCCGCCGCTGCCGGGTGTGATGGAGACCGTGACGGCGGCCGCGCAGGGGTTCAACCGCTACCCGGACATGGCTTGTACCGGTCTGATGAATGAGCTGGCGGATCGTTTCGGTGTGCCGGTTTCGCATCTGGCCACCGGTACGGGGTCCGTAGGCGTGGCGCAGCAGTTGCTGCAGTCCACCTCGGGCCCGGGGGACGAGGTCATCTACGCCTGGCGGTCCTTCGAGGCGTATCCGATCATCACCCAGGTCAGCGGCGCGACATCGGTCCAGGTGCCGCTGACCTCCGGTGAGGTGCACGATCTGGACGCGATGGCCGGTGCGATCACCGACCGGACCCGGCTGATCTTCGTGTGCAACCCCAACAACCCGACCGGCACGGTGGTACGCCGGGCCGAGCTGGAGCGGTTCCTCGACCGGGTGCCGTCGGATGTCCTGGTGGTGCTGGACGAGGCGTACCGCGAGTTCATCCGGGACGCCGAGGTGCCGGACGGCGTGGAGATCTACCGTGATCGCCCGAATGTGGCGGTGCTGCGCACCTTCTCCAAGGCGTACGGTCTCGCGGGCCTGCGGGTCGGTTTCGCGATCGCCCATGAGGCGGTGGCCGCGGCGCTGCGCAAGACCGCGGTGCCCTTCGGTGTGACGCAGCTCGCGCAGGACGCGGCGGTCGCCTCGCTGCGGGCCGAGGACGAGCTGCTGGGGCGGGTCGGCTCGCTGGTCTGCGAGCGGGCGCGGGTGTACGAGGCCCTGGTCGAGCAGGGCTGGACCGTGCCGGAGACGCAGGCGAACTTTGTCTGGCTGCGGCTCGGGCAGCGTACGGCCGACTTCGCGGCCGCCTGTGAGCGGGCCGGGGTCGTGGTGCGGCCGTTCGCGGGCGAGGGGGTGCGGGTCACCATCGGGGAGGCCGAGGCCAACGATCTGCTCCTGCACACGGCCGAGGCGTTCCGCAAGGAGCTGTAGCCGCCCGCGGGGGCTGTAGCGGCGGCGCGTTTCCCGTGACGGTCGCGTCTACGGGTGTTCCCGTGGCGGTCGCGGCCGTGTCGTCACTGTCGGCGTCGGTGCTGCCGTAGCCGTAGCCGTAGCCGTGGCGATCACGTCAGAAGTCCCGGCCCGGATCCTGGTGCGGATCCGGGCCGGAGGCATGTCCGGGCCCGGCCGTGGCCGCTCGGATCGCCCTGGGAGGCGGGTCGCCCTCTACTGGGATTCGTTTGTTACGTCAAGAGGTACCCCCCGGTCACCAGTGCGGATTTCGTATGAGACATAATGCTTGTGAATGTGAACGCGTTCACAAGCGTGTCCTGGTTCCTCCCGTGTTAGCCAGGACAAGTCAGGCAAACTGCCGCTCGACCTCGTCGATGTAAGGAGATGACGACGTGGACTTGGCTCTGGCGCCGGAGACTTTGGCGCGATGGCAGTTCGGCATCACCACCGTCTACCACTTCCTCTTCGTCCCTCTGACGATCTCTCTCGCCGCACTCACGGCGGGCCTTCAGACCGCATGGGTCCGGACGGAGAAGGAGAAGTACCTCAAGGCGACGAAGTTCTGGGGCAAGCTGTTCCTGATCAACATCGCGATGGGTGTCGTCACCGGCATCGTGCAGGAGTTCCAGTTCGGCATGAACTGGTCCGACTACTCCCGCTTCGTCGGTGACATCTTCGGCGCCCCGCTCGCCTTCGAAGCTCTGATCGCGTTCTTCTTCGAGTCCACCTTCATCGGGCTGTGGATCTTCGGATGGGACAAGCTGCCGAAGAAGATCCATCTGGCCTGTATCTGGATGGTCTCGATCGGCACGGTCTTCTCCGCGTACTTCATCCTGGCCGCCAACTCCTGGATGCAGCACCCGGTCGGCTACCGCATCAACGAGGAGCGGGGACGGGCCGAGCTGACCGACTTCTGGCGGGTGATGACCCAGGACACCGCGCTCGCGCAGTTCTTCCACACCATCACCGCCGCCTTCCTCGTCGGTGGCGCGTTCCTGGTCGGCATCGCCGCGTACCACCTGGCGCGCAAGAAGCACATCCCGGAGATGCGCACCTCGCTGCGGCTGGGACTGGTCACCTTGATCACGGCCGGTCTCCTCACCGCCGTCAGCGGCGATGTGCTCGGCAAGGTCATGTACCGACAGCAGCCGATGAAGATGGCCGCGGCCGAGGCCCTGTGGGACGGCGAGGCGCCGGCGCCCTTCTCGGTCTTCGCCTACGGAGACGTCGACAAGGGGCACAACAAGGTCGCCATCGAGATTCCGGGACTGCTGTCCTTCCTGGCCAAGGGTGACTTCGAGTCGCACGTTCCCGGCATCAACGACGTCAACAAGGCCGAGCAGGCGAAGTACGGGCCCGGTGACTACCGGCCCAATATCGCCGTCGCGTACTGGGGCTTCCGCTGGATGATCGGCTTCGGCATGGCGTCCTTCGGTATCGGACTGCTCGGTCTCTGGCTCACCCGCAAGAGGTTCCTGCTGCCGACCGCGCTGCGCACGGGTGAGGACGAGGTACCGAATCTGGTGCTCTTCCGCAAGAAGGCGCTGGGCCCGCGCTTCAGCCGCTGGTACTGGATCACCGCCCTCTGGACCATGACCTTCCCGCTGATCGCCACCTCCTGGGGCTGGATCTTCACGGAGATGGGACGTCAGCCCTGGGTGGTGTACGGAGTGCTCCGCACCCGGGACGCGGTCTCCCCCGGAGTCTCACAGGGCGAGGTCCTCACCTCGATGATCGTCTTCACCCTGCTCTACGCGGTGCTCGCCGTGATCGAGGTCAAGCTGCTGGTGAAGTACGTCAAGGCAGGTCCGCCCGAGCTGACGGAGGCCGATCTCCATCCGCCCACCAAGATCGGCGGCGACGACCGCGACGACGCCGACCGGCCTATGGCCTTCTCCTACTGAGGCACTGAGGAGCTGCTGAGGCATGGAACTCCACGACGTCTGGTTCGTACTCATCGCCGTCCTGTGGATCGGCTACTTCTTCCTCGAAGGGTTCGACTTCGGGGTCGGCGTCCTGACCAAACTGCTCGCCCGCAACCGCAAGGAACGGCGGGTGCTGATCAATGCGATCGGCCCCGTCTGGGACGCCAACGAGGTCTGGCTGCTCTCCGCGGGCGGCGCGACCTTCGCCGCCTTCCCGGACTGGTACGCCACGCTGTTCTCGGGCTTCTATCTGCCCTTGCTGATCATCCTGTTCTGTCTGATCGTGCGGGGCGTGTCCTTCGAGTACCGGCACAAGCGGGAGGAGGAGCGCTGGCAGACCAACTGGGAGCACGCGATCTTCTGGTCCTCGCTGATTCCGGCCTTCCTCTGGGGTGTGGCCTTCGGCAACATCGTGCGCGGGGTGAAGATCGACGCCAACAAGGAGTACGTCGGCAACTTCTTCGATCTGCTCAACGTGTACTCGATCCTCGGCGGGCTCGTCACGCTGGTGCTCTTCACCTTCCACGGCTCGATCTTCATCGCGCTGAAGACGGTGGGTGACATCCGCGTCCGGGCCCGTGCCCTGGCGACCAAGCTGGGGGTCCTCACGGCCGTGCTCGCGCTCGGCTTCCTGATCTGGACCCAGGCCGCCCACGGCGGCGGCTCCAGCCTGATCGCGATGATCATCGCGGTGGCGGCTCTGGTGGCCGCGATCGGCACGAATCTGGCCGGGCGCGAAGGATGGTCGTTCGGCTTCTCGGGTGTGACCATCGTGGCCGCGGTCGCGATGCTGTTCCTGACGCTGTTCCCGAACGTCATGCCCTCGTCGCTCAACGACGCGTGGAGCCTCACGGTCACCAACGCCTCGTCGACTCCGTACACCCTGAAGATCATGACCTGGTGTGCCGGTATCGCCATGCCGGTGGTGCTGCTCTACCAGGGCTGGACGTACTGGGTGTTCCGTAAGCGCATCGGCACGCAGCACATCGCCGATGCCCACTAGAGCTGTGACCGGCAACGTTCGCCGGCAAGGCGATCCGGCCGCGGCGGTGGAGCCGCCCACCGCGGGCGCTCCCCGGAGACGGCCACCCGAGCCGCCGACCGCGGAGGCTCGCCGAAGCCGCCCACCGCGCCGAAGCCGCCCAACGGACATGCCCGGCCCCACCAGCAGTCCCATCAGCCGTAGGGGATGTTTCACGTGAAACCGATCGACCCGCGTCTGCTCCGGTACGCCCGGACCACCCGCCGCTTCCTCATCGCGGTAGTGCTTCTCGGCCTGGTCGGGGCAGCGCTGGTCGTCGCCCAGGCGATGCTGATCGCCGAAGTGGTGGTGGGAGCCTTCCAGAAGGGCTCCTCCGCCTCCGCTCTGGTGACCCCGCTGGCCCTGCTGGCGGCGGTCGCCGTCGGCAGGGCCGCGGTCTCCTGGCTGACCGAACTCGCCGCCCACCGGGCGAGCGCGGCGGTCAAGTCCGAACTGCGGGGACGGCTGCTGGCCCGTGCCGCCGAACTCGGGCCCGGCTGGCTGAGCGGCCAGCGCACCGGATCGCTGGTCGCCCTCGCCACGCGGGGAATCGACGCGCTGGACGACTACTTCTCCCGCTATCTGCCGCAACTGGGCCTCGCGGTGGTCGTACCGGTCGCGGTACTCGCACGGGTCGTCACCGAGGACTGGGTCTCCGCCGCCATCATCGTGGTGACGCTGCCGCTGATCCCCGTGTTCATGACGCTGATCGGCTGGTACACCAAGACCCGGATGGACCGTCAGTGGCGGCTGCTGTCCCGGCTGTCGGGCCACTTCCTCGATGTCGTCGCCGGACTGCCGACCCTCAAGATCTTCGGCCGGGCCAAGGCCCAGGCCGAGGCGATCCGCTCCATCACCTCGGAGTACCGGCGCGCCACCATGCGCACGCTACGGATCGCCTTCATCTCCTCCTTCGCCCTGGAACTGCTCTCCACACTCTCCGTCGCCCTGGTGGCCGTCACCATCGGCATGCGGCTGGTCCACGGCGACATGGATCTCTACACCGGGCTGGTCATTCTGATCCTGGCCCCCGAGGCGTATCTGCCGATCCGGATGGTGGGGACCCAGTACCACGCCGCCGCCGAAGGACTCTCGGCCGCCGAAGAGATCTTCGAAGTCCTGGAGAGGGAGCCGCGCCCGGCCGGTACGAGGCCGGTGCCCGCCACGGTCCGCCTGGAGCTGGACAGGGTGACCGTCCGGCACGAGGGACGGGCCGAACCCTCGCTGGACGCCGCCTCGCTGACCGTTGAACCGGGGGAGACCCTCGCCCTGGTCGGCCCCAGCGGCATCGGGAAGTCCACGCTTCTCGATGTGCTCCTCGGCTTCGCCGAACCGTCGGAAGGCCGGGTCACGGTCGGCGGGGTCGACCTCAAGGACCTCGACGCCGACCGCTGGCGCGAGCAGATCGCCTGGGTGCCCCAGCGCCCGTACCTCTTCGCGGGAACGATCGCCGAGAACGTACGGCTGGCGCGGCCGGACGCCGACGACCGGGCCGTCATGGACGCGCTGCGGGAGGCCGGGGCGTACGACTTCGTCACCGCGCTCCCCCACGGCGCGGACACCGTGCTCGGTGAGGACGGCGCGGGGCTCTCCGCGGGCCAGCGGCAGCGGCTCGCGATCGCGCGGGCCTTCCTCGCCGACCGCCCCCTGCTGCTCCTCGACGAACCGACGGCGGCGCTGGACGGGGAGACCGAGGAAGGAGTCGTCGACGCGGTACGGCGGCTGGCGGCCGGCCGGACCGTGCTGCTGGTCGTCCACCGCCCGGCTCTGCTGGCTGTGGCGGACCGAGTGGTCACCCTCACCCGCGCCACGCCCCCCGCGGCGGACCGGACCGGCACGGCCGCGGGGACGGCCGCGGCCGCCTCCGGCACGGAGGCGGCCGCCCTCGACCACGAGGACGCGTACCGGTTCGCGGAAGCTCCGGCCGGCGGCGTCCCGGCACTCACCCGGGTACGGCGGGCGGCCCGGAATCAGCGGGGCCGATTCTGGCTCGGGCTCTTCCTGGGCAGCCTGGCGCTCGGCTCGGCCGTGGGTCTGATGGCCGTCTCCGGCTGGCTCATCTCCCGAGCCTCCGAACAGCCGCCCGTGCTCTATCTGATGATGGCCGTGACCGCCACCCGCGCTTTCGGCATCGGCCGGGCCGTGTTCCGGTACGCCGAGCGGATCGTCTCCCACGACGCCGTCCTGCGGATGCTCGCCGAGATGAGGGTCGCGGTCTACGGGCGTCTGGAGCGCATAGCTCCGGCCGGCCTCAGGAAGAGCAGGCGCGGCGATCTGCTCACCCGGCTCGTCCTGGACGTCGACGCCCTCCAGGACTACTGGCTCCGCTGGCTGCTGCCCGCGGGATCGGCCGTGGTCGTCAGCGCGGGGGCGATCGGGTTCACCGCCTGGCTGCTGCCCGAGGCCGGAGCGGTGCTCGCGATCGGACTCCTCGCGGCGGGAGTCGCCGTACCGCTCATCAGCGGAACGATCGCCCGCCGGGCCGAGCGGCAACTCGCCCCGGCACGGGGCACCCTCGCCACACGGACCGTCGACCTTCTGCGCGGTACGGCGGAACTGACCGTCGCCGGGGCGCTGACGGGCCGGATCGAGAGCACCAGGGAGGCGGACCGGCGGCTGACGCGGATCGCTTCCCGGGGAGCCGCGGCCACCGCCATCGGCACCGGGCTCTCCGCCCTCGCCTGTGGACTGACCGTCGTCTTCGCCGCCCTCGCCGGAGTGCAGGCGGTGCGCGAGGGACGGCTCGACGGAGTGAACCTCGCCGTCGTCGTCCTCACCCCGCTCGCCGCCTTCGAGGCGGTCACCGGTCTGCCGCTGGCCGTGCAGTACCGCCAGCGGGTCAAGCGGAGCGCCGAGCGGGTGTACGAAGTGCTGGACGCGCCCGTTCCGGTGCACGAGCCGGAGCACCCGGCCGCGGCACCGGCGACGGCCTTCCCCCTCCGCGTCCAGGGGCTGCGGGCCCGCTACGCGGGACAGGACCGGGACGCGCTCGCCGGACTGGATCTCACGGTCACGGCGGGCAAGCGCATCGCCGTCGTCGGCGCGTCGGGCTCGGGGAAGACCACCCTCGCGCAGGTGCTGCTCCGCTTCCTGGACGCCGGGGCCGGGACGTACACGATCGGCGGGGTGGCCGCGGACACGCTGGACGGGGACACCGTCCGCCGGTTCGTCGGGCTCTGCGCACAGGACGCCCACCTCTTCGACAGCTCCGTACGGGAGAATCTGAGGCTCGCCCGTACCGGGGCGACCGAGGACGAACTGCGGCAGGCGCTCGCGGACGCCCGGCTGCTGGAGTGGGTCGACGCACTGCCGCAGGGACTCGACACCCTCGTCGGGGAGCACGGCGCCCGGCTCTCCGGCGGTCAGCGGCAGCGGCTCGCCCTGGCCCGCGCGCTCCTCGCCGACTTCCCGGTCCTGGTCCTCGACGAGCCGGCCGAGCACCTCGATCTGGCGACGGCCGACGCGCTGACGGCGGATCTGCTGGCGGCGACGGAGAGCCGGACGGCGAAGGGAGCGGCGACCGTGCTGATCACACACCGGCTGCGGGGGCTCGACGCCGTCGACGAGATCGTCGTGCTGGAGGACGGACGGGCCGTCCAGCACGGCCCGTACGCCGAACTCGCCGCCGTGGAAGGCCCGCTGCGGCGGATGCTGGAGCGGGAGAGGGCGACGGACGAAGCGGTGGAACTACTCGGCGCGGGGCTGTCGCGGGTGGCTGTCTGAGCATGGCCGGCGCATGCCCGCCGGCTTCGTGGGGGGCGGTGACGGGAAGGATGGGTGCGGTCGCGGGAGCACATCCCCCGGCCCGTCCCCGGCCTGTACGGGTCATGTACTCCGGCAGGCAGAGCCGTGCCCCCTTGGGAGCCGACTTTCCTCTCTAAATAGGAATAACTAGGCTCAAGGTCATGACAGCGCCCGAATCGCAGGATCCGCAGGATCCGACCAGGCCGAGGAACCGGATCCGGTCGACGAATCCGATCGGGTCGACGAATCCGATCGAAGCCGGGAGCCGGGCGAGCCGGAGCCTCCAGGGCCTGTCCACCGAACTCACCGCCCGCATCCCGCAGCTGCTGGAGGCCATGCGCTCCGTGGGCACCGGGCTGGAGCTCCACAGCACTCTCGATCGGATCTGTGAGACCGCGGCCGAACTGGCCGACGCCCGGTACGCCGCCATCGGGGTCGTCGACGAGGAAGGCCGAGGGCTCTCCGACTTTGTGACGTACGGGGTCGACGACGAGGTCGCCGGGGTCATCGGAGACCGGCCCGACGGACACAGGGGACTGCTCGGCGCGCTGATCCACGACCCGGTCCCCGTCGTGCTCGCCGATCTGACGTCCGATCCGCGCGCGGCCGGATTCCCGCCCGGCCATCCGCCGATGCGGACCTTTCTCGGTGTCCCCATCCGCGTCCAGGGCGAGATCTTCGGCAATCTCTATCTGGCGGAGAAGCGCGGCGGGGCCCAGTTCAACGACTACGACCTCCACATGGTGCGTGTCCTCGCCACCGAGGCCGGGATCGCGATCGGCAACGCCCGGCTCTACGAGGCGGCCCGCCAGCGCGAGCGGTGGATCGACGGCTCGGTGGCCGTGACGACCGCCCTGCTCTCCGGAGGCGATGCCGAGGACGCCCTGGCGGTCGTCGCCGAACAGGCACGGAGGCTGGCCGACTCCTCGGCCGGGATCGTGCTGCTCCCGGCCGAGGAGGGCGGTCTGGAGATCGCCGCCGTCGCCTCCGACCTTCCCGTGACCTCGCTGGGCGTGGTCATACCCCCCGAGAGTCCGGCGATCGCCAGCCTGCTCGCCGGGGAGCCCGTGTTCGTCGAGAACTCGGCCACCGATCCACGAGTGATCAACGAGGTCGCCTCGCGGTACGGACCCAGCATGATGCTCCCGCTGCAGAGCGGCGGCCGGGTCCTCGGAGCGCTCGCCACCCCGCGGGTACGCGGCGCACGCCGCTTCACCGAGGCGGAGCGGACCCTGGCCACCCAGTTCGCCTCCCAGGCCGCGCTCGCGCTGATCATGGCGGAGGCCCAGCGCGACCGGGAGCGGCTGGCGGTGTACGAGGACCGCGACCGGATCGCCCGCGATCTGCACGATCTGGTCATCCAGCGGCTGTTCGCCACCGGGATGATGCTGGAGGGCGCACAGCGCCGGTCGCTCGTGCCCGCCGTGCAGGACGGCGTCGGCAAGGCGGTCGATGAACTGGACGTCACGATCCAGGAGATCCGCACCGCCATCTTCGCGCTCCAGCAGGGTCCCGCGGAGGCTCCGTCCGGGCTGCGGACCCGCGTACTCCGCGAAATCAACATGGCGGCCGTGCCGCTCGGCTTCAAGCCGGGCCACCGCTTCATCGGCGCGGTCGACGCCACCGTCGGCGACCTCACCGGGAAGAACCTGATCGCGGCGCTGCGGGAGGCGCTGTCCAATGCCTTCCGGCACGCCGAGGCCGCTCATATCGAGGTCGTGGTGGACTCCACAGTCACGCTGCCCGACGGTTCCGACGGCGTACGGCTGACGGTCGCGGACGACGGGATCGGCATCCCGGAGGGCGGCCGGCGCAGCGGG
Source organism: Streptomyces sp. NPDC004838 (assembly GCF_053600955.1). NCBI lineage: Bacteria > Bacillati > Actinomycetota > Actinomycetes > Kitasatosporales > Streptomycetaceae > Streptomyces > Streptomyces sp. NPDC004838. The sequence goes on along the minus strand of NZ_JBSGAW010000035.1, from coordinate 57,280 downwards.
TTGCGCAACCTCGCGCGGCGGGCGGAGTCGCTGGGCGGTTCGAGCGGGTGCGGGCCGGGCATCGGGGAGAACGGGCAGGGGACGACCGTGTCCTGGGAGGCCCCGCTGTAGCCGGGGGCACGGGTGCGGTGAAGGGGCTCCGGCCGCGCGGTCCCGCGCCGTGTGCGAGGGCCCTGCACGGCGCTCTCGCCCGAGGGCTGTGCCTACGGCCCGGAGCATGGCCGCACTGCTGCGACCTGCGGATTTTCCTGGGCCAGGTGGCCCCACGACACCCTGTGGGTCCCCGGATTCGAGCCCGGATCGGGTCACGATCCCGGCTATGCGCCTGAGACACCGCGACAGGACGCCGCTGCTCGCTGCGGTGTTGCTGTGCGCACTTCTGATGACTCCGCCGGCGGCGGCGTACGGGCATGTGGACGGCCCTGCTTCCGCCCTTTCCCCCACCTCGCCCGGACCGTCTGCCGCTTTCCCGCTCAGCGCGTCGCCCGGCGCGTCACACGGCGCGTCACACGGTCGGTCGTCCAGCGTGCCCGGCTTGTCACCCGGCTCGTCGCTCGGCCCGGCACACGCTCCCGACCTGGGCATGAGCGCGGAGGTGGCCCGGTTGTACGAAGAAACCGCCAAGGTCACCGCGGAGTACGAGAAGAACAGACGCGCGGCCGACACCCAGCGCACCGCGGCCGGCCGGCTCCAGAGGCGGCTCGACGGCCAGCGGCGGCAACTCACCACGATTCACGACGCCGTGGGCGCGGTCGCCCGCGCCCAGTACCGCTCCGGCGGACCGCTGGCGTTGACCGCCCGGCTGCTCCTGTCGAGGGACCCCGACGAGCTGATGCGCGGGCGGCGGTTCGCCTGGCAGGCCGAGATGACGGTGAACCAGCTGCTGGGCAGGGCCAGGTCCGCCGAGCGCCAGTTCTGGGTGGCCGAAAGACGGGCCAGGGTCGCCTGGCACGATTTCGACGCGCGCAGAGCGAAGCTCGCGGCCGTCAAGCTGAGCATCCACACCCGGCTGGAGGCCGCGCAGTGGACGCTGCAGAGGCAGGCCAACAATAGCGTCGCGGCGGGCAAGTGCGCCGGCGCCGTACGCCTCGACCAGAGCCGGCACACCGTTCCGCCGGGCGTCTCCTGGGTGACTCCGGTGGAGCGGTACCGGCTCTCCGCGGGCTTCGGCAGCGGCGGCAACCGCTGGGCCCGTCGGCACACCGGTCAGGACTTCGCGGTGGGCATCGGCGCCCCGGTGCGGTCGGTCGGCGCGGGCCGGGTGCTGTCGGTCTCCTGCGGAGGAGGCTTCGGGATCGAGATCGTCGTACAGCATCACGGCGGGTACTACACGCAGTACGCCCATCTGGCGTCGGTCGCCGTCGACCAGGGCGAGCGCGTGTCCACCGGCCGGGTGATCGGGCTGGCGGGCACGACGGGCAACTCCACGGGGCCGCACCTGCACTTCGAGGTGCGGCTCACACCGTATCTGGGGTCGGGAGTGGATCCGGCGCAGTGGCTTCGGGAGCGGGGTGTCAGGTTCGTGGAAGAACCCGCGGCCTGAAACTCACGGCAGATCCCGCAGGATCCGCTCGATGACGACCGCGACACCGTCCTCGTTGTTGGCGACCGTCCGGCCGGAGGCCGCGGCGATCACGTCCGGATGCGCGTTGCCCATCGCGTACGAGGTACCGGCCCAGCTCAGCATGTCCACATCGTTGGGCATGTCGCCGAAGGCGACGACCTCGTCCGCCGAGATGCCGCGTTCGGCGCAGCACAGCGCCAGGGTGCTGGCCTTGCTCACACCCGGACCGCTGATCTCCAGCAGGGCGCTCGCGCTGGATCGGGTGATGGAGACACGCGCGCCCACGGCGGTACGGGCCAGGGCGAGGAAGCCATCGGGCTCCAGCCCGCGGTGCTGGGCGAGCAGCTTGAGCACCGGAGCGCCGCTTCCGGCCTCCTCCTCCTGAAGGAGCTTTTCGGCGAGGGCGACGATGGTGCCCGGATCGTAGTTGAACAGCGCCGGATAGTCGGGCTCGTGCTGGAATCCCGCGGTCGTCTCCACCGCGAAGGAGGTGCCGGGGACGATGTCGCGCAGGGTGCTCACGACGTCGAGGGCGGTGGCCCGCTCCAGAGCGCGGACCTCCAGAAGCGTCCCGCCCGAGTGCAGATCCACGACGGCGGCGCCGTTGGCGCAGATGGCCAGGCCATGGCCGTGCACATGTTCACTGACCACGTCCATCCAGCGGGCGGGACGCCCGGTGACGAAGAAGACCTCGATCCCGGCCTCCTCGGCGGCGGCCAGTGCCGCCACGGTCCGGTCGGAGACGGATTTGTCGTCGCGCAGCAGGGTGCCGTCCAGGTCGGTGGCGATCAGCCGGGGTGCCGGGGACTGGATACGGGAGTTGGTTGCTGAGGTCACGCATCCATTCTTCCGTATGTATCGCACGGGCGTGCGGGGGCCCGCACATATGAGTGGACTGCTGGGTGCAGGGGAGCGTAACGCGGCGGCCGGACAGGTCGAGAGGGGCGCAGGGGGCGCGTGTCGGCAGCGCTGGGGGCGCAGCAGATCCGTGGTGCGCTGCGCCTCGGCCGCCGGGGGTACGGATATGGCTCAGGGTGCCCGGATGCGCGCGGGGACAGTCGGCTCGGCCGGTCTGCCGGGTGCACCCGATCCGTCGTGCGCCGAGTGACCTCGTCGCCAGGGAGGCCGCTGCCTCTCGGAGCCCTGCCTCTCGGAGCCCTGTCACTCGGGTCCTGTCACTCGGGTCCTGTCACTCGGGTCCTGTTACCTGGGCCCTGCTACCCGGACCCTGTCACCCGGGCCCTGCTACTCGGGGTCCCGTCACTCTGGCGGTTCCGGTGGATCGTGCGGACCGACCTCCCGCACCCGCTCCGCGAGCCGGAGGAGATCCTTGCGGTCCTTCTCCCTGCCGAGGTGAACCTTCCATGCGACGGTATCGGCCAGTGAGAGAAAGCGCAGATCACCGAAGGTCTCCGCCCTCGCGAACAGCTGCTCCACGCTGCCGAACAGACTTGCGTACCACTCATTGGTGACCTCGATCCGCCCGTCCAGCAGCCGGATGGAGAGCGCTCCCTCGAAGGGCGCCCTCAGCGCGCTTCCGAGCGTCAACGCCCGCTGCCAGGCCGCTCCACGGGCGACCACGTCGAGATCGGTGATCCGGTCCCGCAGCCCGCGTATATAGAGCGGAGCGCTACCGCAGATCATCAGATCCCCGGTCGGCAGTCCCAGTTCCCGTAGTTGACGGAACGGTTCCGTCAGCAGCCGCTCGGGCAGCAGGGGCACGCGCGACAGGTCGAGATCCTCGGCCCCGACGGCGGCGGCCCGGAGGGCGGCACTTCCCTTCCGCCCGCGCCCCGGTCCCGCGTCGGACCTGCCGTACATAACGTGCCCCTGCCGCATCGCCGTTATGCGCCGACCGCGTCTTGCGCCGCGCCCGCCGCAGGTGTCACAGGTGTCGCGGGCGTTGCGGGCGTCGCGATGACCGGTCGCCGTACGTCGACCCCGCCGGCCGGGGCGGCGACGACCGTCCCTCCGGTGCCCAAGGCCGTCCCGCTCATCGTGAACAGCCCGAACGCGACCGGCTCCAGAGCGGGCGGCACCACTGCCGCGCCGACCGCCACCACCCGCATGTCCCCTTGTCCATACCGTCTCCTTGGCATCATGAGTCGAGTTGCCGAGCCCTGCTCCGTATCCGGATCCCTGATCCGGACCCGGCCGCAAACGCCTTGGTAGGAGGCGTGGTTGAAGACCGCGGCCGGACACCTCACACGGTACGGCCGGGTGATCGGGCGATCCAGCCCCTGGGGAAGCCTCCGGCTCCGGCGAGAGACCGGCAGGAAAGTCGTGCAGATCCCATCTTTTGACGAGGTTCCGTCGATGGCGGGACGACTACGCTGGTAGCGCCGTTGCTGGGATCACTTGCCGAGCCCGCTCCGGCCATCGAAGCAGAAGGAGTTGTGGGGGTGGTAGCCCATAACTCCTGTCTGCTCTGTCCAGTTGGCGCTCGGCTTTCCGGCGTACAGGTTCTACGACGCGCGCGTACGCGCCACCCGCCCCCCCGTACGAACCGCCCCGACGCTGCCCCCGATGACCCTGCGTGGCCTTTAGCGTTGCCCCTGCCCTGGCTCAGGATTCTCAGGAGGCGCCGTCAGCCCTCGGCGATCCGGGTGAGACCCGGCAGATCGGTGATCACCAGACTTCGGTAGCCGGTGTTGATGACCCCGTCGTCCCGCAACGTCCTCAGAGCCCGATGCAGACTCACCGGGGACGATCCGATCAGGGACGCCAGATCGTCGTTGCTGAGCGGGACGCCGATCCGCACCCCTTTCTCCTGCGCTACGCCGTACGTTCCCGCCAGGGAGACGAGTGTTCTCGCCAGCCGGACCTTCAGCGAGTAGCCTCCGAGGTCGATCCGCGCCTGAGTCGCCGCTCTCAGCCTGTTGGTGACGATCCGCATCAGCACCAGCGACACCTGGGGCTCGCGTCGGCACACTTCCTTGAAGGCTTGACCGGCGATGACGGTCACCACGACATTCCTGACGGCGAAGACGGTGGCCGATCGGGGTCGGTTGTCGAGCGCCCCCAGCTCTCCGACGATGTCCCCCAGGGTGCGAATCGCCAGCAGGGTCGTGTGACCGTTCTCCGCGCTTGAGACGATCTTCACCAGGCCCTGCCGGATCACCATCACGTGGGTGGAGTCGTCGCCCTGGGTGAGCAGCCTCTCCCCGGCGGCGAACTGCCGGACGGTACCAGCCTGGAAGAGGGCTTCGCGCGCGTCGGTGGAAAGCTGCGCGACGAAGGACCCCTCCGGCCAGGGGGAGCCGCCCGGTCGGCGCGACGAGGACGCCGCCGTCGTCGATTCGGGACCGGCGGTGCCGTCGGACGTCGGCGCGTCAGCGTTCATCCGGCACCTCCCTGGCGAGGATCACGCGTCACGATCGTTCCAGATGGCCGAGCCTCTCGCAGCCTGTCGCCAGGACCCGCCTCGCGCAAGACCGCCGGGGAGCGGGCCGGAGCCGGAGGGACAGGCGCGGTGCGGGACGGGAGCGGTGTGTGGGTCGACGGCGGACGGTGGACGGTGGACGGCGGGGGCCGAGGTCAGCTCAGCTGGGCCGGCGCTTCGGTCGCGATCTTCTCGAAGACCGCCTGGTCGGCCGCGAAATCGGAGTCGGGGATGGGCGCGTGGATCACGATCTCGTCGATGCCGAGGGCGAAGTGCCTGCCCGCGAAGTCCACGAACGCGTCCAGCGACTCCAGGGGTTGCCCGCGGTCGGGAGTGAAGCCGGTGAGAAGGATCTTGTCCAGCTCGGCAGCGTCCCGCCCGATCTCGGAGCACGCACTCCCGAGCCGCTCGATCTGCCCGCGGATGGCCGCACGTGACTGCTCCGGCGTACCAGTCTCGAAGATCTTCGGGTCGCCGGTGGTCACCCAGCCCTGTCCGTGCTCCGCGGCCAGCTTCATTCCACGCGGGCCGTTGGCGGCCACCGCGAAGGGGAGGCGGGGCCGCTGCACACAGCCGGGAATGCCGCGGGCCTCATCGGCGGAGTAGTGGGTGCCCTCGTGCGTGACGGACTCCTCGGTGAGCAGCCGGTCGAGCAGCGGTACGAACTCGGCGAAACGATCCGCCCGCTCACGCGGCGTCCATGCCTCCTGGCCGAGCGCGGTGGCGTCGAAGCCGTTGCCGCCCGCGCCGATGCCGAGGGTGAACCGGCCCTCGGAGACGTCGTCCAGTGACATCAGTTCCTTCGCGAGGGTCACGGGGTGCCGGAAGTTGGGCGAGGTGACCAGGGTGCCCAGACGCAGTCGCTGGGTGGCCGTGGCGGCGGCGGTCAGGGTGGGTATCGCGCCGAACCACGGCCCGTCCCGGAAGGTGCGCCAGGTCAGGTGGTCATAGGTGTACGCGGTGTGGAAGCCCAGTTCCTCGGCGCGAGTCCACTCCTCCTCGCCTCCTTGGTGCCAGGGCCGGACGGGAAGGATCACGGTGCTCAGACGCATGATCCCGACGATACGTGGGCTTCTCACTGCCGCGGTATGCCGAGGGAGCAGATTCGGTAAGCCGCGTCGACGTCGCCATAGGAGCCGCCCGGTCGCCGCTCACCGGAGACCGCCGACGAGGTGCTCCGAAAGCTCCTGCGCAACCCCGGATCCGCCTGGAGCGAGCACGGTGAGATGCTACTCCGCCGAAGCAAGCTCTGGCACTACGAGAACGAACCCCGTCCGGGCGCCTCCGTCATTGGCGACCGCCTCAGCAGGTTCGTCGCCGACCGCCAGTAGTCGCTGCGGAGCAGCGGCGACTTAGTAGGTCATGTACTACACATGGCGAAGCTCTGCGACAACCGGGTGCGGCTCATCGCGATCTGAGTCAGGACGGTACGTGGGGCCCTCTCAGCGCCCGTTCCCGCAGATCAGGCTGCGATAGGCGAACAAGGCTCGACCGAGGTGACGAGCGTTCCCCGGCGCATTCGCCCGGTTGCCGTCGCGGCGGCGGTCAGCGTCGGCAGGGTGCCGCCGTCATCCCCGGGAGCCGTGCCGGGGTCAGGGGACGGCATCGATATCGGTATCGGTCACGGACCTCGGGGAGAGGCGGGCCGGGAACCGGCCGGTGGCTACCGCTCGGGGAAGCGCAGAAACTCCGGCGGTACGACCTCCGCGAGCCAGACGCCGTTCGCGCTCACCCGGAAGACATGGCCCGCCTGGTGCATCGCGCCGGAGTCCACGGACAGGACGACCGGGCGTCCCCGGCGTGCGCCGACGCGGGTCGCCGTCTCGCGGTCGGGCGAGAGATGCACATGGTGGCGGGCCATCGGGCGCAGGCCGTCCGTACGGATCGAGGCCAGATTGCGGGCGACCGTGCCGTGATAGAGGTACGCCGGGGGGTCGGCCGGGGGAAGTCCCAGGTCCACCTCGACGGTGTGACCCTGGTTGGCACGGATACGGCTGCCATCGATGGTGAAGCGGCGCTTGTCGTTGGCCGCGACGACATGATCCAGCTCAGCGCGGGTGAAGGGGAAGTGGTGGGCGCCGGCCGCCCGTATCAGATCGGCGATCTCCACCCAGCCGTTCTCGTCGAGGGCGATGCCGATCCGGTCGGGTTGATGCCGCAGATGTTTCGAGAGGTACTTCGACACCGTCACGGTGCGTCGTTCGTCAGGGTCCATGGAGCCAGGGTGACCGGAAGCCATCTCGGCCGCCACCGAGAAATTTTCGTCCACAGGTTTGATCCACAGCCAACTAGAGTTATCCACAGGCTAATTGGCGATTCTGTGGACAACTATCCGTCGGATCAACCTTCTTGATCAAGTTCCGCCGAACCTCCGGCTCTTGCGGTGAGGGCATCCAAAGTTCTTGCCTGTACCTCCCGTTCGGTGGCGGCGGCGATGAACGCTGCCGTGTTCTTTGGACCAACGAGGCTCTGAACGGCCCGGATTGTCTCCTGTGGCAGTGTGACGGAACGTGGCTCGGGGGCTTGTGGCGGCGAGCCCTCCGCTGTGAGGTGCTGCCGCAGACGGCGGGTGGCGAACATCCGCATGGCCCTGGCCAGTTCGGCGTCTACCGTCTGCTGTGCGAGCGGGCGAAGTCGGCGGACCATCGACGCCGCTTCGGCCGCGTCCGCGTCCGTCGGCGGCCGATGGCCGAGATAGCGGGCGAACACATGCTCGGTGGTGAACTCCAGGAAACGGGAGGCGATGTGCTCGACCTGATCGCGAAGCTCCCTGAGATGGCCGGAGATTGCCGGCAGGGCTATCCCTGCCGCGTGCAACTCGACCGCTACCGCTAGCTCTTGTGGGCTGGGTACGAGAAACTCGTCGGCCCGTCCCGCCAGGGGCTCCAGAATTCCCAGCTCCACCGCCTCCGCGACGGCCTTCTCGTTCGGCTCGCCGCCGAACTTCTCCTCCAGTTCGGCACGGGTGATCCGGATGGCCTCCTCGTCGGTCCATGGGCCCTGTACCTCCGCTACCAGACCGAGCACCCCGCCGAGCCCCCGACCCGCGTCCCACGCCTCCAGCAGTTCCTTGATCGAGGCCAGGGTGTAGCCGCGGTCGAGCAGGTCGGCGATCTGCCGCAGCCGGGCCAGATGGGCGGAGCCGTACACATTGGACCGTCCGCGCCGCTCCGGCTTCGGCAGCAGACCTCGGTCCTGATAGGCGCGGATCGTACGGACCGTGGCACCGCTGAGGTGCGCCAGGTCCTCGATCCGGTACTCGGTGACTGACTGCTCGGACAAGCCCGCTCCCTCGATGACCGACCGCCTCCCGTGATCACTGACATGCGACGGCCTCACGAGCACGGAAGAAAGCCGCTGATTCGCTCGAAGGAGGCGTCCCCCGCCGTGGATGCGTCCCCCGCTCACAGCCGTGGCTCCAGCCGGGCGATCGCCCGCGAAGTCCTGGGCGCGAAACGGGACATGAGCAGCATCACTCGTGCCTCGGGCGTGACCGGGACCACCGCCTCATTCCGTACGACCGCGCGCAGGATCGCGTCGGCCACCTTCTCCGGTGGGTAGTTGCGCAGTCCGTAGAGCCGGGCGGACCGCTTCTGCCGACGCTTCTCCTCGGCCTCGTCGACCCCGGTGAAACGCGCGGTGGAAGGGATGTTCGTGTTGACGAAGCCCGGACATATCGCGGAGACCCCGATGCCCTGGGCCGCCAGTTCCGCGCGCAGGCACTGGCTCAGCATCAGAACCGCGGCCTTGGAGGTGCTGTACGCGGGCAGCGCCATCGACGGCTGATAGGCCGCCGCGGAGGCGACGTTGACGATATGGCCGCCCTGGCCGCGCTCGGCCATCTGCCGGCCGAAGAGCCGGCAGCCGTGGATGACGCCCCACAGATTGACGTCGAGGACCTCCTTCCACTCCTGGGGGCCGGTTCGGAGGAAGGGGCCGGCGAGCCCGATGCCGGCGTTGTTGACCAGGACGTTCACCACGCCGTACTCGGCGGCGACCTTCCCTGCCAGCTTCTCCATCGCTTCCTCGTCGCTCACTTCCGCCGCTTCGCCCCAGGCGTCGGGCGCGCCGATGAGCAGCGACTGCTCGGCGGTCCTGGCCGCTCCTTCGGCGTCCCGGTCCACGGCCACGATCCGCGCCCCGGCCTCGGCGAACGCGAGAGCCGTGGCCCGCCCGATGCCGCTGGCCGCGCCCGTGACCAGGACGAGTTGTCCGCCGAAGCGCTCGGCATACGGTCTTCTGGTCCTGGCTGCCCGTGCCGTCTCCGCGATGCCCGCCGGGCCGGCGGTCCTATCTGGCTCCGCCGTTTCCGCCGCTCCCACAGGACCGTTGTCATGGGCGAGGACGAAGTCTCCGATCCAGACGGCCAGTTGATCGGGCCGGGTGCGCGGAACCCAGTGCTTCGCGGGCAGGGTCCGGCGGGTCAACTGCGGAACCCACTCGTCCAGTTCGTCATTGAGCCGTTCCGACAGAAAGGCGTCCCCGGTCGGTGTGATCAGCTGGACGGGGGCGTGGGCATACGCGTCCGGGCGCGGGCGGCGCAGCCGGGCGCGGATGTTGTCACGGTAGAGCCAGGCACCGCGCGCCGCGTCGTCCGGCAGCGAGGACGTCGGGTAGCTGCCGGTCAGCGGCTTCTCCATCCGCCGGAGGATCTTCGGCCACTGTCTGCCCAGCGGCCCGCGCCAGGCCAGCTCCGGCAGCACCGGCGTATGCAGCGCGTACACATACCAGGACTTGACGCCCTGGCCGAGAAGCTGGCCGACGCGCCGGGGCGTGGGCCGGGTCATCCGTTTCTTGATCCAGTGCCCGAAGTGGTCGAGGGACGGCCCGGACATAGAGGTGAAGGAGGCGATACGGCCCTCCGTGCGACCGACGGTGACGAACTCCCAGGACTGCACCGACCCCCAGTCGTGGCCGACGAGGTGCACCGGCCGGTCCGGGCTCACCGCGTCCGCGACCGCGAGGAAGTCGTCTGTCAGCTTCTCCAGGGTGAAACCGCCGCGCAGGGGCTTCGGCGCGGCGGAGCGGCCATGCCCCCGTACGTCGTACAACACCACATGAAAACGGTCGGCCAGTCGTCCGGCGACCTCGGACCACACCTCCTTGCTGTCCGGGTAACCGTGGACGAGTACGACCGTGGGCTGTGAGACATCGCCCAACTCGGCTACGCACAGGTCGATTCCACCCGAGCGGACCCAGCGCTCCCGCGCATCCTCGATACCCACGCCGACTCCCTCGCTCCTGCTGCCCAGTGCCGCACATGCGGCGGTTCGTCGTCCGGCCGGAACGCTCTCCGCTCCGGGCCCCTGCGGTCGGCGCCCCCGCCGAAGCCACCCGCCCCGCCCCTCCCCGCCCGCCCCTCGTCGCGCTACGCATCCGTAAGGTGACACTGACGAATGTGACAATGCTCGGCGGCTACGTCAAGTGCCGGGCGTCGCCCTGTGGAAAACTCCCGCCCGGCCCGGTCACGCCCGGACTCCGGCCCGGTCGTCACGCCCGGACTCCCGCCCGCCGCGACTCCGGCCCGGTCGCGCCCGGACTTTCGTCACCGCCCCCCGTCCACTTTGGTATCACCCCCTACGGGTACGTCCCTCTGGAGTCGGACATCGATCCAGCCGCCCAGGCTGACGCTCTCTGTGGCGTGCGCCACTATGTTCGGAACGTGACTGTGATCGTGACCGAAAGCCTGAGCAAGCGGTTCCCCAGGGTGACCGCGCTTGACCGGCTCTCCATGGACATCGGCCCCGGTGTGACCGGACTGGTGGGCGCCAATGGAGCCGGCAAGTCGACCTTGATCAAGATCCTGCTGGGTCTGTCCCCCGCCACGGAAGGCCGGGCCTCGGTGCTCGGTCTCGATGTCGCCACCCATGGCAGCGCCATCCGGGAACAGGTGGGCTACATGCCCGAGCACGACTGCCTGCCGCCCGATGTCTCGGCCACCGAACTGGTCGTCCACATGGCGCGCATGTCCGGACTCCCGCCCACGGCCGCCCGCGAACGCACCGCGGACACCCTGCGGCACGTCGGCCTCTACGAGGAGCGGTACCGCCCCATCGGCGGCTACTCCACCGGCATGAAGCAGCGGGTGAAACTCGCGCAGGCCCTTGTCCACGACCCCAAACTGGTCCTTCTGGACGAGCCGACCAACGGCCTCGACCCGGTGGGACGGGACGAGATGCTCGGCCTGATCCGCCGTGTCCACACCGACTTCGGGATCTCGGTCCTGGTCACCTCGCACCTCCTCGGTGAACTCGAACGCACCTGTGACCATGTCGTCGTCATCGACGGCGGATCGCTGCTGCGCTCCAGCTCCACCAGCGACTTCACCCAGCAGACCGCGACCCTCGCGGTCGAGGTCACCGACAGCGACGAGCACCCCGACGGCACCGCCGTACTGCGCGAACGGCTCGCCGCCGCCGGAATCACCCTCCACGCGGGCCTGGAGGAGGGGCTGCCGGGCGCGGGCCACATCCTGCTGGTCGAGGCGACCGGCGAGGAGACGTACGACGTCGTGCGCGACACCGTCGCCGGGCTCGGCCTCGGTCTCGTACGGATGGAACAGCGGCGCCACCACATCGCCGAGGTCTTCCACACGGACGCGTCGGACCGGGCGACGAGCGAGAACCGCGGCCTGGAGACGGATCAGGCGGACCAGGCGATGGAGGTGCAGTCCCGATGAGCACACAGACCCCCGGGGCGGTCCCCGAGACCGCCCGTATCCACAACATCGGCTACCGCAACTACGAGGGCGAACGGCTCGGCCGCGCCTATGCCCGACGCTCGCTGTACTCGCAGTCCCTGCGCGGTTCGTTCGGCCTCGGCCGCTCGGCCAAGTCCAAGGTGCTGCCGATGATTCTCTTCGCGGTGATGGCCCTGCCCGCGGCGATCATGGTCGCGGTCGCCGTCGCCACCAAGGCGGAGAAGCTCCCCTTGGAGTACACGTCCTACGCGATCGTCACCCAGGGCATCATCGGACTCTTCCTGGCCGCCCAGGCCCCGCAGTCCGTCTCCCGTGATCTGCGCTTCAAGACGGTGCCGCTGTACTTCTCCCGCCCGATCGAGCGGATCGACTACGTACTCGCCAAATTCGGCGCGATGGCCACGGCCATGTTCATCCTCACGGCCTCGCCGCTGCTGGTCCTCTACATCGGTTCGATGCTCGCCAAGATGGACTTCGCCGACCAGTCGAAGTGGTTCGGGCAGGGCCTGGTCTCCGTCGCGATCCTCTCCGTGCTCTACGGAGGGCTCGGCCTGGTGATGGCGGCCCTCACCCCGCGCCGCGGTTTCGGCGTCGCGGCCATCATCGGCACGCTGACCATCACCTACGGCGCCGTCTCCACCGTGCAGGCCATCGCCGTCGAGACGGACTCGGTCGCGGCGGTCAAGTGGTTCGGTCTCTTCTCACCGGCCACACTCGTCGACGGTGTGCAGACCGCGTTCCTCGGCGCCACGTCCAACTTCCCGGGGGAGGTCGGACCGGGCACCGGCGCCGGCGTGGTCTATCTGCTGGTCGTTCTCGCGCTCATCGCCGGCTCGTACGGCGTCCTGATGCGCCGCTACCGAAAGGTCGGGCTGTGACCGCCCACCCGTCGCCTACCACCGTCCTTCTAAAGAATGGGCCGCGCCCATGAGCACCCTTCACATCGAGCACGCCTCCCGGTGGTTCGGGAACGTCGTGGCCGTCAACGACGTCACCATGGCCGTCGGCCCCGGCGTCACCGGTCTCCTCGGCCCCAACGGCGCGGGCAAGTCCACACTCATCAACATGATGGGCGGATTCCTCGCCCCCTCGACGGGCAGCGTCACGCTCGACGGCCGGCAGATCTGGCGGAACGAGTCCGCCTACCGGGAGATCGGCGTCGTACCGGAGCGGGAAGCGATGTACGACTTCCTCACCGGTCGCGAGTTCGTCGTCGCCAACGCCGAATTGCACGGCCTGGGCGGGAAGGAGGCCCAGAACGCGCTCGCCACGGTCGAGATGGAGTACGCGCAGGACCGCAAGATCGCGACATACAGCAAGGGCATGCGGCAGCGCGTGAAGATGGCCTCCGCCCTTGTCCACGACCCGGCCGTACTCCTGCTGGACGAGCCCTTCAACGGCATGGACCCGCGGCAGCGGATGCAGCTCATGGAGCTTCTACGGCGTATGGGCGCCACGGGCAGGACGGTGCTCTTCTCCTCCCATATTCTGGAGGAAGTCGAGCAACTCGCCTCGCACATCGAGGTGATCGTCGCCGGACGGCACGCGGCGTCCGGCGACTTCCGCAGGATCCGCAGGCTGATGACGGACCGCCCCCACCGCTATCTCGTGCGCTCCAGCGACGACCGCGCGCTCGCCGCCGCGCTGATCGCCGATCCGTCGACGGCGGGCATCGAGGTGGATGTCACCGAGGGCGCGCTGCGCATTCAGGCGGTCGACTTCGGCAGGTTCACCGAACTGCTGCCGAGGGTCGCCCGCGACCACTCCATCCGTCTGCTCACGGTCTCGCCCTCGGACGAGTCCCTCGAATCGGTCTTCTCCTACCTCGTAGCGGCCTGAAAGGAGCTGTGACGTCATGTACAACCCCACAGTCGCCCGGCTCACCTATCGGGCCGTGCTCGGCAGGCGCAGGGCGGCGATCCTGTTCATCCTGCCCGCGCTGCTCCTGGTCATCGCGGGTGCGATCCGCGCGTTGAACGGCGCGGACGACCAGATCGCCGCCGAAGTGCTCGGTGGATTCGCCCTGGCCACCATGGTGCCGCTGATCGGGGTGATCGCGGGCACCGGCGCGATCGCGCCCGAGATCGACGACGGCTCGATCGTCTATCTGCTGGCCAAACCGGTGAAGCGGCCCACGATCATCCTCACCAAGCTGATCGTCGCGATCGGCGTGACCATGCTCTTCTCCGCGCTCCCCACGCTGATCGCGGGCTACATCCTCAACGGCAACGGGCAGCAGATCGCCGCCGCGTACACCGTGGCCGCGCTGGTGGCCTCGATCGCCTACAGCGCGCTGTTCCTGCTGCTCGGGACGGTCAGCAGGCACGCGGTCGTGATCGGGCTCGTCTACGCCATCGTCTGGGAGTCCCTGTTCGGCAGCATGGTGCCCGGCGCGCGCACTCTCAGCGTTCAGCAGTGGGCGCTCTCCCTCGCCGAGAAGATCGGAGGGGAGGGCATGATCGGCTCCGATGTGGGACTGCCGCTGGCGGTGGTGCTGCTCGCCGGTGTCACCGCGGTGGCGACCTGGTACGCGGGGCAGCGGCTGCGGGTGCTGAAGCTCGCGGGTGAGGAGTGACGGGGGAAGGCTGACCCGGCAATCCGGCAGGAGTGACCGAGCGAGAGGGACCGGGGCCGGGGTGCCCGAGTGGGGACCATGGCTCCGGTTGCCGGTTGCCGGTTGCCGGTTGCCGGTCGCCGTGTGCTGGTGGGCCGGCCCCGTCCGAGCGCCAGTGCGCGTTTTCTCGGGTGGGGCCGGCCCTCGTACGTCTTCGTCTGCCGGTGGCTCCCCCTACGGGTGGAGGAAAACCAGTGGCGCCGAACGGCCGGGCCGGGGAGAGTGGTTGGGCCGGGCGCACATCAGTGCGACCGGTGCCACCTGCCGGGAGAGGAGCGCGACGATGACCGAGTGTCCGTCCCGCTCCCCGCAGGGCATCGCCGGGCAGGCCGAGGAGTAGCCACCGAACTCCGCGAGCCGCGCGAGCCGTTGCCCGGGGAGGCGGCCGCTTCGAGCGCGCGAAAGCGCGGGCCGCCTCCTTCCCGGAGGTGGGTGCCCGGCCCGATTCCTCCGTCGTTACGCGGGGCTCAGTCCCTGGTCGACCGGGACGGACCGTGGTTCCCCAGCAGGGACTCCAGCTTGACCGCGATGCCGTCGTCCGCGTTCGAGGACGTCGACTCCGTGGCCACGGCCTTCAGATCCGGGTGGGCGTTGGCCATCGCCACGCCGTGGGCTGCCCAGGCGAACATGGGTATGTCGTTCGGCATATCGCCGAAGGCGATCGTGTCGGCGGCCCGCAGGCCCAGGCGGCGGGCGGCCAGCGAGAGGCCCGTGGCCTTGGAGAGGCCGAGGGGCAGGATCTCCACTATGCCGGGCCCGGCCATGACCACGTCCACCAGGCCGCCGATCGTCTCCTTCGCGACCTTGACCAGAGCGTCGTCGTCCAGCCGGGAGTGCTGGATGTAGACCTTGTTCAACGGGGCGGCCCACAGATCGGCCACGTCGTTGAGGGGCAGGAACGGCAGCGGGCCGTCCTGCACCTCGTAGTCCGCGCTGACCAGGACCTCGCCGTCGAGCCCGTCACGGCTCGCCGCCAGGGCCAGGGGGCCGACCTCGGCCTCAAGCTTGGCGAGAGCGATCGCCGCGATCTTGCGGTCGAGGGTGAGCGAGGTCAGCAGACGGTGCTCGCCCGCGTGGTAGACCTGTGCGCCCTGGCCGCAGACGGCGAGGCCCTCGTAGCCGAGGTCGTCGAGTATGTGCCGGGTCCACGGCACGGCACGCCCGGTGACGACGATATGCGCGGCACCCGCTTCGGTGGCCGCCGCGAGCGCCGCGCGCGTGCGAGAGGAGATCGTCTCGTCGGGGCGCAGCAGTGTGCCGTCGAGATCGGTGGCGATGAGGCGGTACGGGAACGGGGCCGGGCTCACTTCGCGATCGGCTCCAGGATCTCCCGGCCGCCGAGGTAGGGACGCAGCACTTCGGGGACCCGGACCGAACCGTCGGCCAGCTGGTGGTTCTCCAGGATCGCCACGATCGTGCGCGGCACGGCGCAGAGCGTGCCGTTCAGCGTCGACAGCGGCTGGACCTTCTTGCCGTCCCGCATGCGGATGGCGAGACGGCGGGCCTGGAAGCCGTCGCAGTTCGACGCGGAGGTCAGCTCGCGGTACTTGCCCTGCGTGGGGATCCACGCCTCGCAGTCGTACTTCCGCGCGGCGGACGAGCCGAGGTCACCCGAGGCGACATCGATGACCTGGAACGGCAGGTCGAGCGCGGTCAGCCACTGCTTCTCCCACTCCAGCAGCCGCTTGTGCTCGGCCTCCGCGTCCTGTGGAGCGACGTACGAGAACATCTCGACCTTGTCGAACTGGTGCACCCGGAAGATGCCACGGGTGTCCTTGCCGTAGGTGCCGGCCTCACGGCGGAAGCACGGCGAGAAACCCGCGTACCGCAGCGGCAGACGGTCGGCGTCGATGATCTCGTCCATGTGGTACGCGGCGAGGGGGACCTCGGAGGTGCCGACGAGGTAGTAGTCGTCCTTCTCCAGGTGGTACACGTTCTCCGCGGCCTGGCCGAGGAAACCGGTGCCCTCCATGGCGCGCGGGCGGACCAGCGCGGGGGTCAGCATCGGGATGAAGCCCGCCTCGGTGGCCTGCGCGATGGCCGCGTTGACCAGGGCCAGCTCCAGCAGGGCGCCGACGCCCGTGAGGTAGTAGAAGCGCGAGCCGGACACCTTGGCGCCGCGCTCGACGTCGATGGCGCCCAGCGCCTCGCCCAGCTCCAGATGGTCCTTGGGCGCGAAGCCCTCGGCGGCGAAGTCGCGGATGGTCCCGTGGGTCTCCAGGACGACGAAGTCCTCCTCGCCGCCCACCGGAACCTCTTCGTGGACGAGGTTGCCGAGCTTGAGGAGGAGCGCCTTGGCCTCCTCGTCGGCCTCGTCCTGCGCCGCGTCGGCCGCCCTGACGTCGGCCTTCAGCTGCTCGGCCTTCGTCAGCAGCTCGGCGCGCTCCTCGGGCGACGCCTTGGGGATGAGCCTGCCGAGAGCCTTCTGCTCGGAGCGCAGCTCGTCGAAGCGGACGCCGGAGGACCTGCGCCGCTCATCGGCGGAGAGCAGAGCGTCGACGAGCGCGACGTCCTCTCCACGGGCGCGCTGGGAGGCGCGAACACGGTCGGGGTCCTCACGGAGCAGGCGAAGGTCAATCACCCCACCAGGCTACCGGTGCGCGCTCCTCGCCCGCCCACCTGATATAGCGTTGCGCATGCTTTTATGCCTATTGGTGAGTTTTGCGAAAGTGCGGTCCGAAGCGCGCGTCGATGTCAATGAATACGGTGCCGTTCGCTGCAATGGGGCATCTCGGCCAGGCCGGAATTGACTCATATCCCTTGTGGGCTGCGGGACTTGGTTCGTGGTTGTCCACAGGGGAGGGGGTTGCCGAAAAGTTATCCACAGGCTGTGAAGGGGAACTGTGGATTGTGGAAGTGATCGTTCCTGGAGTTGAAGTCGCATCCGAGGGCTGCTTCCTTAAACCTTCCCAAGACGCTCATTCGGGTGGAAATCACCCACTCTGGAGAGTTGATCGAGGAATTTGAGGTGACGGGAAGGTGGCGGGGTGAAGTGTGGCCCTGTGGAAGGAAGCGCGGCGAGTGGGCCGATTTGTCGACCAGACCGAGGTGCGTTGTCGACTTGTCCCCAGGTCGAGACTCGAACCTGTGGATAACTCTGTGGACGGTGAAAATCGGCAGGTAGGACAGTTCCGGTCACGGCCCGGTGTTGTTCAGGCCCGGCCGTCCTGGCAGCGCGCCAGCCAGTCCGACGCGGCCGTGAACTCCATGTCCGACGTCCCCGGCCGTGGTCCCCTCACGTCCGCCGGTGCCACGCCCGCACGCGGATACGAGCCGAGGAACCGCACCTCGGGACAGATCCGCTTCAGCCCCATCAGCGCCTCACCCACCCTCCGGTCGGAGATATGGCCCTCGGCGTCGACGGCGAAGCAGTAGTTGCCAATGCCCTGTCCCGTCGGCCGGGACTGGAGCAGCATCAGGTTGACCCCGCGTACGGCGAACTCCTGGAGCAGTTCCAGCAGCGCTCCCGGATGGTCGTCGCGCTGCCAGATGACGACGGAGGTCTTGTCGGCCCCGGTCGGCGCCGCGGGCCGCGCGGGGCGGCCCACCAGGACGAAGCGGGTCTCCGCGTTGTCCGCGTCGTGGATGTCGGCCACCAGCGGCTCCAGGCCGTAGGTCGCCGCCGCGAACTCACCCGCGAAGGCCGCGTCGTACCGGCCCTCCTGCACCAGTCGTGCGCCGTCGGCGTTGGACGCGGCCGACTCCCACACGGCGTCCGGGAGGTTCGCCCGCAGCCAGTTGCGCACCTGGGGCTGGGCCACCGGGTGCCCGGTCACCGTCTTCACCTCGGACAGCACGGTGCCGGGCCGCGCCAGCAGCGCGAAGGCGATCGGCAGCACCACCTCGCGGTAGATCATCAGCGGCTCGCCGGTCGCCAGCTCGTCCAGGGTCGCGGTGACCCCGCCCTCGACCGAGTTCTCGATCGGTACGAGCGCCGCCGCGGCGTCCCCGTTCCGTACGGCGTCGAGTGCGGCGGGAACGGACACCATCGGGATGAGCTCCCGGGTGGCGGCTTCTGGCAGAGAGCGGAGGGCCGCTTCGGTGAACGTGCCCTCGGGGCCGAGGTAGGTGTACCGCATGGCTGACATACGGTCACCCTAGTCGCCCCGCGCCCTCCCCCGTGCCCGTGCGGCCCCTCCGGAACAGGCCCACCCGGCGGGCGGGGTAACAGCCGCACGCCATGGAGCGCGCCCCTTACCGGACCGCTCGAAGCACTCCCCTGCGTGACCCTCCGCGACCGACCCGCGACCCCGTCCACCCGCACCGGTGAAGCCCCGGTCCGAACCGGATCCCAGCCGCAGGACCCCAGCCCCAGGACCCCGAACCGGACCCGTGAAGCCGCTCCCGTGGCCGACTCGTGCCGATGCCCCGAGGCAGTACACCCGGCTAGGACTCCAGAAGCCGCTGGCCCACGTACTCGCCGTCCCCCGGCCCGCCCGGTGCCGCGAAGAGTCCGCTCGCCTCGTGCCGCAGGAACGGGGAGAGCGCGTCACCCCGGTCGAGCTTGCGCTGCACGGGCACGAAACCCCGCAGCGGATCGGCCTGCCAGCAGATGAAGAGCAGCCCCGCGTCCGGAGTCCCGTCCGCGCCGAACCCGTCATGGAAGGAGAACGGCCGCCGCAGCATCGCCGCGCCGCCGTTCTGCTCGGGCGCGGAGATCCGGGCATGGGCATTGGCCGGGATGACCGGCTTTCCGTCCCCGCCCAGCTCGTCGAGCGCGAGGGCGGTCGTCTCGGTGCCGCCCGTGAGCGGGGCGCCATCCGATTTGCGCCGTCCGATGACCTGCTCCTGCTGCTTGAGCGGAAGCGCCTCCCAACTGTCGAGGAGCATCCGGATACGGCGTACGACGGCGTACGAGCCGCCCGCGAGCCAGGCGTGTTCGGTGTCGGCCGGAAGGAAGACGCGCTGGGCGAAGTCCGCGTCGGACGGTTTCGGGTTGTTGGTCCCGTCGACCTGGCCCATCAGATTGCGGGTGGTCATCGGCCGGTCCGTGGCCCCCCGTGAACGGTTGAAGCCGTTCATCTGCCAGCGCACCCGTGCCGCGTCCCCCGCTCCCTTCTGGATCGCGCGCAGCGCGTGGAAGGCGACCAGCGCGTCATCCGCGCCGATCTGCACCCACAGATCGCCGTTCGAACGTTTGGGGTCCAGTTGGTCGGCGGAGAAGGCGGGCAGCGGATCCAGACCGGCCGGCCGTTGCGCGGCCAGGCCCGTACGGTCGAAGAAGGTACGGCCGAAGCCGAAGGTGACGGTCAGCGATGACGGCCCGGCGTCCAGGGCGACGCCCGTGTCACCGCCCTCCGCGGGCCAGCCCGCGGTAAGACCGGCGGCCAGCCCCGACCAGCGGCGCATCAGGGCGGCGGCCTCCTTGCGGCCCGCCCCCGGAGCCAGATCGAAGGCGATCAGATGACCGTGCGCCTGCAGGGGAGTGGTGATGCCCGCCTGGTGCTCGCCGTGGAAGGCCACGGCGGTCGAGCCGACCGCCGTCAACGCCGTCGGGGCGTCGTCGGCCGCGGCCGCGTGGGTCACGGCCCCGCCCGCCGCGCCCAGGACGAGCCCGGTGGCGCCGGCCGCGCCGACGGTGGAGACGAGCCGTCGCCGGGAGATGCCGTCGCCGCTCACGGGTTCAGTCGGATTCGAGGGATCCACGGGTCTGTCAGCCGATCTTCATGTTCTTGTCGATGGTCGTCTGGTCGATGTCCGATGTCCGTACGGTCACCTTGACCCGCCAGTCGCCGGGCATCGGTATCTGCAGCCGGCTCGAACTCCAGTGTCCGGCCGTCACCCGGTCGGGGGTGACCGGCAGTGGCCCGATCTGCTTGTCCTCCAGGGTGAAGGAGACCTTCACCTCGGGGGCGTCCAGCGGCTTTCCGTCCGCGCCGTCGACCCAGACTCGCATCTCGTTGGGGCCGGGGCGCGCAGGGTCGAAGGTGAGACGGACCGTGCCCTTGCCGTTCCGGCCGCCGGTGTCGAAGGGGAGCCTGATCTCGGCCGGACCCGAAGGAACGGTGTCGGCGGTCGGGGAGGCCGACGTCCTGCCGGCCTCCTCTTCGGTGCGGCCGGGTTCGGTGGCCGTCAGCACGGTGGTCACGGCGAGCACGACGACGGCGATCCCCGCCTCGGCCAGTACGGAGCGGCGCATTCCGGAGCGTACGGGGTCGGCGTCCCGCGCCTTCTTCTTCCGGGTGGTGGCGATGGCCGCCCGTTGTCGTGCCAGTTGGGCGGCCCGAGCGGGGTTCTCCCCGGACCCGTTCGGCGTCGGCCGGGACGGACCCGCTTCGGCTTCCGGTGACCCCGGAACCGTCACGGATTTCCCGTCCTCGGCCGCTGGGGGGTGGGCGGTGTCCGCGGCTCGGCCGGCCTCGTCGGCTCCGCCACCCGCGCCGCCCCTGCCCTCGCCGACTCCGTCGGCCTGCGTGTCGCGTGCCTCGGCCAGCTGTGCCGTCCACCGCCGGGAGATCCCGGCGACGGCGACCATCACCACCACCAGCGCGACCTTGACCAGCAGCAACTGCCCGTACTCCGTCTCGGTCAGCGCCGACCACGAGCCGAGCTGCCGCCAGGACTGGTAGATCCCGGTCGCCGCCAGCGTGACGACGCAGACGAAAGCGAGTGTGGAGAACCGCCGCACGGCCACAGGGTCGATCACAGGGGCGCGGTGGAGTGCTGTCAGCAGCGCGGCGAGGCCGCCGAGCCAGCCGGCCGCGGCCAGCAGATGCAGTACGTCGAGGGGCATCGCGAGCCCCGTCTGTATACCGGTCGACGCGTGCTCCGACAGTGCCCAGGTCGCGGCGAGCCCCGCCGAGACGACGACACCGCCGACGCTCAGCCCGAAGGCGAGGTCCTGCTCACGGCTGCCGGGCACCGGCCCCGGGCTGTCGTTCGCGGGGCCCGTGCCGACGGCTTCGGCCTCGCCCGTGCCCTCGTCATCGCCGCCGAGTGACCCGGCGCGGTCGGCTTTCTCTGTCTTCTCTGTCCTCGCGCCTGCGCCTGCGCTAGAGCCCGTGCCTGCGCTCAGGCCATCGGCTTCGCCCATGCCGTCAGCTTCGCCGGACCCCGCGCTCTGTCCTCCGTCCGGCCGTTCCCTCTTCGCGTACGCGCCGAAGAGCACCGCGATGAACAGCGCCGCCGCTCCGAGCAGCAGCAGCCGGGAGATGAGGGCCGCTCCCGTCTTGGTCTCCAGCACGTCCTGGAGACCGCCGAGGTCGAAGGCGTCCGCGAGCTTTCCGGACCCCGTGTACGGGGTCCGGAGCAGCAGCATCGCGAGTGTGGCGGCGGTCAGCGTCACCCAGCCATGGGCGACGAGCCGCTGCACCGGCCTGACCGTGGCCCCCCGGTGCCAGCACACCAGGATGAAGGCGGCGGCACCGGTCATCAGAAGGAAGCCCGCGTACGCGGCGTACCGCGCGATGTCGTAGAGGAGCCCGACGAGCCCGCCGCCGGCCTCCTCGTCGGGCAGAGCGACCTCGGTCTTGGAAGGGGCGCCGATGGAGAAGGTGAACGCACCGGAGACGGGGTGGCTGTCGGCGGAGACGGCCTGCCAGGCCACGGTGTACGTGCCGTTGGGCACCGTGGCCAGCAGATCGACGGCGTACGCGACCTTTCCGTCGGCCGATACGTCGCGGACGGTCGACCGGTCCGCGCGCTTGCCGCTGGGTTCGAGGACCCGGATCGAGTCCTTGCCCATGGCGATGGGCTCGGAGAAGGTGAGCGTCACCTCCTTCGGAGCGGTGGGGACCACCGCCCCGTCCTTCGGATTGCTCCCGGTCAGGGCGGCGTGGGCGGCCGCGGGGCTCGCGGCGGTGACCAGCGAGCCCAGGACCGTGCCCAGAAGGACGGTCGCGGCCAGCAGCAGCCGTACGAGGCGGTGGTGCGGCCTGGCCGGGGACGGGCCGAAGCGCGGGGCGGTGGCTCTCATGACGTCGTCGATGCCCTCCTGCTCAGTGGTGCTCAGTGGTGCTTCGAGGGGGTGTCCGCCGGCCGGTCGGCCGGTGTTCTCGCCGGGTCGTACGTGGGCTCCTTCACCGGGAGTTCGACCCGGATCGGATCGGACTTCTCGAAGTGCAGCTCGACGGAGACCTTCTCGCCCTGCTTCGGCCGCTGCTTGAGCTGGGCGAACATGATGTGGTTCCCCCCGCGTTCGAGAGCGAGCGAGCCGTCGGCCGGGATGTCGAACGCCTCTGCCTTCCGCATCTTCCGCTCCTTCGACTCGTGGATGGTGACGTCGTCGGAGATGGAACTGGTGACGGAGGTGAGCTTGTCGGCCCCGCCGCCGTCGTTCCGCACGGTCAGAAACCCGGCGGCCATGTCGCTGACGGGTTGTGGCATGAATTCGCCACTTACTTTCAGTGACGGTCCGCTTGCCTTACCGTTGGAGGAGCAGCCCATCAGCACCAGCCCGGTGCTGAGGGCCACGGCACCGATGAGACCCGCTTTGCAGCGGCCTTTGGCCGTCTCCCGGCCCACAGCCGTCGATCGACCGACTGCTGTCTCCCGGCCCACGGCTATCGCCCGCTGCCCAGCTGTCGCCCGGCCCGTTCCCGGGGCCTCGCTCACGGCTCCTCCCCACGGACGAGCTTGGGCAGGTCCTTGGCGTATTCGTCCGCCGTCGTGCTCTCGCCGTAGATCACATAGCCCTTGTCGGTCTCCGGGGAGAAGGCCATGACCTGCGCGCCGTGCATGGAGACGACCGAGCCGTCCTTCTCCTTCTGCGCCGGTTCGATGCCGATGCCGATCTGGCGGGCGCCCGCCTGGATCTTCGAGAAGTCGCCGCTGAGGCCCACGAAGGACGGGTCGCCCGCGCTGGGCAGCCATTTGCCCAGCTCGGCCGGGGTGTCGCGCTCCGGGTCGGTGGTGATGAAGACGACTTGGAGCTTGTCCTGGTCGGCCTGGGGCAGCTTCTTCTCGGCGATGGCGATGTTGCTCATCGTCAGGGGGCAGACGTCCGGGCAGTTGGTGTAGCCGAAGAAGATCAGTGTCGGCTTGCCCTTGGTCTGCTCGCGCAGGTCGTACGGCTTGCCCTTGGTGTCCGTCAGGACGAGGTCAGGCTTGGCGAACGGCTGGTCGAGCAGGGTTCCGGGCTTGTTGTCCTCCTGCAGGGAGACGTCCGCGACGGAGTCCTTCCCGCCGGAGTCGTCCCCGCTGGAGCAGGAGGACAGAGTGAACACGGCGGTCGCGGCGAGTGCGGCCGTCAGTGCGGTCTTGATGCGCATGGAGGAAATCCTGATGGTGGTGTGTGAAACGGAAGATCAAGGAGTGCGGCGCCGGCCGGCCAGGAGGCCGAAGGCGATTCCCCCCGCTCCGACAAGGATGCCGACGATCCCGAGGACGCGGGCGGTGGTGTCCGAGCCGCCGTCCGAGGACGCGTTCTCCGACGTGCTCGTGCCGTCGTCGCTGTCGTCGTGTCCGTTGTTTTCGGTGCCGGGGCTCGTCGCGGTTCCACCGTGACCGTCGTCCTTGGCGGCCGACAGCGTCAGGACGGGTGCCGGTGCGTCGGGCTCGGGGGCGCCTTCCTGAGACTCCTCGATCCAGCGCACGACCTCCTTGTTGTCGTACGTCTGGAGAGCCTTGAACACGAGTCGGTCGGCGTTCTCGGGAAGCTGTCCGAGAGAGAGCGGGAACTGCTGGAACTGTCCCGGCCCGATCTTGGAGCCGTCGGCGGTCCAGGTGACCTTGGAGACCGCCTCGGTGATCTGCTTGCCGTGGACCTCAAGCGGCTTGTCGAGCTTGGCCTTGGTGACCTCGACCTTCCAGCCGGGCACGGGCTGCGGCATCACCGAGGCCAGCGGGTGCTCGGTCGGCAGGCTGACCTCCAGCTTCACGGTCGAGGCGTTGTCGCGCTCGTTCGGGACCTTGAAGTTGACGGTGGCGTAACCGCCCTTCGCGGCCTCGCCCTGCGGCTGGACACTGACATGCGCGAACGCCGTCCCGGAGAGCAGCAGCACAGAGGACGCGGCGACACCGGCGGCGACCGCGACACGGGAAGCACGGAAGGGAGGGATGAGACGGAAGGCAGGGGTGTGGCGAGTGTGACCAAGCGACATACGGGAGGCGCGGGATGAAACGCTCATGACGAAGACACTCCACAGGGTGGGAGAGACGGTGGTGTGCCGGGGCACAGAGGTGCGCGGCACCACGGCCGCACTCCCGTCGAGTGGGCCGCGTCAGGCTGCGAGAGCGAAGCGCGCGGGCGGCCCGCGCCTGATCACCGTGTGCTGAAGTGCCTCACCCGCGGCCGGCGGGCGAGCGTCGTCCGAGGCCCGAGGGGGACGCCCCCCGGGGGACGGCGTGTGTACGAGGCCGGTGCTCAGCGCCCGTACGAGAGCGAGTGCGGCCCGCAGAGAGCGCAGCCGGGCGGCCTCCGTCACCGCCTGCTGCATCTCGTACGCGGACTCGGCGGAGAGCCGCATCAGCCGCAGCAGTGCCAGATCTCCCCGCCGCAGCAGCCAGCCGGTCGCGAGGGCGGCCAGCAGATGCGCGAGCAGCATGGGGAGCGACGGCAGAAGATCCGGCTGGGCTGCCGCCGTCGCGACGTCACTCGTGTGGGCGCTGTGGCCGGGCGGCGTGAGGCCCGCGGTGGTGACGATCCGGTGTGCGTCGGCCGCGCTGAGAGGCGCGGCACCCGTGCCGCACATCAGTTTCGCGGCCATCCGGATCAGTATGTCGTCGCTCGCCCGCGAGAACCTGAGCTGATGCTGGCCGAGACCGAAGAGGGCGTGCAGCGCGAGCTGCCCCGCCCCCAGCGCCACGGCGATCGACGGCAGTGAGCGCGCCCGGCCCGTGAACGGCACGACCAGGGCGAAGATCCCGGCGAGGCCCGCCAGCAGAGTCCACCACGGGACGCTCGCGCAGGAGACCACCGCGTGCCCTGTCGCGGACAGCGCGACACAGACCGCGGTGAACACCGCGGCCCTCAGCAGCCGTAGACCGGCTCCGGTGCGCGCACCGCTCGGAAGCGGCGGGGACGACAGGGACGACATGGCCGGGTCATCATCGCACCCGGCCTCCCACCGCCGTACGGCAGGTCCGGAAGGTCCCCTTTGGGGCCGTGAACAGGGAGAGCGACGGAGACGTCATCGTCAGCCGTCACCCACCCAGACCCGCCCCGGCACGTCCCGGTCCCGCCGTCACCCCTTCGGCATACACCGTCGCCACGGTGGCGCGCTTCCGCCGAATGAGGGCAATCACACCAACTGTGTGCTTACGGACCGTGTATTGGGGCAATACGTATCGGTATGTCGAGCCGCAGCCAGGAGGCTGGAGCATGAGCATCTGGTGGTCACTCCATTTGCGGCGCGAAGCTGCGAGCGTTCCGCTCGCCCGGCGGCTGCTCATCGGGACGATGGAGACGGCGGGCGTGGACCCCGAGATCTCCTTCGACCTCTCGGTCGCGCTCAGTGAGGCATGTGCGAACGCGGTGGAGCACGGGGGCGGCGAAGGTCCGGGCGATCCCCTGGGGGCGTACCAGGTCACCGCGTATCTGGACGGTGAGACGTGCCGTATCGAGGTGGCTGATTCCGGTCCCGGCTTTCCCGTTCGGAAGGCCGACGAGTGCCCTCGTACGGGACCGGGGGCCGACACGCACACACCGACCACCGCGGAGAGCGGCCGAGGGCTCTGGCTGATCGAGGAACTGGCCGACCACGTTCGCTTCAGCAACCGGCCGGGGCGCGGAGCGGTGGTCAGTTTCGACAAGACCCTGAAATGGCGGGAGGACGCGCTGCTCAGGGTCTCCTAGGCCGCTTCTGATGGATCTTGCTGGGCTCGCGTGCCCTGGCACCGCACCTCGCTGCGTTGTCGTCGGTCACCTATGGCCCCCTGGGCCTTGCGGCCCGGGAGGTACCCCCACCGCATGGACTCCCTCCTCCGCCTTGCGATGCACGGCACCAGACCCCGCTCCCTGATCCAGCCTGATCCATCAGAAACGACCTAGACCTGGGCGACTCGCCCTCCGCACCCGTTGCTCCGCTTCGGGCTCCTCACCCGCCGGTCAGGACTGCTGGACGGAGGCCATCCACGTCTCGACCTCGTCGGCCTGGCGCGGCAGCGCCGCCGACAGATTCCGGTTGCCGTCCTCGGTGACGAGGATGTCGTCCTCGATCCGTACGCCGATGCCCCGGTACTCCTCCGGCACCGTCAGATCGTCGGCCTGGAAGTACAGACCGGGCTCGACCGTCAGGCACATGCCCGGCTCCAGCGTTCCGTCGACGTACGCCTCGGTGCGCGCGGCGGCGCAGTCGTGGACGTCGAGGCCGAGCATGTGGCCGGTGCCGTGCAGCGTCCAGCGCCGCTGGAGGCCCAGCTCCAGCACGCGCTCCACCGGACCCTCGACCAGTCCCCATTCGACGAGCCGCTCGGCGAGCACCCGCTGGGCCTCGTCGTGGAAGTCGCGGTACTTCGCGCCCGGCTTCACCGCCGCGATTCCGGCCTCCTGGGCGTCGTACACCGCGTCGTAGATCTTGCGCTGGAGTTCGCTGAACCGGCCGCTGACCGGGAGAGTGCGGGTGACATCGGCGGTGTAGAGGGTCGTGGTCTCCACACCGGCGTCCAGCAGCAGCAGATCGCCGGAGCGGACCGGGCCGTCGTTGCGCACCCAGTGCAGGGTGGTCGCATGCGGGCCGGCGGCGCAGATCGAGCCGTAGCCGACGTCGTTGCCCTCGACACGGGCGCGCAGAAAGAACGTTCCCTCAATGTAGCGCTCGCTGGTCGCCTCGGCCCTGTCCAGGACCCTGACGACATCCTCGAAGCCGCGGACCGTCGAGTCGCACGCCTTCTGCAACTCGCCGATCTCGAACGAGTCCTTCACCGCGCGCGCCTCGGAGAGGTAGACGCGCAGCTCCTCGTCCCGCTCGGCGGTGACCTTGTCGGTCAGCGCGGCCTCGATGCCGGAGTCGTGCCCGCGCACGGCGCGGACCGGACCGGTCTGCTCGCGCAGCTTGTCCGCCAGCTCCCGCACATCCTCGGCCGGGATGCCCAGCAGCTGCTCGGCCTCGGCGAGGGAGTGCCTGCGGCCGACCCACAGCTCACCCTGGCCGGAGAGCCAGAACTCGCCGTTCTCCCGGTTGGAGCGCGGCAGCAGATAGACCGTGGCCCGGTGGCCGTCGGCGGTGGGCTCCAAGACGAGGACGCCGTCCTCGGTCTGGTCGCCGGTGAGGTAGACGTACTCCGTGGAGGCCCGGAAGGGGTACTCCGTGTCATTGGAGCGGGTCTTCAGCCTGCCGGAAGGGATCACCAGCCGCTCGCCGGGAAAGCGCGCGGAGAGAGCGGCGCGGCGGGCGGCCGTCTGCGACGCCTGGGCGATGGGCTCCAGATCACGCAGCTCCGTGTCCGCCCAGCCGCTCGCCATGTTCTCGGCCAGCTCGTCGGAGACTCCCGGGTAGAGGCCGTTCTTCCGCTGCTTGACCGGCTGCTCTTCTTCTTCCGGGACACTCGGGGTGAGCTCCTCGGCCACGTCTGCCTCCTCGATACATCATTGGACCGGACTCCATCGTATGTGCGACGTGAAGACGGCCTCGCGGGGTGTGAGGAGTAAGGCAAAGCAGACGTAACACCACGTGAGCAGGGTCGGCCGTTCCCTGGCAAGACCGGTCAGTCGGTCAGCAGCGAGCCGACTGCCGGCCATCGGGCGGTCCGGGCCTGCCGTCGGTCCATGGCCGGATACACACCGTCGCGGTTCGTGGCCGACCCATGGCCGACCCATGGCCACGGCCGCCAACCGGCTGATCCCCGGCTGATCCCGGCCGGTCCGTGTCCGGTCTGTGGCCGTGCCGGCGGTCGGTCGGCGGTGATGCCGACGGACCGCCCCTGGCCAGATCCGCGCTCCCCTTCCCGGACCGGCCGGGGACTGGCCGGTGTTCTCGGCCGGTGCTCTCGGCCGGGGTTCCGGCGTCCTGGGCAGGGGCTCCGGCCAGTGTTCCGGTCAGTCGAAACGGGCGGCGAGCAGAACGACGTCGTCCACGCCTTCGACGCCCTGGTCGAGCCCGTCGGGCAGCACGGTGTTCAGCACATGGTCGGCGATCGCCCCCGGATCGTCGCGCGCCGCCTTCGGCACGCCCGCGGCGGCCGAGTGAAGCCGCGCGAAGGCCCGGTCCATGGCGTCCCCGGTACGCCGGAGCAGACCGTCCGTGTAGAGGAGCACCGTTTCGCCTGCCTCGGGACGCAGCTCTACGCTCGGCGCCTCCCAGCAAGCCAGCATCCCCAACGGCGCGGACAGGGACGTCTCGACGAACTCGGTGCGCCGCTCGCCGATGATCAGCGGCGGAGTGTGCCCGGCCCCGGCCAGCACGATCTTCCCCGCCGCGGGTTCGGCGTACGCGAAGAGCGCGGTGGCGGTACGGGCCGGTTCGGTGAGCCGCAGCAGCAGTTCGAGATCGGAGAGTACGGCGACGGGGTCCTCGCCCTCCATCACGGCGTACGCCCGCAGGGACGCGCGCAGCCGACCCATCGCGGCCAGGGCGCTCGGCCCCGATCCGCTGACCGAGCCGACCGCGAGGCCGAGCGCGCCCTCCGGCAGCGGCAGCGCGTCGTACCAGTCGCCGCCACCGCGTGGACCGGTCCGGTGCCGGGCCGCGAGCTGGACCCCCGGCACGCGCGGCAGTCTGCTGGGGAGCAGTTCCTCCGCGACGGTGGCGACGGTCCGCCGGGCCTGCTCCAGTTCGAGCAGCCGGGCCAGATGGCCGGTGGCGTACCGCGCGTAGAGGCTCACGAGATCGCGCCGGCGGTCCGACGGGGTGGTCGGTTCGTCGAAGTACCAGACGGCCGCGCCCAGCGTGCCCGCCGCCTCGGAAGCGAGCGGCTGGGTGTAGCCGGCCGCGCAGCCGAGGCGGGCGGCGACCTCGCGGTGCTGGGCGTCGAGCGATTCGTCACCCAGCAGATCGGGGTGGGCGACCGGCGCCGGGAGCCCCGTCCGCCCCTCCGGCCGGCGTCGGTCCTCCAGGATGCGTCCGTGCGCGGTCATGGCGCGCGGAACGGTCTCGATCTGGCCCAGTTCGGCGTGGGTGAACCCGAATCCCCTGGTGAGGGAGGGGCCATGGTCCACACCGTAGGAGCCGGAGCACTCGGATCCGTCGGGCCGTGCGGCGCCGGGCAGGGGTTCGAGTACGACCATCCCGCGGCGGGTCCCGAGCAGAGCCGCCCCGGCGCGCAGCAGTTCAGTGAGGGCGGTGTCGAGTGAACCGGTCTCGGCAAGGCGTTCGGTCAGTTGGTGGAGGGCGGTCAGGTCCGTGACCCACCCGGCGAGCCGGTCCTGGATCACCGCCGCGGGAGACACGGTGCCTGATCCAGCCGGTCCGTTCGGTTCTTTGGAGTCGGAGGGGGCACTGGGCGGACCGGATACGTCGGAGGCGCCGGAGCCGGTGAGTTCGGGGGGCACGTCCGCATCGGTGCCGGAAGGCGCCGAGGCGGAGGCGAGGGCGGACAGACCTGCGGCATTATGCGCGAGGTTGGGAACCGGTGGGTTGATTCCAGCCACTTTCGGCAGGTGTGGGGCGCTCATGGCAGCGAGCTTTCCGGCTGGTGCGTTCTGCTCAATAGCATCGCAAACCCCCATGTCATTCTGCGCCGCTATCAATGCATCCACATGTACACGCACATGTGAGGGGATGTCCAGCATTGCACCAGTGGGATTGATGGTGTCTACGTGGCCTTGGGTAGCTTTTGAGCTGTTCTTGAACCAGTTCCCGGGCCATGCGGGACGTCTCCGCGAGCCCATCCTTCCTTGGTGTCCTGAACTTGGCTGAAAAATGCACCTGCTGGTCAACAATTGAGGTCGACTGAGGGCGTTCGGCAGCGGATCCCTCGGGGGACCTCTCCGGGGCAGAGGGCTCCGGAGGGCCTTGGAGGGAAGCGTCATGTCGAACGTGGTGGGTACGTAAAAGGTGATGGCCGGGGGCAATTGGGATCCCTGGAACCCCGTGACGGGCTTGGGCGTCTTAAACAGCCGTGGGCCGCACTGGTACCCACGGCAGATCCCCGAAGAAGAGCCAAGGCGGACCCCCGGGTGACGGGGAAATGCCGGACTGGCCCCACGCGGGGGAGCGGTCCGGATATAACGGGAAGCAAGCGCCGGGCACGTACCCCACGCCACGCGCTTAATCGAGCACGGCCCACGTTCGGCCCCCGGGCGGCGATCCTGCCGCAGGCTAAGCGGGGGGACGCCCATGCCGCCGGCATGGGGCGGTGATGCCGCCGACCAGTACGTACCAGCGCACGTGATAGCACGTAGGTACGTACACACACGCAGTGCGTACACCAGACGTATTCGTACGAACAGTGAAAAGCTGTACACAGGGTGTGATGTGGACCTCGGCGTTCAACGGAAAGGAACGAGCGCTCATGCGCGAGATCCTCGGAAGGCGACGCAGGATCCGGTTTTGGCGTAAGAAGGGGCCGGTCCAGCCTGCACAGCTCGAAGCGGCGCTCACCTGCGCCGCCGAGTGGCGATGGCCCGTACTTCCCGGCGTGGGACTGCCCGCGGCCGGTGGTGGCCGGGGGCGGCGCTGCGCCTGCCCGGACGCCGAGTGCGTCGTACCCGGCGCGCACCCCTTCGACCCCGGGCTCCTCGCGGCGACGACCGACGAGCGGATGGTGCGCTGGTGGTGGACGAACAGGCCCACCGCACCGATCCTCCTGGCCACCGGGGGGTACGCGCCCTGCGCGGTGAGCCTTCCCGCGCCGGCCGGGGCCCGTGCGCTGGCCGCGCTCGACCGGATGGACATGCGGCTCGGGCCGGTCGTGGCGACACCCACCCGGTGGTCGCTGCTGGTCGCCCCCTACACGCTCGAACAACTCGGTGAACTGCTCTTCGCCAAGGACTGCGTGCCGAGTTCGCTCCGCTTCCACGGCGAAGGCGGCTATCTGGTCCTGCCCCCGTCCGAGACGGGGACCGGCCAGGTGCGGTGGGAACGGGCGCCGCTGCCCGGGTCCCGCGCTCCATGGCTGCCGGATGTGGAGGCGGTCGTGGACGCGTTGGTCGAGGCGAGCACGAGCGCGCCGGACGGTGGAAGCCGGCTCGCGTACTGAGGCTGCCCGCGTACCGAGGCCCGCTTACTGACGCTGCTCGCGTAGCGAACCACTGTGTACCGAGCCCGGGTGTACCGAGCCCAGCTACCGAGCCTCCGCTCCGGCGACACGGGCTCGGTGGCTGGGCCGGGCGGCTCTCCCGGCCTCGTTGCCTCGTTGCCTCTTGGCCTCGTGGGCGGCTCGGCTCGGTGAGTCCGGTGAGCGCGGGTCCTTCGGTCGGTGCGGTGATTCAGGTGGCTCAGGCGAGTCCGGCGGGCCGTGACGGCCTGGTGGCCGTCACTCGTACGAGTTGGAGCGGACCGGAGTTGCGTGGAAGCGGGTGTGCGGGTCACCGTGCGCCCGGATTCCATGGATATCGTCGGCGTGCCGAGCCGAGTGCCGTGCCGGATTCAGAATCCTCACGGTGCCCGTAGCGTCCGGAATTTCCGCGCAGTGGGTAGGTGGCCCATGAATCTCCGCATGATCGGGATTTATCTGGTTGTGGTGGTCGCCGCGCTGCTGCCGCTGGCCGCGGCGGCGGGGCCGACCGATGGGCTCCGCTGGCCGGACCGTTGGGCTCCGGGCGGATCGTCCGACGGTACGCCTGCCACCGCGCGTACCGGAGCCCCGGCCGGAGCGTCCGCCGAAACCCTGGACGGAGCCCTGGACGGAGCCCTGGACGGAGCCCCGGACGGGAACCCCGCCGGCGCCTCCGGCGTGAGCGCTGCCGAGGCCCACGGCAGAGAGAAGGCCGACGAGAATGCCGTGGACACCTCCGGCGGACAACCCGGCAGAAAATCACACCAGACGTCAAGAGCACGGCACAAGGCCGAAACATCACCTGATCACGGCAGCGAAGGCACGGCGGTGACCACCGCCCGATGCGGGCCGGAACTCGCCTCTCCCGAAGGGGTCGAGGCGCAGACCTGCGTACTGGCCAATGGCCATGACACCTGGGCGCGTACGTACTACCGCAATGCCACGGGCGCGGAATTGAGTTCCGTGCTCACTTTGATGGGCCCCGACCGGCGAACCCTGCGGATCAACTGCGCGGGCGAGGTGGGCGATGAGCCGGGCGTCTGCGAGACCCCGAGGGAACGGTCCCGTAGAGGGGCGGAGTACTGGGCGTTTGCCGAGTTCGCCGCCGTGGGCGGGCCGGACGGCGGTCCGCTGCTGCTGAGATCGGGGAGCAACTCCGTTGAACCGAAGGGCCGTTGAGAGACCGTCTGGCTCCGGACATAGAGAGACCCGATCGCTGGCGACGGGGGATGCACCAGCGACCGGGCTCTTAGAACGGTAACAAGAGATCTGCCATTCGCAAATTCGATCTCGGGTATTCGGACAGCGGTTCAGTCGCGCTTTGAGTGCGTTGTGACGGGAGTCACCCGCTTTTTCGCTCGGTGTGACCCAGAACCGCCCCTGGGCACAACTCGACCTGACTCAGGGGTAGTCGGGACAGATCGCAAGGCGGGGGCGGCCGGCCCGGGAAGGAGTGAACCGCTCAGGGCCGGAGCGGGCGGTTCCTTGGTTCGAATTTCACCACTTCGGCGCTCCGGACGTCCTTTTCCCGAAACTTCTGGTTCTCCTCGGCTCCGGCCCGCCTTGGTCATGGCACTCCTCGGCTTCCGCGCACCTCATGCCGCAGTCCTCCTCGGCTTCCGCGCTCCTCATGCCGCAGCCCTCCTCCGCTTCGGCGCACCCCTGCCGGAGTGCTCAGCTCAGAGTCACCTGACGGTTGGTGAGGCCGCCGCGCGCCCGGCGTTCGTCGCCCGTCAGCGGGGCCTCCGCGGCGAGCGCTTCGACAAGCCGCTCGGCGAACTCGGCCGCCGGCTTCTCGCACTCCTCGGCGCTCATCCCGCTCGGCAGGTCCCAGACCGGAACCACCAGCCCGTGAGCACGGAACGATCCGACGAGCCGGGTCCCCTCGCCGAGCGAAGCCGACCCGGCCGCGTGCAGCCGGGCGAGCGCGTCCAGAAGGCGCTCCTCCGGGTGGGGCATGACCCAGCGCAGATGGTTCTTCTCGGGGGTCTCGCACCAGTACGCGGCGTCCGTGCCGGAGAGTTTGACCGTCGGGAGCGCCGCGGCGTTCGCCCGCTCCAGGGATGCGGCCACCTCGGGGGAGGAGTCCTCCGCCGACTCCGGGATCCAGAACTCGAAACCGGTGTGCACCACCGGCTCGAAGGGGGCCTCCGGGTCGAGAAGGTCCTGGAGCCGCGGCCCTTCGCCCGACGCGGCCCGCTCGGCGCCGACCGGATGGCCCGGCTCCGCCGCGAGCGCGCGGGTCAGCGTGTCCGCGAGATCGCGGCTGAGGTCGCCGGACGAGGTGTCGTTCTGGAGCCCGAGCAGTACGGAGCCGTCGTCGCGGCGCATCGCGGGCCACGCCATGGGCAGGACGGTCGCGAGCGTCACGGAAGGCACGCCTTCGGGTAGTCCGCCCTTGAGCGTCAGCCGCGCGGTGGCCGCGGGGACCAGCTCGCGCAGGGCGACCCAGTCGCATTCGCCGGCCAGCCCTTCGAACGGTCGCTGGACCAGTTCGGTCACGGCCTGGGCGGCGGCGCGGCCGTGGCACGCCTTGTAGCGGCGGCCCGATCCACAGGGGCAGGGCTCGCGGGCGCCCACCACGGGTACGGGCTCGTCGGCGCCCGCGGTGCGGCCCCGGTCCTTGGGCTGGGACCCGGGGGCCTTGGTCTGGGGGCGCTTCTTGGCCATGGTGCGGCTTCTCCCGATAGCGGCGTCGCTCGTACGGCGACACGTCTGCGTGCCCGAGGCGGCATCTGTGACTGGTGTGCGTGGTGGTGCACAAAGTGGTGCTGTGCGTGATGGTGGTGCCGTGTTCTCGGCGCGAGCCTAGCCGTCCGGTGCCGTCGCGGGGGCACAGCACCCGGTACTCCTGTCCGTGCGCATGTCGGCGACGGCACGCGAGAAAGGCGTACGACCCTGGTCACCGATTCCGGCAGGGCCGTACACCTCCGTCGTGCATCTCAACCGTCGTGCTCCCCCATGGTCCTGGGCGCCGGAGGGCGTCGGCCGTTCTCTGTCTCAGCCGTCGTTCGCCCGGACTTCCCCGGCCTCGGCCTCGGCCTCGGGGTGTTTCGCAGGGTGTTCCCAGGGATGCCTCGGACCTCCCTCGTCTCAGCCTTCGTACGGTTCCGCGTAATCGAAGCCGCCGGCGCCCGGGCCTGCGACGCGCGTAGCGAAATCGTCGCGAAGGTGCCCCTTGGAGACGACCACCCACACGGTGACCTCGCCCGCCGCACCGTCACGGACGCCCCACTCCTGGGCCAGCGCGGAGATGATGTTGAGCCCCCGTCCGCCTCGGGCGGTGACCGACGGAGTGGAGGGCACGGGCCGGGTGGGGCCACCGCCGTCCGTCACCTCGACCGTCAGCCGGCCGGACGGATCGACATGCCAGGCGGCGCGGACGTCTCCATCGCCCACCTCCGCGTGCCCCAGCGGCCTGCCATGGCGGCAGGCGTTGCTGAGAAGCTCGGAAAGAATCAGAATCGCATCGTCGACGACCGATTCGGGTACGCCGCCGCGCCGCAGCTGCTCCCGCATCCGGTGCCTTGCCTGGCCCACGCCCGCAGGGCCATGGGGCACGGCCATGCTCGAAGACGTGGGCACCTCCTGTGCCACCACCAACGCCACCCCCGAGACCTCCTTTGCCCCACGCCACGGTGTGAATGCCCCGATGGACTGAACCGGAAACCGGCCCGGAACGCGTCGATGACGCACTCCTGACTCCCGAGTACGTACCGAATGCGCCGGTGCACTCCCTGTAGTGGGTGTTACGGACACGAGTTCGGTATCACAGACGTCTGAGCGATTCCAAATATGGATGTAAGCCCCCATAGCGGACCATGTGTGAATGAGACGTGTGCATGGCACTGTGGCCCGTGTTACAGCCGTACATTCCGGTTCTGCCCGCTCACCGGCTCCGCAATCCTGCCTGCCGGCCCCGCGCTCGTCCCGTCCGGCCGCCCTGTGCCCGTGCCGCCGTGGCTCCCGTCGCGCCGGCCGTACGCCGGTCCGTACGCGCTGGCCGTACGCCGGTCGCGTGCGGGTCGTGCCGCTGCCGGCTCCTGGTCGTGCCGCGGCGGCGTCCCGGCCGTCCCGGCCGTCCTACAGTCGGCCCAACTGGGTGAGGACCTGCCGGGGCCGGTTGGTGATGATCGCGTCCACGCCGAGCCGGACGCACAGTTCCACATCCTCCGGTTCGTTGACCGTCCAGACGTGAACACGGTGACCGGCGCGGTGCAGCCGTGCGATGTAACCGGGGTGGTTGCGGACGATCCGGATCCCGGGACCGGCGATCCGGGAACCGGCCGGCAGCCGCCCGTCGCGCAGCCGGGGGCTCACGAACTGCATCAGATACACGGTGGGGATGGTCGGCGCCGCGGCGGCGACCCGGTGCAGCGAGCGGGCGGAGAAGCTCATGATGCGTACGGGCGACTCGTCCGCCGAGGCCGGTTCGGCGAGCCCGAACCGCTCGAGGAGCTGGAGCAGCCGCCCCTCCACCTGTCCGGCCCAGCGGGTGGGGTGCTTGGTCTCGATGGCCAGTTCGATACGGCGGCCGGAGTCCGCGACCAGTTCCAGCAGCCGCTCCAGGGTCAGTACGGAAGTGAGGGACGGGTCGCCCCAGTCGGGGCTCTCGGCGGAGTCCTCCCTTCCCTTCCAGGTCCCGAAGTCGAGCGCGGCGAGATCCGCCAGCTCCAGGGCGGAGACGGCCCCGCGGCCGTTCGAGGTGCGGTTGACACGCCGGTCGTGAACACAGACGAGATGGCCGTCGGCCGTGAGGCGTACATCGCATTCGAGGGCGTCCGCACCGTCCTCGATGGCCTTCATGTAGGCGGCGAGCGTGTGCTCCGGGGCATCCTCCGACGCGCCTCGATGGGCTACGACCTGGATGTTGTGCTGCCGTGCTTGAGTCACCGCGTCATGGTGTCACCGAGTTGGGGGAGGCGTGTGCGGGGGGCGGGGAGGCATGTTCATCCAGGTGGCCGCCACGCCTTGGAGACGCGCCCGTTTTGTCGTATGTAAAGAATTGAGGGAATACGCACAGGTCCTGCTTACAGTGGCCTGACGTGCTGTGGGAAATGCTGACCCGAGACAGTTGCAGCGCGGACTCCCGCACCGATGCGAATGATGTGGACCCCAGAGGAGAGAAAGCTGTGAGCACCGAGAACGAGGGCCACGAGGGCACTGTGCAGCCGGCAGCGCCGTCCGTGCCTCCTGTGCCGCCAGTCGCTCCCGCGGGACCGCCGGCTCCACCCGTGTCCGACGGGGGCGGGGGCGACGCGTACGGCGCGGCTCCCTACGGCGCTGCGCCTTCCGGTTCCACGGCGCCTTCGGGCTCCGCGGCCGAGCCGGGCGGGCAGGCCGGGCCGGGCGGCCCGAGCGGCCCTCCTCCGGGGGCTCACCCCACCGAGCCGGTCGCGGCTCACGGGCCGGGTCAGCCGCCCCAGGCCGAGCCGGTCACCGCGCCGCTGCCCGGACCCGTCCCGGCGGCCTCCCCCGCCGCGGCCCAGGCTCCGGGCACGGGCTGGCCGTCACAGCCGTCCGCCCTCCCCTCCTACGGCGGCGGTGACGGTACGGTCTGGGGCGCGCCGGTCCAGGTGGGCGGCAAGCCCCCGCGCAAGCGCCCGGGCGGACTGGTCGCCGCGGTCCTGGTGGCCGCCCTCGTGGCCGGCGGAGTCGGAGGCGGCATCGGCTACTGGGCCGCCGAGCGCAACGACAACGGCACCGGCTCGACCACCATCACCGCCGGTGAGATGCCGAAGGACCTCAAGCGCGAACCGGGCACGGTCGCGTCGGTCGCCTCCAAGGCCCTGCCGAGCGTGGTCACCATCGAGGCGAAGTCGGGCCCCGGCGGCACGGACAACGGGGACACGGGCGGCAGCGGCCAGTCCGAGGGCGGCACGGGCACCGGGTTCGTCTACGACCAAGAGGGCCACATTCTCACCAACAACCACGTGGTGGCCTCGGCCGCGGCCGGCGGCACCCTCTCGGTGACGTTCTCCAACGGCAAGCAGTACGACGCCGAGGTCGTCGGCCGTGCGCAGGGTTACGACGTCGCCGTACTGAAGCTGAAGAACGCACCCTCGGGCCTGGCTCCGCTCGCGATCGGCGACTCCGACAAGGTCGCCGTGGGCGACTCGACGATCGCCATCGGCGCCCCTTTCGGGCTGTCCAACACGGTCACCACGGGCATCATCAGCGCGAAGAACCGTCCGGTCGCCTCCGGTGACGGCTCCAGCGGCAAGAACTCGTACATGAGCGCCCTCCAGACGGACGCCTCCATCAACCCCGGCAACTCCGGTGGCCCCCTCCTCGACTCGCGCGGCGCCGTCATCGGCATCAACTCCGCCATCCAGTCCACCGGGGGCGGCTTCGGCCAGTCCCAGGCCGGCTCCATCGGCCTCGGTTTCGCCATCCCCATCAACCAGGCCAAGAACGTCGCCGAGCAGCTGATCAAGACCGGCAAGCCCGTCTACCCCGTGATCGGCGCCACCGTCGACATGTCCGGCAAGGGCGACGGCGCCACGATCCCCGCCCAGGGCGCGGGGGGCACCGACGCCGTGACTCCCAATGGCCCAGCCGCCAAGGCCGGCCTCAAGGCGGGCGACGTCATCACCAAGTTCAACGGCAAGCCGATCGACAGCGGCCCCACTCTGATCAGCGAGATCTGGAACCACAAGCCGGGCACCAAGGTGACACTGACGTACGAACGCGACGCCAAGGAGAACACGGTCGACGTCACCCTCGGCGAACGCACGGGCGACAGCTGACCCCCCCTCCCCACCCACCCCGAGAAACACGGCTGCACCCTCCGCCGCGGTGCCGGTACTCTGTAGGCCGCTCCGCGGCAGGTAAGGCGGGGCGTGGGTGGGTTGCCCGAGCGGCCTAAGGGAACGGTCTTGAAAACCGTCGTGGCGCGAGTCACCGTGGGTTCAAATCCCACACCCACCGCAGGTAGGTCAGAGAAGTAGCAGGTCAGAGGGCGGGCCCCGGATTCCGGGGCCCGCCCTCTGTGCTCAGCCTGTCTCGCCGGTTTCCCGCCCTTGACCAGGGCGTGTGGCCAACCTGCGGCCAGGATCGGGGACTCAGCCGCCGTTCGGGTCCCGCGTCGGTGAAGCCCTGTGTCCTCCCGAGGTGAATCCGCCTGTGTTCGGGCGGCAGGGGAACGCCGGTGGGGGAATCCCGGTCAGCGGCGGCCTCCTCCCATGGCCAGCCGGTGTGCCGAGGCGATCGTGGCGCGGGCCTCGCGTTCCGTCAGGCCGGCGCGAGTGGCGGCTTCGGTGAGCGCGTTGGCGAGGGAGTCGCCGATGCCGTTCTCGTACGCGCGACAGGCTGCCCAGAAGAGCCTGGTGTTGCGCTGGCCCTCGTGGGCGGCGAGGACGAAATGGACCAGACCCTGGCCCTGGGACGGGCGGGCGTGGGCGTGGGTGGGGTGGTGAGGGCGCGCGGGCGGTGTGACAAGGCGCAGAAGCGCGCGAGGGCAGGGCGCGGGAGACAGGCCGGCCGTGCCGGGGGCGAGACGGTACGCGCCATGGGCGGAGACGGAGCCCGGGCCGACGAGGTAGCCGCCCGATCCGCGTACGTCGATGCCGGGGGCGAGTCGGCCGGCGGAGTTCGGGACGACGACGTCCGGAGGTCCGGTCAGCCACAGATGGCGTCCGCCGCTCGGAGTGAGGACGGTGACCGTTTCCGGGATGGTGAACAGGTGCCGCAGCGCCAGATGCCGGAGCGCGGACAGCGAATCGGCCACCGAGCCGGCGGAGCCGCCGACGCCCGTCGTGTCGAGGTCGATGCCGATCAGATGGTGCGGCGGTCTGCCGCACGCGATGCCGTAGCCCGTGGCCCAGGGGGCCGCGGCGAAGAGCGCCCGTACGCCCGCCGGGTCGGTGGTGGCGTCGTGGACGCCATGGCCGGGCAGACCGCATTCGCCGCGGCACAGGACCGGCTCGGCCTCGTCCCGGTGCGGTGATCGCAGGGCCGGGAGCTTCGTGGGGGACAGGGGAATGACGGGTAGCCCACGCTCCGCGGCGGAGAGGGCGTGGGTAAGGGCCAGGGTGGCGGTCTGCCGGACGGTGATGGCCATGATTCTTATCATCGTACAGATGTTCGAAGAAGGGAAGGGGGAGTTTGGCTGGAATCGTGCCGTAACGCTTCGCCCCTTGTAGCTGCCGGGCTTTCCCGGCGTGGAAGGGGCGTGCACCGCTCTGAACTGCGGTTCTGCGGGCGTGAAGAGGGTTTATCAGCCTGTCGTCACGCTTGAGGGGGAATCGCTCCGGCTTGGGTGGTTCGCCGGGGATTCGCTGGGCAACTCTGAGGTCGCGACGTCGTGACCAAGATCCGGGCCGGTCGGCCAACCGCCTGGGAACCAGCCGTACTTCCGCAATTCCGGTTCATGGAGGAAATGACATGGCAAGCATCCGTACCGCCCGCGTCCTCGCCGCCGTCGCCGCCCTGCCCCTCACGGCTGCCCTCTTCTCGGGCGTCGCCTTGGCCGACAACGGCGCTTTCGCGGACGACGGATCGAACGCGACGGTGGCTTCGATCGTCGGCAGTGGTGTCGCTGGGGTGAATTTCGGCAATTCGACCACCAGTCAGCAGGTGGCCAGCGGTGCCGGCGCGTCCAACCAGAGCAACATCGCCAGCGTGAACGGCTCTGCCTTCACCGCCATCGACCAGGACAACGACAACACGGTCGTGAACTTCACCCACCTTTGGTGACGCCAGGCCCGAGGGGGGCGTGGACCGAGGAGTGAAGGACAGCCTGCGCTGCGGTACTCCGGTGCCCTCGCGCAGGCTGTTCCGCGTTCGTCCGCCCTGGCTTCCGTCCTCGCTTCGGTCCAGGCTGCGGCCCGTGGGCCGCCGTCGTATCCACCTGGAGTCGTACGACCCGTACGACTCACCCCACCCCCCACCCCCTGTCCGGCTACGCCCGTGCTCAGTCCGAGCCCCGCGCCCGCCCCGCGCCCGAATCCGGCGCCGCACGCGCTACCGCCCCGATTCCGCGGGTGTCCGCAGGCCGGGGGCCAGGGCTGTACGACGCCCATCCGCTCCCCGAGCCGGGGCTCGAGGCCCTGAGAGCCATGTCATCGGCTCTGAGGGTCTCCTCCACCTACAGGAGGTGGGGCTAACACCATCACTACAACCTGAGGCGGACATGGCTTCAGGACCTGTGGCCGATCCGCAGAAGCGGTACCCGCTCCTAGCGTGGACCCCATGACCACGCCAGTCTGCACAAGCGCTTCGAAGGCCGCCGTGCGGGTGCCTCCGTTGTACGGAGGCGACGCACGGTACGCGACCCATGCCCGCTACTCGTCGTTCTCGTCGTATGTACGGGCGCGGGGGCCCGTACTGCTGAGGACGGCGCGCTCGCTCACCGCGAACCCGAGCGACGCCGAGGATCTGCTGCAGACCGCGCTCACGAAGACGTATGTCGCATGGGAGCGGATCGAGGACCACCGGGCGCTGGACGGCTATGTCCGCCGTGCCCTGCTCAATACCCGTACATCGCAGTGGCGCAAGCGCAAGGTGGACGAGTTCGCCTGCGACGAACTGCCCGAGCCGGAGACCGTGCCCTCGCCCGATCCCGCCGAACAGCAGGTGCTGCACGACGCGATGTGGCGTGCCGTCATGAAACTCCCGGACCGGCAGCGGGCGATGGTGGTGCTGCGCTACTACGAGGATCTGAGCGAGGCCCAGACGGCGGAGGTGCTCGGAGTGTCCGTCGGTACGGTCAAGAGCGCGGTGTCGCGCGCGCTCGGCAAGCTCCGCGAGGACCCGGAATTGGTCCCGGTGCGCTGACGCCCTTGCGCTCGGCGCACTTCGGCGCACTGACGTACGCACGCAGCCAGCACGCAGCGCAGTCCGCGCATCCCGGCGCAGTCGGCACAGCGGGCAGTTCGGTGTGCAGTCGGCATTCCGCGCAGTCCGCGTGCATCGTGCATCGTGCGCGACGTGCATTGCGCGTGCACCGTGCATCGTGCGCGACGTGCATTCCGCTTGCACCCTGCATCGTGCGCGACGTGCAGGCCGCACCTGCACCTACCGTGCTCTCCGCGCGTGCCCGTCATTCCCGTGGCTCCCGTCCGGCCGCATCCTTTACCCAGGGGGGTAATGACACGCCTGGCGGTAGGTGAGCAGAATCTGCACACTTCTTCACTGCCACGTAGCGCTAGCGCCCAACGGGAGGACGCCGTGCTGAGCACCATGCAGGATGTACCGCTGACTGTGACCCGCATCCTGCAACACGGGATGCTGTTTCACGGTAAGTCGCGGATTACCACCTGGACCGGGGAGGCCGAACCCCATCGCCGCAGTTTCCGGGAAGTCGGCGAGCGCGCGACCCAACTGGCCAACGCCCTCCGCGACGAGCTGGGCATCGACGGTGACCAGCGTGTCGCGACGCTCATGTGGAACAACGCCGAGCACGTCGAGGCGTACCTCGCGATCCCGTCCATGGGCGCCGTCCTGCACACCCTCAACCTCCGTCTGCCGCCGGAGCAGTTGGTGTGGATCGCCAACCACGCCGACGACCGCGTCGTCCTCGTCAACGGCTCGCTGCTCCCCCTCCTCGCCCCCCTTCTGCCGCATCTGCCGACGATCGAGCACATCGTCGTGTCCGGCCCCGGCGACCGCACCCTGCTCGCCGGCGCCCAGGCGCGGGTGCACGAGTACGAGGAGCTGATCGCGGGCCGCCCCACCACCTACGACTGGCCCGAGCTGGACGAGCGTTCGGCCGCCGCGATGTGCTACACCTCGGGCACCACCGGGGACCCCAAGGGCGTGGTCTACTCCCACCGTTCGATCTATCTGCACTCGATGCAGGTCAACATGGCCGAGTCGATGGGGCTGACGGACAGGGACACCACGCTGGTGGTCGTTCCGCAGTTCCATGTCAACGCCTGGGGGCTGCCGCACGCCACGTTCATGACCGGTATCAACCTCCTTATGCCGGATCGTTTTCTCCAGCCCGGCCCGCTCGCCGAGATGATCGAGCGCGAGAAGCCCACGCACGCGGCGGCCGTGCCGACCATCTGGCAGGGCCTGCTGGCCGAGGTGAGCGCGAACCCCCGCGATCTGACCTCCATGAAGACGGTCACCATCGGTGGCTCGGCCTGTCCGCCCGCGCTCATGGAGGCGTACGACAAGCTCGGTGTACGGCTCTGTCACGCCTGGGGCATGACGGAGACGTCCCCGTGCGGCACGACGTCGAACCCGCCGGCCAGGCTGACGGCGGAGGAGGAGTGGCCGTACCGCGTCACCCAGGGTCGATTCCCGGCAGGCGTCGAGGTCCGTCTCGTCGGCCCGGCGGGTGATCTTCTGCCGTGGGACGGTCAGTCGGCCGGTGAGCTGGAGGTCCGCGGTCCCTGGATCGCGGGCGCGTACTACGGCGGCGAGAACGGGGAGAACACCCGGCCCGCCGACAGGTTCAGCGAGGACGGCTGGCTGAAGACCGGCGATGTCGGCGTCTTGAGCCCCGACGGCTATCTCACGCTCACCGACCGCGCCAAGGACGTGATCAAGTCGGGCGGGGAGTGGATCTCCAGCGTCGAGTTGGAGAACGCGCTGATGGCGCACCCGGAGGTCGCCGAGGCCGCAGTCGTCGCCGTGCCCGACGAGAAGTGGGGCGAACGCCCGCTGGCGACGGTCGTCCTGAAGGATGGCTCGACCGCGGACTACGAGACGCTGAAGGAGTTCCTCGCCGGGAAGATCGCCAAGTGGCAGCTCCCGGAGCGGTGGGCGGTCATCCCGGCGGTGCCGAAGACGAGCGTCGGCAAGTTCGACAAGAAGGTCATCCGCAGGCAGTAC
Organism: Streptomyces sp. NPDC004838; assembly: GCF_053600955.1. NCBI lineage: Bacteria > Bacillati > Actinomycetota > Actinomycetes > Kitasatosporales > Streptomycetaceae > Streptomyces > Streptomyces sp. NPDC004838. Next base: position 14,202 of record NZ_JBSGAW010000035.1, on the reverse strand, counting down.
GCGGACGGCGAGCTGGCCGTCACCGAACTATAGGGGAGCGCGGCACCGGTACGGGGGCGGGCGTCGCACCTGGGCAGGCGTCCCGCCTCCGTGCGCGGCTCGCCTCGGTACGCGTCCCGCCCCCTGCGCCTGGCTCGCCTTCGTACGCGTCCCGCCTCGGTAGGCGTCCCGCCCACCCCGTAAGCGTTCGAGCCCCCGCCCCCGTACGCCTTCCCCGTACGCCTGCTCGGACGGCTCGGTTTCAGGGAGGGGCTCGCACGGCCCAGGCGGCTGGGACGGCCGGACGGCTCAGTTCGTGCCGATCTTCGCGAGCAGATCCACGATGCGGGACTGCACCTCGCCGCTGGTGGAGCGCTCCGCGAGGAAGAGCACCGTTTCCCCGGACGAGAGCCGAGGCAGCTCCGCCCGGTTGAGACCGGCCGAGGTGTAGACGACGAGCGGAGTGCGGTTCAACTGGCCGTTCGCCCGCAGCCAGTCGATGATCCCGGCCCGGCGGCGGCGTACCTGCATCAGGTCCATCACCACCAGGTTCGGCCGCATCTGGCTCGCGAGCGTGACGGCGTCCGAATCCGCGGCGGCACGGGCGACCTGCATGCCCCGGCGCTCCAGCGTCGCCGTCAGCGCGAGCGCGATCTCCTCGTGCTCCTCGATCAGCAGGACCCGTGAAGGATGCTGGTCGCTGTCGCGCGGGGCCAGCGCCTTGAGCAGGACCGCCGGATCGGCTCCGTACGCGGCCTCCCGAGTCGCCTGCCCGAGCCCCGCCGTCACCAGCACCGGGACCTCGGCGGCCACGGCGGCCTGCCGCAGCGACTGCAAGGCGGTACGGGTGATCGGCCCGGTCAGCGGGTCGACGAACAGCGCCGCGGGGAATGCCGCGATCTGAGCGTCGACCTCCTCGCGCGAGTGCACGACGACGGGACGGTAGCCGCGCTCGCTCAGCGCCTGCTGCGTGGAGACGTCGGGCGCGGGCCAGACCAGCAGCCGGCGTGGATTGTCCAGCGGCTCCGGCGGCAGTTCGTCGTCGATCGGCTGTGGCAGCGGCCGGTTGGCCACCTCGACCGCGCCGCCCGGACCGTCCAGCGGCTCGGGCCCCTCCGCGCCTTCGTCAGGCGCTCCTATGGCGTAGGCACGACCTTCGGCCTCACGCTCCAAGGGCAGCCGCAGGCCCGTCTGCGTCAGGTTCTGACCCTGTGTCTGACCGTGCCCTTGAACCTGCTGGGACGGCTGACTCTGATGACTCTGCTGACCTGGATGAGACTGCGGAGGCTGCTGGGCCTCTTGGGGGTGCGGCCGGGCGGACGGTTCGGTCCGTTCCGGTCGCTCAGGCCGTTCGGTTCGTTCGGTTCGTTCCGGTCGCTCGCCGTCGGGCGGAGTGGCCAGTTTGCGGCGTCGACCGGAGCCGTGGGCGGGCTGGTTTCCCTGCTCGGTGGTCTGCTGCGACAAGGGGACGCCCTGTCCGAGCGTACGCACGCTGAAGGCCCGCCCCTGCGAGGCATCGGCCGGAAGAGGCTCCTGGAGAGACTCCGGCGGGAGAGGTGGCTCCATGAGGGGGAGCGGCTGCGCGATGGACTGCGGCCCGTTCGACGACTGCGGTCCGTCCGACTGCTGTGCTCCGCTCAGTGGGTACGGCTCGTTCGACGGCTGTGCTCCGGGTACGGGCTCCGGCCCGGCTGCGGGGCCTGCGGGACCGGCCGAGGGCGACGGCATCGAGCCCGTGTCCATGACTCCGGCGGCGAATCCGGCGGCCTCGTCCTCCGCCACGGCGTGCTGACCGGTCGAGTCGTCCGTGCCGACGTGCTGACCGGTCGAGTCGTCCGTGCCGGCGTGTTCGGCTCCCGGCCCGCGCCGGGCCCGCCGACGGCCCGTCGGAGCGGGGTGCTGCTGCGGTGGGGTGAAGTGAGGATCGGTTCCCGGAACCGTGCGTACGGCCTCGTGCCGGCCCGGAAGGGAGGCGTCCGCCTCTCCGGCCGTCGGAGTGATCCGGTCCGCTTCGGCGGGCGGCAGCGCGAACGCCGTACGGGCGGCCGGTTCGGCCTCGGGAGCCTCCGCAGGAGCGGGAGCGGGAGCGAGCGCGCGCCTGGCCCGCCGCCCGGCAGGAACCATGGCGGACGCGGGCACCGGGGTCGGCACGGACACGGACGAAGCCACACCAGAAGCCTGCCCCTGCCCCTGCCCTTGCTCCTGCCTCTGAATCTGCCCCAGCCCTTGCCCGTGAGCCTGCCCCGGCCCCGAACCTTGTGTTTGCCCCTGAACCTGCTCGTGCTCCTGCCCCGGACCGGGTGCCGGGACCGGGGCGGAGGACCCGCTGGGCAGTTCGGCGAGCCCGCTGTGCCGGGCGCGGCGGCCCGTACCCGAGGCGTCGACCGGTACGCCCTGGGGCGGCACCGTCTCGCCGAGCGCGGGACGCGGGGCCGCACCCTCGGCCGCCGTGACCACGGAACCCTCCGCGGGCCGGGGAGCGCCCGCAGGCACCGCGACGCCTTCCTCGGCCGGGCTCGGCCGTCCCCGCCGCCGCCCGGTGCCACCGAGGGTGCCGCCGGGCGGACTCCCGGCCGCGCCGGCCGGGTGACCGGCCACCGCGCCGCCGGGCCTGCCGACCATGGCCACGCCTCCGCCTCCGCCGCCGTCCTGCGCGGGGATCAGTTCCTGCGGCTGGTCGTTCTGAACGGCCCTCCGGCGACCCGTCGGACCGGACTGCGGCTCCACGGGTCCGGACATCCGGCCCGCGCCCACGGAACCGGTCCGGCCAGTCGGACCCGTCGAACCCGTAGGGCCAGTGGAACCGGCTGAACCGGCTGAACCGGCTGAACCGGTTGGGCCGGCTGAACCGGTTGGGCCGGAGGAGCCCACCGCACCGGCAGGACCCACGGGCTGTCCCGGAAGCTCCGCCTCCAGAGGGCTCTCCAGGAACGCGTCCGTCGACGACCGCCGCGCCCTCCGCCGCCCGCCGCCGGACGTCTCGGGTCCGGTCGACTGCTCCGGCAGGGCCAGCGCCCCGCCCGGTTGCCCGCCGGGCGGCGGAACCGCGCCCCCGCCCTCCCCGAGCGGGACCTCCAGGACGTACGCGCTGCCGCTCATTCCCGGCACCTCGTGCGTCTGCAGCACCCCGCCGTGCGCCGTGACGATCCCCCGCACGATCGGCTCGTGCACCGGGTCACCGCCCGCGAACGGCCCCCGTACCTCGATCCGTACGACCTCGCCGCGCTGTGCCGCCGCGACCACGATCGTCGAGTCCGCGTACGTGCCGCCCGGCGTGGCCCGGGTCTGGCCGGTCGAGTCGACCCCGGCCACATCCGCGATCAGATGCGCCAGCGCCGTCGCCAGCCGGCCCCCGTCCACCTCGGCCTCGATCGGCGGAGTGTGCACCGCGAACTGCGCCCGTCCCGGCCCGATCAGCTCGACCGCGCCCTCGACCGCCGCCCCGACGACCGCGTCGAGCAGCACCTTCGACTTGTGGAGCTGTTCCGTGCCCATGCCGAGGCGCTGGAAGCCGAGGACGTTGTCGATGAGCGTGGTCATCCGGGCGTATCCGGCGGCCAGATGGTGCAGGATCTGGTTGGCCTCCGGCCACAACTGCCCCGCCGGGTCGGCGGCGAGCGTGCCCAGTTCCGTACGCAGTTCCTCCAGCGGTCCGCGCAGCGATCCCCCGAGCACCGCCGTCAACTGGTCGTGCCGCCCCGCCAGCTCCAGATAGCGCTCGTCGCGGTTCTCGATCTCGGCGGTGTACCGGTCCGCCCGGTCCGCGAGTTGGGCCGTGAACCGCTCGGTCGTCTCCTCCAGCTCCGCCCGGCGCTTCTCGTCCAGCTGCTCGAACGGACGGCGGTCGGTGAAGGTCATCACCGCGCCGACGAGCTGATCCCCGTCCCGTACCGGCGCGGTCGTCAGATCCACCGGCACCCGTGAACCGTCCTTCGCCCACAGCACCTGACCGCGCACCCGGTGCTTGCGCCCGGACCTGAGCGTGTCCGCGAGCGGCGATTCCGCGTACGGGAAGGGCTTGCCGTCCTCGCGCGAGTGCAGGATCAGCGGATGCAGCTCCTGGCCGCCGAGGTCGCTGGCCCGGAACCCGAGGATCTGCGCGGCGGCCGGATTGACCAGCACGACCCGCCCGTCGGTGTCCGTGCCCACGACACCCTCGGCCGCGGCCCGCAGGATCATCTCCGTCTGCCGCCGCGAACGCGCCAGCTCGGCTTCCGTGTCCATCGTCCCCGACAGGTCCCGTACGACGAGCATCAGCAGCTCGTCGCCGGTGAAGGCGTTGGACGAGTCGTACGCCTCCCGCCCGTCCTCAAGGCTGGCGCTCGTCACCTCGACGGGGAACTCGCTGCCGTCCGTGCGCCGCGCGGTCATCCGCGTGGGCTTGGTACGGCCGCGATCGTCCGCCGCCTCGGGGCGGCGCATGGAGCCCGGGATCAGCCGCGAGTCGAACGCGGGCAGCAGATCGAGCAGCCCGCGCCCGACGAGGGCGGTGCCAGGGGTCTCGAAGAGCTCGAGGGCGATCGTGTTGGCGTTGACGACCGTGCCGTTGCAGTTGACGAGGACGAGCCCGTCGGGGAGGGCGTCGAGTATGGCTGCGAGGCGAGCAGCGCCTCGGGATGGCCGGCTGCTCACGACGACGGTTCCTCCCTGACCTACTTCATGTGCGGACAGCCCGCCCCCATTTTGCCCCTCGGGCCTCAGCCTGTCTCTGGAGGGAAGTCTAAGCGCAGCGGCTGCGCCGGGGCGGTGGATGGGGGGCAGCTCTCATCGAAGGCTCACGACTGCTCTCATCGCGCGAAGGCCGTTGCGGCGTTATGACCTGGCACTCGGCAGTACGGGCACGAGAGAGTTCCAACGAGAGATTTCACAACCGTTCTTCCGTGTGAAGGTGGCGTCCACACGCCGTCCCTGCCAGGTCCCGGTGACGTGCGCCGTGGCCGGTCCGCCCGCCTGCTGGGTGCAGACGGCGTCCCTCGGGACCGGCTTGAACGGGTTTCCGTCCTGCCGCGCCAGCGTGTCCAGCCGAGCGCACGCCTCCTCGGCCGCCGGGTGCGTTCCGCGCGCCGGGTCGCACTCCAGCTCGTACCGTCCGTTCGTACGGACGTTCCCCGTCTTCGACACCTCCACCGTCAGCCGGTCCGGGGCCGGCGGGCCCGAGAGCAACGGCAGGGAGAACGGCAGCTCCGAAGCGCCGGCGCCGGGCGCGGCGGCGGCGAGGGCGGCGACGGAGGCGAGTGAGACGGTCGCGGCGAGGACGGTGCGGCGCAGCATGAACGCTCCTGGTGACTCGTACGGAGTGGCCCCGGTGGACCCCTGTCCCGTGCCGGGACCCCGGTCGGGTCCCGTGCCAGGGCCCCGGACGCGCGGGCGCCACGGGATCCCCACCGCTTCTAACGCTCCTCGCGCGCGTGCGTTGCGCACCGGGTGGTCCCGTATTCCGGCGGCCCCTCCCCGGTTATGTGCTTTGCCCTCCGGCCTGCACGCCTAGTACCGTGGACAGCGATTGGTGACACCCCGCGTGACTGTGTCATCATCTGCACACCGCTCGCGTCCGCGCGGGCGTGCTGGAGGCGTCGCCTAGTCCGGTCTATGGCGCCGCACTGCTAATGCGGTTTGGGTCTTAAAGCCCATCGAGGGTTCAAATCCCTCCGCCTCCGCCATACGATCACGAGAGCCCCGGTCACCTGGCCGGGGCTCTCGTGTTTCACCCCGTCCCGTCCGCCGCCGTCTCTTCTCTGCCGGCCTCGCGTCCTCCCGGCCCCCGCGCCCCCACCCGCGGGCGACGCGCCCGTACCGGCATCGCACCGCACCCGGACCACGGTCGCGACCTGCGGAATCGTGTCTGCCCGTGTACCCCGTTCCGGGGGTGTTTTCGCAGGTCGGATGTGGTGCGGCTAATGGATTTCACCTGGCGGCGCGGGTCATGTAATGTTGTTCCCGCAACGCCGACCGGGGGGAAAGCCCCGCGAGGTCGAGCACTCGTAGCTTAACGGATAGAGCATCTGACTACGGATCAGAAGGTTGCAGGTTCGAATCCTGCCGAGTGCACACAGGTCAGAGGGACCGGGAGATCTCCCGGTCCCTCTGCTTTTGGTCTGTACAGCAGCGAAGTACAGCAGCCGCGCCAGCCGCACTCAGCCGGTGGTGCCGCCCGCGGTGCTGGACAGCCGCCCGGTGGCGGCGCTGCGCCTTGAGGGCGAACAGCAGCGAGCTGCACGTGTGCCGGGTGTTCCGAAGCGGGATGGCGCGGAGACCGGCGCGACGGGCCCAGCGAAGAGGTGATCGTCACGGGCCGCGCAGTCCGCGAGGAACCGGCCGGCCTCGGCGGCCGACCAGGGCTTGATCCGGCGGCGGAGAGGCTTGGGCACCTTCGTACGTTGGCGTCCAGGTGGCTGTAGTGAGTGCCCCACGGTGCCAGGATCAGCCCACCCGCACAGGACTGCTGTACCCAGGCGTACGGGATCGATCGCATCCCGCAGGTGGCGATGATCCGGTCGTGCGGAGCCCCCGCCGCGTCCCCGAGCAGTCCGTCAGCCGTGATCACCCGCACGGGCAGCCCGAAGCGCCGCCGCATCCTCGCGCCCGTGCCGCGACCGTACGGCGACGGGGCATCCCTGCTGCCACGGCCCTGGACACCCGAGCCACCGAGTTCCGACCCCACTAGATTGACCGCGTCGCGCCAAGGGACGAGGGGAAGCGCATGACGCACTCGCTGGAGATCAAGCCCATCGGCACGGTGGTCGGCGGACGCGCCGAACCCACGGACGACCACTGGGGCGGCCCTGCGATCATCCGCCTCAACCCCGACTACCCGGCCGAGGTCGTCCAGGGCCTGGAGGAGTTCTCGCACCTGCTGGTCGTCTGGCACTTCCACAAGGCGTCACCCGACGACGTCGCCCTCCACGCCCGCAGCCCGCGCAACAACCCCAGGTGGCCCAGCACGGGCACCTTCGTCCACCGCAACCACCGCCGGCCCAACCAGCTCGCCGAATCTTTCCCGAGGCTGGTGAAGGTCGAAGGGCTGGACCTCCACGTCGCGGACCTGGACGCCATCGACGGGACACCGGTGTACGACGTGGCTCCGTACTTCCAGGAGATGGGGCCACGTGGCGAGGTACGGCAGCCGACTTGGCCGGGCGAAATGCTGGCCGACTACTGGGCGAAGGGCGCCGACTGAGTCGGTGGACCACGACGTCCGCTGTTGGCCGGGGAGACGAGATGGCTGCCCGTCAGATTCTCTGTGCGGCGAAGACCGCATGGGCATGGTCGGCTTCATTCGGTCGGGCCGAGTATCTCGTCGGCGCTGTGGGGCTCGGTGCGCGGCTGGTGGTTGAGCTGGTGGCGCGCGATGGAGGACCGTCGGTAGACCTCCTTGCGGGCTCGCATGATGTTGCCCAGGGGCGTGTGTTCGGCGGTGACCCGCCAGGGTGTGAAGGACAGTGAGTCCATCTTCTCCAGGTTTTCCGGGCCGGAGATGTCCTGCCGCGGCAGCCGCAGCTTCGCCACGGTGACGGCCGGCGAGAGCTGCTCGGGCCACTCCACGGTCGTGTCCTCCACCGGCATGCGCTCCAAGTCGGTGCAGAGCTGGACCTGGATGTCGAAGGCGTAGGGCCGCTCCTGCAACTCGGCCTGCAGGGCCGGTCGGAAGACCTCCGACGCCGAGGCCGGATCGATGTCGCGCCGGACGACGGCGGCGGCGAAGTCCGGGGCGGGGGTTATGCGCACCTTGGCGATGTAGTCCCCGTGCCGGACCGCGCCCATCGTCCAGTAGCTCGACAGCAGTACGTTCACCGGAGGGGTCTTGGACAGGCGCAGGAAGGCCAGGAACTCGTCCCACGCCCAGTCGTCCTGATCCAGCGTTCCCTTTCCGGTCACGAACTCGGTGAAGAAACGATGTGCTCCGGGGCGGCCCTGGGCGAAGTAGGCCGGCGCGTTCAGGAACAGTTCCTGGATGAAGAGGTAGTGCTCGACCGTGTTGCAGAAGAAGATCGGTCCGTTGATGTTGGCGTAGTCGAAGGTGCCCGTGTCCGGTTCGTCTTCCAGCAGGGTCGGGCCGGGGATGTCGAAGATCTTCAGTGCCAGTCCGGTGGCGGCGCCGAGCCGTGCGTCGGCTCCGGCGTGAGGCGAGCCGTTGGAGAAGCGGATGAGCGCGTCATGGGTTCCCGGAGTCGCGTAGATGCCTTGGGCGTATTCGGGGGGTAGCCCGTCCAGGATCTCCACTTCCGCTCGGACCAGCCCGTAGCCCTTGGCATGGGCGTCGCGCAGGGCCCGGCCGGTGCCACCGGCTTCGACGGAGTCGGCGATGTAGCTCTCGGTCTTGTCGATCACCGTCTGCAGGGTGCGGCCGAAGTGCGGATCGTCGTCTTCGATGTCGGGCGTGTAGCGGACGAACGGTGCTGTCATGGTGTCCAACCCTCCTCGACGACCGTGGGAGAAACCGCCCTCAGAACTCCGACTCCGCGAGCCAGCGCAAGGCGCGCAGCCCCGGCACGAAGCAGTACTCACCGCCCCGGGTGACCACGAAGCTGGGCAGGTTCCGCAGACGACGCCGGACCGGCTTCTCCGGGATGGTGACGGTGCCCGTGCCGCCGTGATGTCCGGCCACCGCGTCCTTCTCGCCGGGGTAGCCGATGAAGTTGCCGTCGTTGATCCACTCGGCCTTGATGAACTCGAACTGCCGCTCCAGATGGGCGCCGAGGAACACTCCGACCAGACCACGCTCGGCACCGTCGTCTTCCAGCACACCCTCCGGCAGCGGCGGGCCGTAGGTGGTGCCGCGGCGGATGAGACGGTGCATCCGCGCGTCGCCGACGATGGTGGAATCGCGGGGGTTGGTGCGCCGGATGTGCGCACCGGCGGGGCAGCGGAAGCCGCGATCGTCGTTCTCCCGGTACAGGAAGTCGTTGACGCGGTGTGGATCGGCGGCCAGTTCCGGATCGTCATGCTCCGGCGCCAGCGCCAGCGGTGCTCCGCTCGGCCAGCGTCCCACCATCTTCGCCGCCAGGAGTGCCTCCTGCTCGGCGTCGGAGCTGTTCGCGCGCAGATACCGGTGCCAGGCCGCCACGTTGGTGTGCACCTTGCGTACGGCCGCGTAGGTCCCGTTGCGGCCCAGCACATCGGGCGTGGGCATGGGCGGCGGGCTGCCGGTCTCGTCGGGGTAGCCGAGGATGAATTCGCCGGCTTTGACGGGGGCTTCCCGCGGGTTGGAGCCGGGCAGCCCGACGCCCTCGATGTTCGGATGGCTGATGCCGTCCCGGAAGCCGAAGGTGGTGCGCCCGGTCGGGAGCTGGCGGACCTCCTGCTGCCAGATCACCTGGACACCGGGCGTGTCCTCGAAGGCGACACGGGCCCGCTCCAGCTCCTTGCCCAGCCGCGCCGCATCGGAGGCGAGGGCGCTCAACGCGATATGAACATCGCCCGTTCCGAACGGCGCCTCCCAGTGGGCCGGGGCACTCTCGCCCACGTCGCCGATCAGCTCCGCCCGGGCGGCCATGCCCTCACGGAACGCCCGCGGAAAGCTGTCCAGCGACTCCAGGGGCACGCCCAGGGCTTTCAACCCCTGATAGGTGAACGCCAAAGCCACCCAGGCATCCTGGCTCCGGTCCGGGCCGGGCAGACCTCCCGAGGTCACCGGAAGCAGCCGCCGCAGCAGGGCGCGCCCGGCGTCGCGGTCGTCGACGCGCAGGAAGACGAACTTCCCCTCGTAGGGCACGGGCCGTGGACTCAGCGCGCCGCTCTGGACATCGTCGATCTCGATGCGCCCGTCGGTCGGGCCGCTGTCGTCCGGAGTGTTCATGGTCGCTGTGCCTCCGCAATCGGTCTCGGCATGTGCGGCCCCGCAGCGGCCGACCTGCCCCCGCCGACGGCCGACGCGGTCCGACGTCGGGTCGGTTCGAGAGTCGGTTGTGTACGGGACAGCCCTTAGGCCGCGGCTTCCTCCAGCAGCTTCTGGAAGGCGGGTGTGGCGACCAAGTCCGCGTTGGCCGGGTTGTCCAGCGCCGCCCGGAACTCGGGGGTGTCCAGCACCTCCTGGAACGCGTTGTCCACCCGCTGGTCCTTGTAGATCTGCTGAACGGTCAGATCGGGATAGGCGCTGACGAAGACGCCCGCGGGCTCCTGGTGGGCGAGGAACCAGTCCTTCGCCCCTGGATCGCTGACGCCGGGGAACCCTTCGCAGTGTGAGAAGACCCTGTCGAAGCGGGCCCCGACCACCGTCTTGGCGAAGTCGTCGATGTACGTGTCCCAGGAGCCGTCGAAGACGCTGGCGAACATGAACCTGGTGTCGTTGTCGAAGATCACATGCCGTGCATCATGCAGCGTGCCGATCTGGCGCACCGCCGCATGGACCCTCTCGTCATCCGCAGCGTCGGCGAGCGTGGCGAGATCCTCACGCAACGCATCGGCCTCGCCCGGTTTGATCTTGGCGAAAACGGTGAACTCGTTACACACCCCATCCGTCCTGCCCGGGTGCTCATGGTGAGCCGACGGGGTCGCGCCTGTCGTCGCAGCCATCGCGAGGTTCTCCTGCCACGGATCGGTGCGAGGGGCTCCCAGCGCCCCGACATGAGGCGCCATCGCCCTCACGGCTTCAATCCTCCTCGCGGCTGAGCCGCCTCGCATCTCGGCCCCTGGCCTTTGTGGTCACCCGGGGTGGCGTTTCGACGAGCCCGGTCATGGCGGGGTCGCCTGCCCGGTAAGGCAGGCCGCCGCGGGCCGCAGCAGGGGTCCTCGCGTCCCAAGAAGCTCCCGAGGACAGATCCGGCCATGCGCGTGAAGATGGAAGTCGGTGAGACGTGCCGAGTGCGCCGTCTGCACCGCTGTCGGGAAGCCACTTCCGCGTAGCCGTGAAGTCCGCGTAGCCGTGACAGTGTCGCGGCCCATCGCACACCACCCGTCGCCGCCGCCCGGGCGGTCGGGTCGCCCGCTTCCGCCGCCCCCGCTCCACTGGATCGCCACCCGGAGGCAACCATGAGCACAGTGCTCGGTGACGTTCTGGGTTTCGCGGCCGCCGTAGCGGTCAGCCCGCTCCCGATCATCGCGGTCATCCTCATACTCGCCACGCCCCGGGGACGTCTCAACGGAGTTCTCTTCACCGTCGGCTGGATCCTGGGACTCTCGGCCCTGGGCGCGGTGATGCTGGCGATCGCTTCTCCCGCGGGGGCCTCCGCCCACGGTCAGCCGGCCACTTGGGTGGGAGTCCTCAAGCTCGCCCTGGGCTTGTTCCTCGTTCTCTTCGGCACCCGGCAATGGCACCGGCGCCCGAAGGATCCCTCGCAAGCCCAACTGCCGAAGTGGATGGGCGCGATCGACCGTCTCACGCCGGTCAAGGTCTTCGCACTCGGACTGGCCCTGTCCGCGCTCAACGCCAAGAACGCCCCGCTGACCATCGCCGCGGGCGCCGCGATCGGCTCGGCCGGACTGCCGGTCGGGCAGCAGATCGCGGCGCTGGCGATCTTCGTCCTGATCGCCACCCTCGGCCTGCTGGCCCCGCTGGGGGTTTTCCTCGTCGGGGGAGCGCGAGCCAAGGCCACGCTCGGCAACTGGAAAGAGTGGGCGGCTCAGAACAGTGTCGCCGTGATGGCCGTCCTGTTCTTCGTCCTCGGCCTGAAGCTGCTCGGAGACGGCATCTCCATCCTCGCCTCCTGACGGCAACCGCGCCGGCCGCGGCTGACTGACGGCAACCGCGCCGGCCGCCGTCAGTCAGCCGGTGGGGTCTCTCCCTTCGCGTCGGAGACGCTGGTGAGGGGCCTTGGGTGGAGCGGGGGTCGTGGGCGGGTGGTCAGGTCGTAGGCTGGCCGCGTGGCGCGGTTGATCGTGGCAGCGGGCGGACGAGGCGACGTGGTAGCCGCCTCGATGGTGGCGGCGGCGCTGTACGGCCATGGGGAGCCGGCCGTGATTCTCGCGTACGCGTGGGATCGGCCGTGGGCCGATCCGGTACCGGGGCCACGGGGGCCGGACGACTTCACGGGGCTCCGGTCCGTCACGGCGAGCGTGTGCGCGATGACGGCCGCGGCGGAGCCCGTTTTGCCGACCGGTTCGGCGTTTCCGCGGCTCGCGGCGGAGCTTCCGCAGACGCTGGCGCTCATCGACGCCCGCCGTGGTGTTCAGGGGATGGCTCGTCAGCTCGATGAACTGGTCGGGCTGCTGGAGCCGTCCTCCGTGGACCTTCTCGACGTCGGCGGGGGCATCCTCGCGCGCGGGGACGAACCCGCTCTCAGCGGTCCGCTCGCCGGGGCGCTCGCGCTCGCCGCGTGCCGTCGGGGCGGTGCTCGGGTACGGCTGTTGATCGCGGGCGCGGGTCTGGACGGCCAGGTCTCGGCGGGTGAACTCCGCGGTCTGCTGGGGCGGAACGTACTGACCCTGGCACCCGAGCACGTCGAACCGGTCAGCGGTGTTCTGGAGTGGTGTCCGTCCGAGACGACCGCGATGCTGGCCGCCGCCGCCCGAGGGGTCCGGGGCCTGTGCGAGGCGCGGGAGACGGGGCCCGTGCCCCTCACCGACGAGGGCCCCACCGTTCATGAGGTCCGTCTGGACGACGCCCTGAGCCGTAACCGTCTGGCCCGTGCGGTGGAGGCCACCGCGACGCTGGACGAGGCGGAGCGGCTCAGCAGGGAAGTCTGCGGCTTCTCGGAGATCGACCGGGAGCGCGCACGAGCCGCCCGGCCCGACACCCGGCCGCCGGAGGAACTCGACCCCGGGACGGTGCTCGACCCCTGGACGGCACTCGATCCCCGGACGGTGCTCGACCCCCGGACGGTGCTTGACCGGGTCTCCCGGTACGAGCGCGAGGCCCGCGCCCGTGGAGTCAGCCATGCCACCTTCAGCCGCCTCGGCGAGGCGCTGCACCTCGACCACACCCGGATCGGGGACCTCAGAGACCTGTTGATCAGGAGCCGCCCCGAGCAGTACGCGGCCCCGCTCTGGCACCTGCCGCCCGGTCGGCGGGCTCGGACGCGTTACGACGGCCGGCGGTACGGCGAGGAGTGAGGGCCGCCCGCCCCCGCGACGGCGGAGCCGGGGCGCGGGCTCCGGCGCGCCCGCGCGGGGCGCGTCGACGCCGACGGCCGTGAGCGCCCCTGAGCCGACGGCCGGTTTCGGACAGGGGCATAGCGTGCGCGTTTCCGTCCTGGTGTGCGACTGTGAGGGCGTCGTCGAACGCCGGGAACGGCCGGATTTCGGCGTAGGAAACCGGAGATGTCAGTTTGCTCAGGTACCCTCCGCGTTTTCGGTCGGACTGGGTGCTCCCGGAGGTGCGTATGACATGGCGGTGCTCCGGGCTGGGGTGGCCCCAAGGAGCGCGGATCGCCGTGCTGCGGTGGGAGGGCGGGCGGGTCAGCCCGCTGATCACCGGCAGAGCGCTGGGATTCCGGGCCGAGGGACAGCGGCAGTGTGTCGGAGCGCGGGGGAACGCCTGCCCGCTGCGGGCGGCCGTGTCCGGGCGGGCCACGCAGGCGCGGTGCGCGGAGTGTGCGCGGCTGGACCGGGCGCACTCCGTGGCAGCCGACACCCTTCCCGATGATCCGCGGATCTACCGTGTATATCTGGCCTGGTTCGGGCCCGGCCTGGTCAAGGTCGGGATCACCGCCGAGGAGCGCGGGTCCGCGCGGCTGCTGGAGCAGGGCGCGGTCGTCTTCAGCTGGCTGGGGCGCGGGCCCCTGATGGCCGCCCGGCGGACCGAGGAGCTGCTGCGGAGCGCGCTCGGCATTCCCGACCGGATTCCGTACGCGGAGAAGCGGGCCGTCCGGTCGGAGCTGCCGGGACCGGCCGAGCGGATCGTCGAGGTGGAGGAGCTGCACCGGCGCGCCCTCGCGCTCAGCGGCTGGGCGGAGTCTCTGGAGCCGCTGGCGTTCGAGGCCGTCGACCATACGGGGGTGTTCGGGCTCGACGGGCTGACCGCCGCGGCCTCGGTCGTACGGGAACTGATCGCCGGCGGAGCCGTCGCCGGCGTCCTCGTCGCCGTCGCGGGGCCCGATCTGCATCTGCGGACCGCCGAGGACCGGCTCGTCGTCCTCGACACCCGGCTCATGACCGGCTGGTCCCTCGTCGGGGCCGACCCGGCGGCCGGTGTCTCCGTTCCCGTCGCCGACGTCAGCGCCAGCAACGGCGGGGCCGTGCAGGACGGTCTGTTCTAGGTCGTTTCTGATGGATCAGGCTGGATCAGGGAGCGGGGTCTGGTGCCGTGCATCGCAAGGCGGAGGAGGGAATCCATGCGGAGCATAGGTG
>NZ_JBSGAW010000034.1:0-97471 GCF_053600955.1 Streptomyces sp. NPDC004838 | reverse complement strand
CCTCATCCGCCAGAACCACCTCGACCGTCGGCCGACCCATACGCGCCATGAGCCCAGCCTACTTCTATAGCGAAATAAAGACTCAGGACACTAGGCGCTGTCCGGCCAAGCCCGCCGGGCTCGCGTACGACCGGTGCCCACGCCGACGGCCATGTGTCGCCGTCGCCGCCACCGGACGCTGCCCCCGTCGCCGTCGCCGTCGCCGTTGCCGCCACCGGACGCCGCCCCCGTCGCCGTCGGCCCGGCGGCGTACGGCACCGGGCCGGCCGGTCCCCGACCCGTCCCGGTCCGAACGGAAGCTCCCGAGGGCTGTCCTGTGCTCCCCGGTGGGCGCACGGCGACAGCCCTGCCCTGTCCCTCGGCCGGGGGCGCGCCGTCACGCCGGTGAGCCGGGCCATCCGCGCACACCCCGTACGAGAAAGGCGCTCCGCCCCGCGAGGCACCGTTTCCGGGGCCGGGCCGATCTACCGGGGCGACGGGAGAGCCCTCAGCCTTCCACCGTCCGGGCGGCGTCCGCCGTGAGGAGTTCCGCCGAGCGGGGGCCCAGACCCAGGGCGGCCGCGGCCGCCAGATCGTCGGCGGTGTCCACGTCCCGGCGCACGGAATCGACGTCGTCGAGCGGGATTTCCCTCGCCCCCGACGCCGAATGCCGATGCCGTGACCGGCCACCGAATCCGGGCCGCAATTCGACGCCGGAGGCGGCCGAGAGGAATGTCGTGCCGATACCGGCCGCGTCCGCGAGAAAGGCTCTCCGGAATCCCGCCGCGTACGCCAGTACCCGCGTCAATTCAGCGGGGCGCAGCGCGGGCAGATCGGCGTTGAGGGCGGCCACCGCCGCGTCGGGACGTGCCTCGCGAACCGTCCGAGCCCCATGTGCCAAGGCGGCGTTGAGCCCCGCGCCGGGCAGGTCGGGAACAATCCGTGCCCCCAGCCGCGCGAGCTCCGCCCCGGCGACGGGGTCGTCCGTGACAACTGCCACATCCCGCACCGCAGGGCAGGCCAGCAGCGCCGCCACGGTGTCCTGGGCGAACGCGAGGGCCAGACTCTGCCGGGGAATGCCCACGGCCGTCGCGGCCAGTCGGCTCTTGGCCAGTACAAGCGGTTTCACCGGGACCACCACGGACCAGTGGGCCGCGCGGTCGGTGTACATCGTCGGCTCTCCGTCCATGCGCATCGCCCCCCATTGTGGCCCGGTCCTGTGACGATCCGGGGGGCCGGTCCGGTGACCGGGGCGTACGGTGTGCTCGACAGACCAGGGGGCTGGGGCGACACTTGACCCCCGGCAGCCGGGCGAGCGCCCGGTGACAGGTGATTCCGCAAGGGTCGTAGAGGAAGGGTGTCCGCGTGTCCCGCCGTAGAATCGGCTTCTGGTACCGCCTGGCGGCGGTCATCGCGAAACCGCCGCTGTTGGTTCTGTTCAAACGGGACTGGCGGGGAACGGAACACATTCCGGCCGACGGCGGATTCATCACCGCGGTCAATCACAACTCGTATCTCGACCCCCTTTCGTATGCGCACTTCCAGTACAACTCCGGACGGGTGCCGCGCTTTCTGGCAAAGGCGGCGCTCTTCGAGGGTTCGTTCGTCGGGATGATGCTCCGCGGTACCCAGCAGATCCCCGTCTACCGCGAGACGACCGATGCCCTGGACGCCTTCCGTGCCGCCGTCCAGGCCATCGAGCGCGGCGAATGCGTGGCCTTCTATCCCGAGGGCACCATCACCCGCGACCCCGGTATGTGGCCCATGGCGGGCAAGACCGGCGCCGCGCGTATCGCGCTCCAGACCAAGGTGCCCGTCATTCCCGTCGCCCAGTGGGGCGCGAATCTCGCGATGCCGCCGTACGCGACGGAGAAGAAGCTGCGACTCTTCCCCCGTAAGACCCTCATCGTGCAGGCGGGGCCGCCCGTCGAGCTCGACAGGTTCTACGATCTGGAACCCACACCCGAGGTGCTGCGCGAGGCGACCGAGGTCATCATGGCCGCGATCACCGCACTCCTTGAGGATGTGCGCGGTGAGAAGGCACCGGCCGAGCCGTACGACCACCGGACGGCCCGTGCAGAACAGCGGCGCAAGGCCGCAGGGGAAGGAACGATGTGACACACCCCGCCAAGGCAGCCGTCTTCGGAACGGGCTCATGGGGAACGGCCTTCGGCATGGTCCTCGCGGACGCGGGCTGCGAGGTGACCCTCTGGGGACGCCGCGCGGAACTCGTGGAGGCAGTCAACACCACCCGCACCAACCCGGACTATCTGCCGGGAATTGAGCTTCCGCCCCAGTTGCGGGCCACCACCGACCCCGCCGAGGCGCTGGACGGAGCGGACTTCACCGTCCTCGCCGTCCCCTCCCAGACCCTGCGGGGCAACCTCGCCGCCTGGGCCCCGAAGCTGCCCGCCGGGACCGTACTCGTCTCCCTGATGAAGGGCGTCGAACTCGGCACCGCCAAGCGGATGAGCGAGGTCGTCGAAGAGGTCGCCCAGGTCCCCGCGGATCGGGTCGCGGTCGTCACCGGGCCCAATCTCGCCAAGGAGATCGCCCAGCGCCGGCCCGCCGCGTCGGTCGTCGCCTGCCGGGACGAGGCGGTCGCCCGGCGGCTCCAGTCCGCGTGCCACACCCAGTACTTCCGCCCGTACACGAACACCGACGTCGTCGGCTGCGAACTCGGCGGCGCGGTGAAGAACGTCATCGGCCTCGCCGTCGGCATCGCCGACGGCATGGGCCTCGGCGACAACGCCAAGGGATCCCTGATCACCCGCGGCCTCGCCGAGACGACCCGGCTCGGCCTGGCGATGGGCGCGGACCCGCTCACCTTCTCCGGACTCGCGGGCCTCGGCGACCTGGTGGCGACCTGCTCCTCACCGCTCTCCCGCAACCACACCTTCGGCGTCAACCTCGGCAAGGGCATGACCCTCCAGGAGACGATCGCGGTCACCCGGCAGACCGCGGAAGGCGTCAAGTCCTGTCAGTCGGTGCTCGACCTGGCGCGCAGGCACGGCATCGACATGCCCATCACCGAGACGGTCGTCGGCATCGTCCACGAAGGGAAGCCGCCGGTGGTCGCGCTCAGGGAACTGATGTCGCGCAGCGCCAAACCCGAACGGCGCTGACCCGCCGGGAGGCGGCTCCGCGCCGACCCGTGGCACACGGTGAGGCGCACGGTAGTCTCAGGGCGATATGAGCACCGAGAACCTCCCCCAGAGCCCTGAGCAGCAGAGCCTTGAGCAGCGGAGCGACGGGCGCCCGCCCCGAAAGCCGCGTGTGGCCGTCGTCTTCGGCGGCCGCAGCTCCGAACACGGGATCTCCGTGGTCACCGCCGGGGCCGTGCTGCGTGCCATCGACCGCACGAAGTACGACGTACTCCCCGTCGGCATCACGGTGGACGGCAGGTGGGCGCTCACCGCCGACGAGCCCGACCGGATGGCGATCGCCGATCGCCGCACCCCGGGAGTCGAGGAACTGGCCGAGTCCACCGAGGGCAATGTGGTGCTCTCCGTCGACCCGGCCGTCCGCGAGGTCGTGTACAGCGAATCAGGCGCCGTGCCCAAGGCACTCGGCGAGGTCGACGTCGTCTTCCCCGTGCTGCACGGCCCGTACGGCGAGGACGGCACCCTCCAGGGCCTGCTGGAACTGGCCGGGGTGCCCTACGTCGGCTCCGGTGTGCTCGCGTCGGCCGTCGGCCAGGACAAGGAGTACATGAAGCGGATCTTCGTCTCCTTCGGGCTGCCCGTCGGCCCGTACGAGGTGATCCGCGCACGCGAGTGGGAGCTGGACCCCGCCGCCGCCCGCAAGAAGATCATCGGCTTCGCCGGTGACCACGGCTGGCCGCTCTTCGTCAAGCCCGCGCGCGCGGGGTCGTCCATCGGCATCACCAAGGTCGACTCCGCCGACGGCCTCGACGCGGCGATCGAGGAGGCCCGTCGGCACGACCCCAAGATCCTGGTCGAAGCGCTGGTGCGGGGCCGCGAGATCGAGTGCGGGGTGCTGGAGTTCGAGGACGGCCCGCGCGCCAGCGTCCCGGCCGAGATCCCAGCCGTGCAGTCGCACGAGTTCTACGACTTCGAGGCCAAGTACATCGACTCGGCGTCCGGGATCGTGCCCGCGCCGCTCACCGACGAGCAGACCGCCGAGGTGCGGCGGCTCGCGGTGGACGCCTTCGACGCGATGTCCTGCGAGGGCCTGGTCCGCGCCGACTTCTTCCTCACCGAGGACGGCCGGTTCGTGATCAACGAGATCAACACGATGCCCGGCTTCACCCCCATCTCCATGTACCCCCGGATGTGGCAGGAGACCGGCGTCGACTACCCCGAACTGGTGGACCTGCTCATCCAGGCGGCGCTGCGGCGCACCACCGGGCTGCGCTGAGGGCCGGCGGGGGAAGCGGCACAGCCGCGGGACGGCTCGGGGCTCCGGGGCCGGTCACAGCATGGCCGGTCGAGGCCCTAGGGAACCTCGATGGTGGCCGGCACGGTCTTCTTGACCGCGTCGGCCAGTTCCGCGAGCGGCGACGAGTCGTGGGCGTACCGCTCGTCCATCGTCACCTCGACATACGTCTCGCGGTACGTCGTGGTGAAGCGGGGCCCGTCCTTCCGCTCCTCGTACAGCCAGTTGACGCCGTTCGCCTCCATCCCGTGCGCCTGGGCATCGCTCATCCGCGCCGGCCGGGGTACGCCGCAGCGCAGTACGATCGCGGCGTCGCCCCAGCCGGCGGTCAGATCGGACGTCGGCTCCGGGTCGGTGCGGTCCTGTCCGCCGACCGTCTTCGGCAGTTCCTCGTGCAGCGCCGCGCACAGAGTCACTTCCTCGGGCGGGGGGCTGGGAACCGGGACCGAAGCGGCGTCGTCCCTGGTGGAGCAGCCCGCGACGGCGAGCAGCAGCACGGTTGAGGCGGAGATCAGGGCGGACCGGCGGACGGAGTTCACCGGCCAAGCGTAGACGGGGGCTACAGGTGCACGACTGGGCAGGTCAGGGTTCGGGTGATGCCGTCCACTTGCTGGACCTTGGCGACCACCAGACGGCCGAGATCGTCGACCGTGTCGGCCTGGGCGCGCACGATCACGTCGTAGGGGCCGGTCACGTCCTCGGCCTGAATCACTCCCGGAATCTTCCCGATGGTCTCGGCGACGGTCGACGCCTTGCCCACCTCGGTCTGAATCAGGATGTACGCCTGTACCACGGAACCTCCAGGGCGGCCCGGGAATCGCTTCCCCTACCTTCGGCGGGGGGAACCCAGGGGGGAGAAAGGGACGCCACGGTATCGCGTCGCCGTGGGCCTCGGGGAGACCTGCGCGCCGGGTGGCGTCCGTAGTGTGGCGTGCGAAAAGCGGAAGTTGACGTATCTCTTGACGGATCCGCGGGACTTCTACGTATCCCTTACGGGTCCGGCACGGTTCTCGTGTATGGATCTGTTGTTCGCCAATGGGTTCGCCGTACGGAATCGTGGGCGGAGTCCGGTACGGATCCCGGTGCACCATGCTGTACGGAGTCCGGTACGGACCTTGTGCGGATCTTTCGACGGTACCCACCGTCAGCGCGGCTCGCGACCGCGGGGATCCCACGCAGGAACAGCTCAGCCGGGTGGTCCGGCGGGACGACGGAGAGGTGAGACTCGGTGAAGGGCACTGTGGGCGAGTTGGGAGAGTTCGGGCTCATCAGAGAACTCACCTCCCGGCTCACCTCCACCCCCGCGGTCCGGCTCGGACCCGGCGACGACGCGGCGGTCGTCGCCGCGCCCGACCGCAGGGTCGTGGCGAGTACGGACATCCTGCTGGAGGGGCGGCACTTCCGCCGCGACTGGTCCACCGCGTACGACGTCGGCCGCAAGGCCGCCGCGCAGAACCTCGCCGACATCGCGGCCATGGGCGCGGTCCCCACCTCGCTCCTCCTCGGCCTGGTCGTGCCGGCCGGGCTACCGGTCACCTGGGCCACCGAGCTGATGGACGGCATCCGGGACGAGTGCCAGGTGGCGGGCGCGGCCGTGGTCGGCGGAGACGTCGTACGCGGCGAGGTGATCACCCTCGCGATCACGGCCCTCGGCGATCTGCGCGACCTCGACCCCGTCACCCGGTCCGGAGCGCGGCCCGGTGACGTCGTCGCGTACACCGGCTGGCTGGGCTGGTCCGCGGCCGGGCACGCGGTCCTGTCACGGGGCTTCCGCTCACCGCGCGCCTTCGTGGAGGCCCACCGCAGGCCGGAGCCGCCGTACCACGCCGGGCCCGCGGCGGCCGGACTCGGCGCGACCGCCATGTGCGACATCAGCGACGGGCTCGTCGCCGACCTCCGCCATGTCGCGGAGGCCAGCAAGGTCCGTATCGATCTGCGTTCCGGCGCCCTCGACATCCCCGGCCAGATGAACGACATCGGCCAGGCCGTCGGCGTGGATCCGCTGCAGTGGGTGCTCACCGGGGGAGAGGACCACGCCATCGTCGCGACCTTCCCGCCCGAGGTGAAGCTGCCCGCGCGCTGGAAGGTCATCGGGGAGGTGCTCCATCCATCGGCGCTGCCCGAGGTGACGGTGGACGGCGCTCCCTGGCACACCCAGGCCGGCTGGGACCACTTCGGATCACCGGAGGAGTCGTGAGGCCGCCGCTGGTCCTGACGGTCGCCGGATCCGACTCCGGCGGCGGCGCGGGCATCCAGGCAGACCTGAAGACGATGCTCGCGCTCGGCGTCCACGGCATGAGCGTCATAGCCGCCGTCACCGCGCAGAACTCCCGAGGGGTCCAGGGCTACTGGGAACTGCCCCCCGAGGCGGTACGCGCCCAGTACCGCAGCGTCGTGGACGACATAGGCGTCCACGCCGTGAAGACCGGCATGCTGGCGTCGGCGGAACTCGTGGAGACCGTCGCCGACCTGCTGGCCGCCACGGACGCGCCCGTCGTCGTCGACCCCGTCGGGGTCTCCAAGCACGGGGACTCCCTCCTGGCGACCGCCGCCGTCGAGTCCGTACGCACGCGGCTCCTGCCGCTCGCCACCGTCGCCACCCCCAATCTGGACGAGGTGGCGCAGCTCACGGGCGTGGAGGCGCACGACGAGACCGGGATGCGCCGGGCCGCCGACGCCGTTCTCGACTGTGGGCCGCGCTGGGCGCTGATCAAGGGCGGCCACCTCGAAGGCGACGCCGTCGATCTGCTCACCGACGGCACCGACGAGCACTGGCTGCGCGCCCCCCGGCACGACAACCGCCACACCCACGGGACCGGCTGCACCCTCGCGTCGGCGATCGCGGCGGGGCTGGCGAAGGGGCTCGGCGTCCCGGAGGCCGTACAGGAGGCCAAGGGGTACGTCACGGGAGCGATCGCGGCCGGGTTCGCGCTGGGGGAGGGCATCGGTCCGGTGGACCACGGGTGGCGGTACCGCTCCTGAAACCGTCCGGGCGGGCCGGAGGGGCGTCACGGGACGCGGGGGAGGGGCCTGGGGGCCTGGAGACGAAGGACTCGACGGTATTCAACGGCGTTCTGCGGCCGGCCCGGCCGCAGGGGCCCTCGTGGTCCGTACGGGCCCCGGCCCCCGCGCCCCCGAGGCGGCGGAAACGGCGAAAGCCGGCCCACCAGACGGTGGACCGGCTTCCAAGGCAACCGCAAGGGCTGCGCTACGACGAGATCACCCCCGCGCGGACGCGGAGGGCATCACCTCTAGCGCGAGACCTTGCCGGCCTTGATGCACGAGGTGCAGACATTGAGCCGCTTCGGCGTCCGACCGACCACGGCACGCACGCGCTGGATGTTCGGGTTCCAGCGACGGGACGTACGGCGGTGCGAGTGCGAAATGTTGTTGCCGAAGCCCGGCCCCTTGCCGCAGACGTCGCAGTTGGCAGCCACGGGACACTCCAAAGACTTCAGATGCACTTACAGTGAATTCCGGCGCGCCGGAAATCAGTAACTGATCAGTGGCTCTGCCGGGGGAATGGCCTGACTCTCATCAGGCAACCGGAGCAGCATACAACGGCTGCTCCCGCACAACGAAACTACCATGGCCTCTTCCCGCCCCCGCCCCGCTCCCAGCCGCCTGCCGGGGTCTACCCTGCGGTGCGACTTGCTGCCCGAGGCCATCGACCGCGGTCGTGTCCGGCTGTCCGAGGAGGATCACCAGGTGCCGCAGAATCTCGACGCCGCAGCGGTACGCACCTGGTGCTCACGGGCGCTGGAGGCGCTCGGCCGCGAGCGCGAGGAGATCGACGCGATCAACGTCTATCCCGTGGCGGACGGCGACACCGGTACCAATCTCTTTCTCACCGTCGAGTCCGCGGCCACGGCCGTGGAGGCGGTCTTCGCCGCGCACGAGACCGGGGGCGGGGTCCCCGAGGTGTCCGTGGTGGTCCGGTCCATGGCACACGGCGCGCTCCTCGGGGCGCGCGGGAACTCCGGAACGATCCTCGCGCAGCTCCTGCGGGGCATGGCGGAGCGCATAGGGGAGGGGGACCATCTCGCCGGAGCCCTGCGGCGGGCCTCGGCGCTCGCGCGGGAGGCGGTCGCGCATCCGGTCGAGGGCACCATCCTCACCGTCGCCGCCGCCGCCGCGGCGGCGGCTCAGGCAGCGCCGGACGACGCCGCGAAGGCCGCGTACGAAGGAGCCAGGACCGCCCTCGACGCGACCCCGGGCCAGCTCGCCGTACTGGGCCGCGCCGGTGTCGTGGACGCGGGCGGGCGCGGGCTGCTCGCGGTGCTGGGGGCACTGGTGGAGGCCGTGACGGGCGCCGCCCCGGTACCGCTGCCCTCGGCGCGGGTCGCGGTGACGGAGGCGGTACGGGGGCCGGCCCCCGCGGCGGAGGCCGCCGAACCCTGCGACGACGGCGGCCCGGCCTTCGAGGTGATCTACCTCCTGGAGGCGGACGACGCGGCCGTGGCACGGCTGAGAGCCCGGCTGGACGCCCTCGGGGACTCCCTGGTCGTCGTGGGCGGCGACGGACTGTGGAACGTGCACGTCCATGTCGACGACGCGGGCGCGGCGGTCGAGGCCGGTGTCGAGGCGGGCCGCCCGCACCGGATCCGTATCACGCACTTCGACAGCGCGGCCCCTCCCGTACGGGAGCAGGCGCAGCGCGCGGTCGTCGTGGTCGTGCCCGGCGAGGGCATCGCGGGTCTCTGCGCCGACGCGGGCGCGACGACGGTGCTCGCCCGCCCCGGAGAGCCCCCCGCCAGCGGTGAACTCGTGGACGCGATCCGCCGCGCCCACGCCCGTGAGGTGGTGCTCCTGCCGAACTCCGCCGAGCTGCGCCACACGGCCGCCGCCGCCGCGGAACAGGCCCGTACCGAAGGGATCCGCGTCGCCCTCGTCCCCACCCGCGCGACCGTCCAGGGCATCGCCGCCCTCGCCGTCCACGAGCCCGCCCGCCGCTTCGACGAGGACGTCGTCGCCATGACCGCGGCGGCGGGGGCGACCCGCTACGCCGAACTGGCCGTCGCCGAGCACCGGTCCTGGACCTCGGCCGGGGTCTGTCAGGCGGGGGACGTGCTCGGGCTGATCGACGGTGACGTGGCCGTGATCGGCACCGATCTCACGGCGACCGCGACGGCCGTGCTGGACCGGATGCTGGCGGCGGGCGGGGAACTGGTGACCCTGATCCTCTCGGACGAGGTCCCTGACGGCACGGCCGTGGCCACCCGTCTCGAACGCCATGTCAGGGAGACCCATCTGGCGGTCGACACCGTCGTGTACGAGGGAGGCCGGGGGGCCGCTCCGCTGCTGATCGGGGTCGAGTAGCCCGCCGGGCGGCCGGGGCGCACGGGGAGTGCCGGGGGTGAGGGGCCCGCCGGGGACGGTGAAATCCGGCGTGATCCCGCCCGTACCGGCGCACCTGCCCCCGCCTGTCGGTCCCGTGGTGTGCAATGGGATCCGTGCCCGTGCTCGATGAACCGTTGAAGAAGACGCTCGGACCCGCCACCGCCAAGGTGCTGGGCGAGCAGCTCGATCTGCACACCGTCGGCGATCTGCTGCATCACTATCCCCGGCGGTACGAGGAGAGGGGGCAGCTCACCCGGCTCTCCGAGCTGCCGCTCGACGAGGACGTGACCGTGGTGGCCCAGGTGGCCGACTCCCGTGTGCACACGTTCAACGGCGGGCGCGGCAAGCGGCTGGAGATCACGATCACGGACGGGAGCGGACGGCTTCAGCTCGTGTTCTTCGGGCGGGGGGTCCACAG
Source organism: Streptomyces sp. NPDC004838 (assembly GCF_053600955.1). Classification (NCBI taxonomy): domain Bacteria; kingdom Bacillati; phylum Actinomycetota; class Actinomycetes; order Kitasatosporales; family Streptomycetaceae; genus Streptomyces; species Streptomyces sp. NPDC004838. The sequence goes on along the minus strand of NZ_JBSGAW010000034.1, from coordinate 87,336 downwards.
GCCGCACACGGAGCTGCTGCCCGGCAGCCGCGCGATGTTCGCCGGGAAGGTCTCGGTGTTCAACCACAGACTCCAGCTCGCGCACCCGACGTACGCCAAGCTGGCCGCGGGCGGTGCCGAAGGCTCCGGGGGCGCCGGCGGCTCTATCGGTTCTGCCGGTACTGCCGGTTCCTCCGACGCGGCGGACATCGAGTCCTGGGCGGGCGCGCTCATCCCGATCTATCCGGCGTGCAAGGGCATGGAGTCCTGGAAGATCGCCAAGGCGGTCGACGCGGTGCTGCCGCGCGCGCGGGAGGCCGCCGATCCGCTCCCGCCGTCGCTGAGGGACGGCAAGGGCTTCGTCTCCCTGCCCGAGGCGCTGCTCAAGGTTCATCGCCCCCATACGAAGGCGGACATCGAGGACGCCAGGCAGCGGCTGAAGTGGGACGAGGCGTTCGTCCTCCAGGTCGCACTGGCCCGGCGGCGCTTCGCGGACACCCAGCTGCCCGCCGTGGCCCGCAGGCCGTCCCCCGGCGGTCTGCTCGACGCGTTCGACGCCGAGCTGCCCTTCACCCTCACCGACGGCCAGCTCAAGGTCACAGGGGAGATCTTCGGCGATCTCGCGACCGAGCATCCGATGCACCGGCTGCTCCAGGGCGAGGTCGGATCCGGGAAGACGCTGGTCGCGCTGCGCGCGATGCTCGCCGTCGTGGACGCGGGCGGCCAGGCGGCGATGCTCGCGCCCACCGAGGTCCTCGCCCAGCAGCACCACCGCTCCATCGTGGAGATGATGGGCGAGCTGGCCGAAGGCGGCATGCTCGGCGGAGCCGAGCACGCCACCAAGGTGGTGCTGCTGACCGGTTCGATGGGGGCCGCCGCCCGCAGACGTGCCCTGCTCGACCTGGTGACCGGCGAAGCCGGGATCGTCATCGGCACCCACGCGCTGATCGAGGACAAGGTCCAGTTCCACGATCTGGGCCTGGTCGTCGTCGACGAGCAGCACCGGTTCGGTGTGGAGCAGCGCGACGCGCTGCGCTCGAAGGGCAAGCAGCCGCCCCACCTGCTGGTCATGACCGCCACCCCCATCCCGCGCACCGTCGCGATGACCGTCTTCGGCGATCTGGAGACCTCCGTTCTCGACCAGCTCCCGGCCGGGCGCTCGCCGATCGCCAGCCATGTCGTCCCCGCGCGGGACAAGCCGCACTTCCTGGCCCGCGCCTGGGAACGGGTGCGCGAAGAGGTCGGCAAGGGCCATCAGGCGTACGTGGTCTGCCCCCGCATTGGCGACGACGCCGAGGAGGCCGGCGTGGCCGACGCCGGCGGAGCGGGCAAGAAGTCCGCGGGGGCCGCCGGGAGCGACGCCGTTTCCGCCGGGGACGACGCCGAGAAGCGGCCCCCGCTCGCCGTGCTCGACATCGCCGGACAGCTGCGGGACGGTCCGCTGGCCGGGCTCCGTGTCGAGGTGCTGCACGGCCGGATGGCACCCGACGACAAGGACGACGTGATGCGCCGCTTCGCCGCCGGCGAGGTGGACGTCCTCGTGGCCACCACCGTCATCGAAGTCGGCGTCAACGTCCCGAACGCCACCGCCATGGTGATCATGGACGCCGACCGGTTCGGCGTCTCCCAGCTGCACCAGCTCCGCGGCCGGGTCGGCCGGGGCTCGGCCCCCGGGCTCTGCCTGCTGGTCACCGAGATGCCGGAGGCCGCGCCCGCGCGCGCCCGGCTCGGCGCGGTCGCCGCCACCCTCGACGGCTTCGAGCTGTCCCGTATCGACCTCGAACAGCGCCGCGAGGGCGATGTGCTCGGCCAGGCCCAGTCGGGAGTCCGCTCCTCGCTGCGGATGCTCACCGTCATCGACGACGAGGAGATCATCGCCCAGGCCCGCGAGGAGGCCGTCACCGTCGTCCGCGAAGACCCCGAGCTGGAGCGCCTGCCCGCGCTGCGCACCGCGCTGGACGCCCTGGTGGACAAGGAGCGCGAGCAGTACCTCGACAAGGGCTGAGAGACTGAGGCGGACAGCCCGCCCGGAAACGACATCGTGCGCGGTTGTGCGAAGTCGTGTTGAATCGTAGGGATTCGCACGGGTTCGCACGGCATCGTGCGGATTCGTACAGCGTCGTAAGGACTGAGATGACCCGCGTGATCGCCGGTTCGGCCGGTGGACGCCGCCTCGCCGTACCGCCCGGCACCGGCACCCGCCCCACGTCCGACCGCGCTCGCGAGGGGCTCTTCTCCAGCTGGGAGTCGCTGCTGGGCAGCTTCGCGGGGGTCAGGGTCGCCGATCTGTACGCGGGCTCCGGCGCCGTGGGTCTGGAGGCGCTGTCGCGCGGCGCGTCCCACGCCCTGCTGGTCGAGGCGGACGCCCGCGCCGCCCGGACCGTCCGCGAGAACGTCAGAGCCCTCGGTCTGCCCGGCGCCGAGGTCCGTACCGGCAAGGCGGAACAGATCGTCACGGGACCGGCTCCCGGTGATCCTTTTGATGTGATTTTCCTTGATCCGCCCTACTCCGTCACAGACGATGATCTTCGGGAGATTCTGCTCACACTCCGCACTCAGGGCTGGCTAGCGGGCGATGCGCTCGCCACCGTGGAACGCAGCACCAGAGGCGGCGCCTTCCCATGGCCACCCGGTTTCGAGCCTTTGCGCTCCCGTCGCTACGGCGAGGGGACGCTCTGGCACGGTCGCGCCGTCTCTGTCTGCGACGAGACGTCTCTGTGCGAAGACGTCCCATGACCGGACCGGAGAGCGAGGAACTTCCAGTGCGCCGCGCAGTCTGTCCGGGGTCGTTCGACCCCATCACCAACGGGCATCTCGACATCATCGGCCGCGCCTCGAAGCTGTACGACGTGGTGCATGTCGCGGTGATGATCAACCAGACCAAGAAGGGCTTGTTCACGGTCGACGAGCGGATGGAGCTGATCCGCGAGGTCACCAGCGAGTACGGAAACGTTTTGGTGGAGTCCCACCACGGCCTGCTCGTCGATTTCTGCAAGCAGCGCGACATCCCCGCCATCGTCAAGGGGCTGCGCGCCGTCAGCGACTTCGACTACGAGTTGCAGATGGCCCAGATGAACAACGGCCTCTCGGGAGTGGAAACCCTCTTCGTCCCGACCAACCCCACCTACAGCTTCCTCTCCTCCAGCCTGGTCAAGGAGGTCGCCGCCTGGGGCGGTGACGTGTCCCATCTCCTTCCGCCCGCCGTGCACCGGGCTCTTGTCCGCCGCCTCGCCGACCAGTGACACGGCACGGCTCGGCGACCCGCAGGCCGCCGTGCGTCAACCGGTGTCGGAAGAGCGCTGACTGGCCGTACAGTCGTCCGGCACAGGACCCATCAGCGCAGAGAGTGGCGAACCACGGTGGACGTGCAGAAAAAACTCGATGAGATCGTCGAGGCGGTCGGCAGCGCCCGCGCCCTGCCCATGTCGGCATCCTGCGTGGTCAACCGCGCCGAACTGCTCGCCATGCTCGAGGAAGTACGAGAGGCGCTGCCCGGCTCTCTCGCCCAGGCTCAGGAACTGCTCGGCGGCCGGGAGCAGATGGTCGCCCAGGCCCGCCAGGAGGCCGAGCGGATCATCGAGAACGCCCACGCAGAGCGGGGCACCCTGATCTCCGGCACCCAGGTCGCCCGGCAGTCCCAGGACGAGGCGGACCGCATCCTCGCCGAGGCCCGCCAGGAGGCCGAGGAGGTCCGCGCCGAAGCCGACGACTACGTCGACTCCAAACTCGCCAACTTCGAGGTCGTCCTCACCAAGACCATCGGCTCCGTGGACCGCGGCCGGGAGAAACTCCTCGGCCGCGGGCCGGGTCTCGACGAGCGGGGCCACGCCGACCAGGACGCACCCGAGTACAGCGCGGACCCGCAGACCCTGGTCAATCGCGCCGACGAGTACGTGGACGCCAAGCTCGGCGCCTTCGAGGCCGTACTCTCCAAGACCCTCGAAGCGGTCGGGCGCGGACGGCAGAAGCTGCACGGCCGCACCGCCGGCGACGCCCTCGGCGAGCACATGGCCGCCCAGGACGCGGCGGCGTCCGGAGGGCACGCCACCAGCGACGCCGACTATCTGGCCGGTCTGGCGGAGCTGGCCGACCCGGAGCCCCGGCCCCAGGCCCAGCCGCGGACGGAGCCCCCGCGCCCCCAGCACGAGCCCGCGTACCAGTCGCAGCCCCCGATGCCGGCCCAGGCCCCGGTCCAGCAGGACCCGTACGCCTACCAGCAGGCGTACGCGGGATACCAGCAGGACCCGTACGCCGCCGGGTATCAGCAGCAGGGGCACCAGCAGCCGGGCCGGCCGGACCAGCAGGGGTACGAGCAGCAGTACGTTCAGCAGGACCCGTACGCGTATCAGCAGCTCACCGCGGAGCAGCCCCGGCACGAGCCCCCGCAGCACCCTCAGCAGCAGGCCCCGGGGCACGTCCAGCCCCAGGGACAGGCCGCGGCCCTCGACGAGACCAGCCTCTTCGACACCAGCATGATCGACATGGAACAGCTGCGCCGCTACGAACAGGGGCGGTGAAGAGGCCGGGAACCGGGGCCGGACCGGGGCCGGATTGGGCCTATAGCGCCCTTTCCAGTATCCTGACTCATCGGTCGCGCACAGTTTCGCGATTCCGGCTGCCCGCTTCCCGCACAGCAAGGGACGGCAGCCCCTCCCCCCGACGTGTCACCCCGACGCGTTGGCACGATCGGAAAGCAGGAAGAGCCCTGAACGCCCGCCTCGACCACCGCAACCCCCTCGTGTTCGACACGCACGAGCTGGGCCGGCGTCCCGGCGCGCTCCAGCGGCTGTCCCGCTCGGTCCCCGCGCCGAAGGACTTCGGCATCGACGGGGTCGTCGGCGTGCCGGAGGGCGCGACCGTGGAGCTCGACCTCCGCCTGGAGTCGGTCATGGAAGGTGTGCTCGTCACCGGCACCGCCCGTGCGTCGGCCGAGGGGGAGTGCGTAAGGTGTCTGGAGCCGCTGCGCCTCGATGTCGCCGCGGACTTCCAGGAGATGTTCACGTACCCCGACGCCGACGACCGGGGCCGCGGCCGAGCCGCGGAGCCCGGCGACGACGCCGAGGACGAGGACATGCTCAGTCTCGAGGACGGCCTGTTCGACCTCGAACCCGTGCTGCGTGACGCGGTGGTGCTCGCACTGCCGATGCAGCCGGTGTGCCGGGAGGACTGTGCCGGTCTCTGCGCCCAGTGCGGGATCAGGCTCGACGACGACCCGGATCACCATCATGACGCCGTCGACATCCGTTGGGCGGCACTGCAAGGACTCGCCGAGACCGTCAAGGACGGCGAGAAGGACAACATGGGCGGCGCCGATGCGGGCGTCGACGAGAAGCAGGAGAAGTAGCCGTGGCTGTTCCGAAGCGGAAGATGTCGCGCAGCAACACGCGCCACCGCCGGTCGCAGTGGAAGGCTGCGGTCCCCACCCTGGTTTCGTGCGAGCGTTGCCAGGAGCCCAAGCTGCAGCACATCGCGTGCCCCAGCTGCGGCACGTACAACAAGCGCCAGGTCCTCGAGGTCTGATCGGCTGGTGAGAGGCCCGATGTCTGAGCTGTCTGAGCTGTCCAACTCCGGTGCCAAGAAGCAGGAAGACACTGGCAAAGCAGCCAACGCAGTCAACGCAGCCTCGTCCCACACGCTCCTGGAAGGGCGGCTCGGCTATCCCGTCGAGTCCGCCCTTCTGGTGCGTGCGCTGACCCACCGTTCGTACGCGTACGAGAACGGCGGACTGCCCACCAACGAGCGGCTGGAGTTCCTCGGGGACTCGGTGCTCGGACTGGTGGTCACCGACACGCTCTACCGGACCCACCCCGATCTGCCGGAAGGCCAGCTGGCCAAACTGCGGGCCGCGGTGGTCAATTCGCGTGCGCTGGCGGAGGTCGGCCGCGGGCTGGAACTCGGCCTCTTCATCCGGCTCGGCCGGGGCGAAGAGGGCACGGGCGGCCGGGACAAGGCTTCCATCCTCGCCGACACCCTGGAAGCGGTGATCGGCGCGGTCTATCTCGACCAGGGTCTCGAAGCGGCGTCCGAGCTGGTGCACCGGCTCTTCGACCCGCTGATCGAGAAGTCGTCGAACCTCGGAGCGGGCCTGGACTGGAAGACCAGTCTCCAGGAACTGACCGCGGCCGAGGGGCTCGGGGTTCCGGAGTACCTCGTCACGGAGACGGGGCCCGACCACGAGAAGACCTTCACTGCTGCCGCCCGCGTCGGTGGTGTCTCGTACGGCACCGGCACCGGCCGCAGCAAGAAGGAAGCGGAACAGCAGGCGGCGGAGTCCGCGTGGCGGGAGATCCGTGCCGCCGCGGACGAGCGCGCGGCCGCGGAGAAGGCCGCGTCCGAGAACGCGGCGAGGCCCGAACAGACCGGGCCCGTTGACACCTCCGGCGACTCGGCCGCCTCAGAAGGCGCCGGTCCCGCCCGGACCCCCGAGGCGGCCGGGACTTCGACCGAAATCACCGTGGCCGAGGGCCCGCGGGAGACATCCACCGTGGATTCCTCCGAGACCACTCGCCCGACGGCCGTCCCCGAGGCGGGCCCGGTCGGGCCGGCGGACCGAGCCACAGCCTGAGTCCTTCCTTCCGGAAGATCTCTCCGATGCCCCGTGCCCCCTCTGGGGAGCGCGGGGCATCGCAGCATTCCGGCCATGTCCGAAGAGGTACGCTGCGGACACCACCATGAGCGTTTCCTGAAGGAGCCCCGTGCCAGAGCTGCCCGAGGTCGAGGTCGTACGCCGTGGACTCCAGCGATGGGTCAGCGGGCGCACGATAACCGAGGTGCAGGTGCTGCACCCGCGAGCCGTCCGCCGCCATATCGCCGGTGCGGAGGACTTCGCGGCCAGACTCCTGGGGCACAGCATCGGCATCGCCCGCCGTCGCGGCAAGTATCTGTGGCTGCCGCTCGGAGCCACCGACAGCTCGGTCCTCGGCCATCTGGGCATGAGCGGCCAACTGCTCGTCCAGCCCGAGGACGCCGACGACGAGAAGCATCTGCGCGTCAGGGTCCGGTTCGACGACCGGATCGGCACCGAGCTGCGCTTCGTCGACCAGCGCACCTTCGGCGGGCTCTCGCTCCATGACAACACCCCCGACGGGCTGCCCGACGTCATCGCGCATATCGCCCGCGATCCGCTCGACCCCGCCTTCGACGACGAGGCGTTCCACACCGCGCTGCGGCTGCGCCGTACCACGGTCAAACGGGCCCTGCTCGACCAGTCGCTGATCAGCGGGGTCGGGAACATCTACGCGGACGAGGCGCTCTGGCGCGCGAAGCTGCACTACGAGCGCCCCACCGCGAGCCTCCCGCGCCCCCGGTCCGCCGAACTGCTCGGTCATGTACGAGATGTCATGAACGCGGCCCTCGCCGTCGGCGGCACCAGCTTCGACAGCCTGTATGTCAACGTGAACGGCGAATCGGGGTACTTCGACCGGTCACTGGACGCGTACGGACGCGAGAACGAGCCCTGCGGCCGGTGCGGCACCCCGATGCGCAGGAGCCCCTGGATGAACCGCTCCAGCTACTTCTGCCCCCGCTGCCAGCGCCCGCCGCGTCCCTGAGCCGCAGCGCTCGCGGGTTGCGCGGGAGAAGGCGGGATCGCGCCCGCACGGCTTGGACCTGCGGGATTCTCAGAAGCCGAAGTTCTGGGTCCACCACGGGCCGCCCTCGCCCAGATGGACGCCGACGCCGAGCGTCTTGTAGTCGCAGTTGAGGATGTTCGCGCGGTGGCCCTCGCTGCTCATCCAGGATTTCATCACCGCGCGGGCGTCCGCCTGGCCCCGTGCGATGTTCTCGCCGCCGAGGTTCTTCACGCCCGCCTGCTCGGCCCGGTCCCAGGGGCTGTCCCCATCGGGATCGGTGTGGTCGAAGAAGCCGCGCTTGGCCATATCGCTGCTGAAGTTCCCCGCCAGCCGTGCCAGGGCAGGATCGAACCGGACCGGGCCGCACCCTTTCACCTTGGCGCGCTCCTCGTTCACCAGGGCCAGGACCTCGGCCTCCATCGCCTCCTCGGCGGAGGGGGCGGCGGGGCTCCGGCGCTGGGCGGGTACGGAGCTCTCGCCGGTGGCCTCGGTCCGAGGGGCGCCGGCCTTCTTTCCGGGGGTCGGGGCAGCCGTCTTCTCCGGGGTCTTCGTCCTGGCCGAGGGCTTCGGAGACGACGGCGACGGCTTCTTCGTCGTCGGGGACGGGGACTTCGACGGCGAGTGCGGCGCGGTGGGGGTCGCGGTGGCCGCGCCGTCCGTCGACTCGGCGCCCGATTGGCCCTGTGTCTGGAGCTTCGCGGAACCGTCCGAGCGCACCGGACCGCCGGGGGAGCTCTCGCCTCCGACGGTGAAGGTGTCGCCGCCCGGCAGCAGACCGGACGCGACGGCCACGGCGCCTACCGCCATGGCCGCGGAGGCGCCGAGCAAACCGGTGCGTACGGGCCTGCCCGCACGTTTGGCCGAGCGTCGATGCCGTCCCATCTGCTGTGCCTTCCTCGTCCTCGACGACCGAACGGCCGTGAATCGGCCGATGAATCAGCTAACCAGATATCCACTCACCCGAACGGGTGACGTGCATCGCGACCGGACTGTACGCCATGACGTGAGTGAGGGAAGTGTTTCGTGAGCAATCCGACGACTACCGTGGCGCCATGGATGATTGCGCACGGTTCACCGCCTGGGTACGCGGTCGAGTACAGGGAGTGGGATTCCGCTGGTTCACCAGGGCGAACGCACTGGAGATCGGCGGACTCACGGGATTCGCCCTCAATCTCGACGACGGCAGGGTGCAGGTAGTGGCCGAAGGATCGCGTGAGAATTGCCACCGTTTGCTGGAGTGGCTCCGCTCCGACGACACACCCGGGCATGTGGACGGAGTCACTGAGATCTGGGACACCCCTCGCGGGGGATACGACGGCTTCGCGATCCGTTGACGGACATCTGTACCGAGCCCGTTCCAGCGGGTCGGGGCGGGAGTCGCCGGTGGCCGTGCGGAGCGGAAACGGCCAGGTGGTTGCCAAGGAGAGCGACTCGTGCGAGGCTGCGCGGACAAGGATGATCTCCACGCCCGCAGGGCCCCGGAGAAGAGGTGCCACCGCAGGGTTCGCGGGCGCGCGCCCCCGGGTTCGCCCCCTTGAGCGGCGTGTGATCGTGTTGACCGTCAAACTTTTTGGTGAGACTCTGGAAGCCCCGCGCACCTTAGCTGTTTGGCAGTAAGAACCGCAGCGACATCAGCAGTACTCAGCACTGTCGAGCACCGCGGGTGCGAATCCCTCACGACCCACACCGCATCGGTCGGTCACTCAGTGTGGAGGACCATCCATCATGGCAAAGGCGCTTCTCGGTTACGTCGGCGGTTCCGACCCGCGACTTCTCTCCGAGATGCGACGGCTCCAGCAGCGCGTCCAGGACCTCGAATCCGAGCTTGTACGGATTCAGTCCGAGAACGACGCGCTGAACGCTGCCGTCGCTCAGCACCCGGGAGAGTCGCTGCTCGACGGCATCGACATCGACGTACCCCAGGCGGAGCCCGCGCTCACCTGAGCCGAATATCCGCTGGAGAATCATCGCGCAAAGATATGCAAGGGACGCCTCGGCGTCCCTTCTTTCTTTCCCCGACCCGTCCCAAGCCAATACAGTCCTCCCCTCAACGTCTGATGTGCCCTGCACCTTCATCGGTGAAACCGCGAGTGAACCACCGGTCTCCTCCGGGTGTTCCGGGCTGTTCGAGCGACGCGAAAGGTAGAGTCCGGCTGCGTGCACCTCAAGGCCATGACCCTGCGCGGGTTCAAATCCTTCGCCTCCGCCACGACGCTGCGTTTCGAGCCGGGCATCACCTGTGTCGTGGGCCCCAACGGCTCCGGCAAGTCCAATGTCGTGGACGCGCTCTCCTGGGTCATGGGCGAGCAGGGCGCGAAATCACTGCGCGGCGGCAAGATGGAAGACGTCATCTTCGCCGGTACGACCGGGCGGCCACCGCTCGGCCGCGCCGAGGTGTCCCTGACCATCGACAACTCCGACGGCGCACTCCCCATCGAATACGCCGAGGTCACCATTACGCGGATCATGTTCCGCAACGGCGGCAGCGAATACCAGATCAACGGTGACACCTGCCGTCTCCTCGACATCCAGGAGCTGCTGTCCGACTCCGGCATCGGCCGCGAGATGCACGTCATCGTCGGGCAGGGCCGGCTCGACTCCGTACTCCACGCGGACCCCATGGGACGCCGGGCCTTCATCGAAGAGGCCGCGGGCGTCCTCAAGCACCGCAAGCGCAAGGAGAAGGCGCTGCGGAAGCTGGACGCGATGCAGGCCAACCTCGCCCGGGTGCAGGACCTCACCGACGAACTCCGCCGCCAGCTCAAACCGCTGGGCCGGCAGGCGGCCGTGGCCCGGCGGGCCGCCGTCATCCAGGCCGATCTGCGCGACGCCCGGCTACGGCTCCTCGCCGACGATCTCGTACGCCTCCGGAAGGCGCTGACGTCTGAGATCGCCGATGAGGCCGCGCTCAAACACCGCAAGGAAGCGGCCGAAGCGGAGCTGAAGGCCGCGCTCACCCGCGAGGCCGATCTGGAGGACGAGGTACGGCGGCTCGCGCCACGGCTCCAGCGCGCCCAGCAGACCTGGTACGAACTCTCCCAGCTCGCCGAACGGGTACGCGGCACGATCTCCCTCGCCGACGCGCGGGTGAAGAGCGCCACCGCGCAGCCCGCGGACGAACGGCGCGGCCGCGACCCCGAGGACATGGAGCGCGAGGCCGCACGGGTCCGCGAGCAGGAAGCGGAACTCGAATCGGCGCTGGAGGCCGCCCAGCACGCCCTAGAGGACACCGTCGCCCACCGGGCCGAACTGGAACGCGAACTCGGGGCCGAGGAACGCCGTCTCAAGGATGTCGCCCGCGCCATCGCCGACCGCCGCGAAGGGCTCGCCCGGCTGGGCGGACAGGTCAACGCCGCCCGCGGCCGGGCCGCTTCCGCGCAGGCCGAGATCGACCGGCTGACCGCCGCCCGCGACGAGGCGGGGGAACGGGCCGCCGCCGCGCAGGAGGAGTACGAGCAGCTCCGGGCCGAGGTGGAGGGCCTCGACGCCGACGACAGCGAACTCGGCGAACGGCACGACACCGCCAAGCGGGAACTGGCCGAGGCGGAAGCGGCCCTCGGCGCCGCCCGGGAAGCCCTGACCACCGCCGAACGCGAACGCGCCGCCGTCGCCGCCCGCCGCGAGGCCCTCGCCCTCGGACTGCGCCGCAAGGACGGCACGGGCGCGCTGCTCGCCGCCAAGGACCGGCTCGGCGGCCTCCTCGGACCGGCGTCGGACCTGCTCACCGTGGCCCCCGGCTACGAGATCCCGGTCGCCGCCGCCCTCGGAGCAGCGGCCGACGCGGTTGCCGTCACCAACACCGCCACGGCCGCCGAAGCGCTGAGGCTGCTGCGCAAGACCGACGCGGGCCGGGCGGCGATACTGCTGGGAGGCGCGCCGGAGCACGACGTTCACGGCGAGCGCCCCCATCCGGACGAGCGCCCGCCGGGCGATCACCGCACGGCGGGCCGGGGCGCCCCGGCCCTGCCGGACACGGTGGGCAGGGAGGCCGGCGACCCGCCGAGCCGGCCCGGCGGAGCCGTACCGGGGCAGGGGTCGGGCACCGTCTCCGTACCGGATGGACGGCCGCACCCCACGACCGCTCCGACGCGACCGGACCCGTCATCGCGGCACCGCTCTGAGCCGCAGAACCGTTTTGAGCCGCAGAACCGTTTTGACCAGGGGCGGAACGGAACTCACGCCGACCCTGGCCGGTCGCCGCGCGCCGCCGACCTCGTGCGTGGCCCGGACGAGCTGATGCCCGCCGTACGACGGCTGCTCCGGAACACGGTCGTCGTCACCACACTGGAGGACGCGGAGGATCTGGTCCACGCACGGCCGGACCTCACCGCGGTGACCGCCGAAGGCGATGTCCTCGGCGCCCACTTCGCCCAGGGCGGCTCGGCCGGCGCACCCAGCCTGCTGGAGGTGCGGGCCTCCGTCGACGAGGCCGCCGCCGAACTGGCGGAGCTGGCCGTCCGGTGCGAGGAACTGACCGGCGCGCAGCAGCGGGCCGCCGCGAGGCGCGCCGGGTGCGCCGCGCTCGTCGAGGAGCTGGGCGAGCGCCGACGGGCGGCCGATCGCGAGAAGTCCGCCGTCTCCGGCCGGCTCGGCCGGCTCTCCGGACAGGCCCGCGCGGCCGCGGGCGAGGCCGAGCGGACCGCCGCTGCCGTCGCCAGGGCCCAGGAGGCGCTGGAGCGGGCCCGCGCCGAAGCCGAGGAGCTGACCGAACGGCTGCTGGTCGCCGAGGAGAGCCCCTTCGAGGAGGAGCCCGACACCCATGTACGGGACCGGCTCGCCGCCGACGGCGCCAACGCGCGCCAGACCGAGATGGAGGCTCGCCTCCAACTCCGTACCCACGAGGAGCGGGTGAAAGCACTCGCGGGCCGGGCCGACGCGCTCGACCGGGGAGCGCGCGCCGAGCGCGAAGCACGGGCGCGCGCCGAACAGCGGCGCGCCCGGCTGCGTCATGAGGCCGAGGTCGCCTCCGCCGTGGCGACCGGTGCCCGCGTGCTGCTGGCCCATGCCGAGGTGTCGCTCGTACGGGCCGAAGCCGAGCGCACCACGGCCGAGGCGGCCAAGGCGGAACGGGAGCGCGACCTCACGGCCGCCCGGGGCCGGGGCCGGGACCTCAAGGCCGAACTGGACCGACTCACCGACTCGGTCCACCGGGGCGAGGTCCTCGGCGCGGAGAAGCGGCTGCGCATCGAGCAACTGGAGACCAAGGCGCTGGAGGAGCTGGGCGTGGAGCCCGCCGGGCTGATCTCCGAGTACGGCCCCGACCGGCTCGTACCCCCGTCCCCGCCCGCCGAGGGAGAGGAACTGCCCGAGTCTCCCGAGCACCCCCGGAACCAGCCGAGCCCCTTCGTCCGCGCCGAACAGGAGAAGCGCCTGAAGTCGGCCGAACGGGCGTATCAGCAGCTCGGAAAGGTGAATCCGCTGGCTCTGGAGGAGTTCTCGGCGCTGGAGGAGCGCCACAACTTCCTCTCGGAGCAGCTCGAAGACCTCAAGAAGACACGGGCCGATCTGCTTCAGGTGATCAAGGAGGTGGACGAGCGCGTCGAGCAGGTCTTCACCGACGCGTACCGCGACACCGCCCGCGAGTTCGAGGGTGTCTTCTCCCGGCTCTTCCCGGGCGGCGAGGGCAGGCTGATCCTCACCGACCCGGACAATATGCTCACCACGGGCGTGGAGGTGGAGGCCCGTCCGCCGGGCAAGAAGGTCAAACGGCTCTCGCTGCTCTCCGGCGGTGAGCGCTCGCTGACCGCGGTGGCGATCCTGGTGTCGATCTTCAAGGCCAGGCCCAGCCCGTTCTATGTGATGGACGAGGTCGAGGCGGCGCTCGACGACACCAACCTCCAGCGGCTGATCCGGATCATGCAGGAACTCCAGGAGTCCTCGCAGCTGATCGTGATCACCCACCAGAAGCGGACGATGGAGGTCGCGGACGCGCTGTACGGAGTCTCCATGCAGGGAGACGGCGTCTCCAAGGTGATCAGCCAGCGCCTGCGCTGATTCCCACCGGATCCGGCGGCGCCGGGTCGGTCACGGTGCTTCGCGACCTGGTAGCTCGGCAATCCGGCAATCCGGCGACCCGGTGGCTCGGCAACCAGGCGACCCGGTGGCTCGGTTGTTCATTGGTCCGGCCCCTGCGCGGCCCGTCGCCCCCGGGGGCCTGTTCCGGCCGCGCCCGGCCGCCGGAACAGGACCTGTCAGCCCCTGCGGCCCCGTGGCCGCCCTCGGCCAGGCGTTCCCCGGTCCGGCCGCCAGAGCCTCGACCTCAGAACTCGTCCGTCGTGTGCGGCAGCAGCTCCGTGCGCGACGCCGCGCCCAGCAGCCGGGCAGCGCCCGCGGTGTGCTCCGTGGCCAGACCCGCGTGGACCAGCTCGGCCGGATCGGTGCCGCCGAGGTAACACGCGGCCAGCTCGCGTACGTCGAGCGAGAGATCGGGCGCGTCCTCGGTACGGGTGACCCGAGCGGCGAGACCGTCCGCGCCGGCGGCGACGGTGAGACGGTAGCGGCCCGCGTTGCCCGGCACGCCCGCGTCGGTCACCTCCAGCACCACATCGACCGGAGCCGACCAGGCGCGTCCCTCCAGAGCGGCGGCCACATCCACCAGCCGCAGCCAGAGCGCGGGGAACTCCTGGGTGACCGCCACCTGATCGCGGTCGCCCGCGAACCGCAGCAGCGGATCGTCCAGCGGCCGACCCCACGCCCGGACCTTGTCGGCCAGATCGATCGAGGCCACATAGCGCCACAGCGCCGCGGCGACGGCGGGGGAGTCCGCCTCCAGCTCGCCGAGATGGACCGTGCCGCGTCCCTCGTCGTCGGTGAGCGTCCGGTAGATGACGTATCCGGCGGGCTCTTCCCCCGCGTCGCCGATCGCCACCACACGCGGCGGGCTCAGGTCGTTGTCGTCTTCGTCCTCCGTCCGCAGGACGTGGGTCCGCCACCAGAAGTCGTCACGGGCCACCCGTCCCGCCCGCTCCGCCCGTCCCGCCTCGTGCCGTGACCCGATCACCGCGGGAGCGTCCGCCGTGGAGACCAGCCGCAGAGGCCGCTCGTCCGGGGCGATCCGCAGGTCCAGCGGGTGGTCCGCGTCGATCGTCACCGTGTACGAACGGGTCGCCGGATCGAAACCGAAGCGGCCGTAGATCCCCGCCTCGGACACCCAGAGCGCCGCCAGCGGCTGTCCGGCCGCCGCACACCGACGCCACAGCTCGGCGATCATCCCGCTGAGCACCCCGCGCCGGCGGTGCGTCGGCAACACCGAAACGAACGTCACCCCGGCACAGTCCAGCTCCCCGCCGGGTACCGACAGCTTCAGCGCATGAGCGGCCAGCAGCCCGACCAGCTCTTCCCCCTCGTAAGCCCCGATGCGGTCGCAGCTCTCCAGAATCTCCCGGTGTGACTTGCGCAGCTCGTCCTCGGCGTCCTTCCCCAGGAACACCAGATAGTGCAGGTCCAGAGCGCGGTCGAGATGAGCCTCTGGGATGGTTCGAAACTCCAACACGGTCATGAACGGGACGCTAACCCGCCGGGTTCAGACGAGTCATCCGGGTTTTTCCGCCGTGACCACCGTCCGAGCCGCTCCCCGCGCCCCTTGCCGCGTGCCCCTCGCCCGGTGCCGCCGCGCCCCGCGGCCCAGCGGCCCTCCGAAACGGAGGATCGAGCGGGAGACAGCCCACCGCTGTCTCCGCTGTCTCTGCGGTCTTCACGGTCTTCGCAGCTCAGCCGCGATGCCCGGACCCTGTTCCGAGGACGTTCCACGACGGTTCCGGGTCCGCCGGGTGATAACCCGAACGCGCACGGTCATGGAAGGACGCCTTCTACGAATCCCCTCAGCCCGTGACTGATACTGGGTGGGTTATGGAAATCGTCATCCTTGCTGTAGTCATCGCCCTGGTCGCGATCGGCGCGATCAGCGGGCTCGTGATCAGCAGCCGCAAAAAGAAGCAGCTGCCGCCCTCGGCCCCGTCGAGCACGCCGACCATCACCGCTCCGCCCGCCGAGCCGCATGTCGGCGATGAGGCGGAGACACCGCGGGAAGAGCCACGCCGCACCATCGAGGAGGTCGACCTCCCGCCGGGCGGGGGATCCGCGGGCACGGCGGTCATCGCCGAAGCTCCCGAGATCGAGATCCCGGAGCCGACCGCCGGACGGCTGGTCCGGCTCCGCGCCCGCCTCGCCCGCTCCCAGAACTCACTGGGCAAGGGGCTCCTCACGCTCCTCTCCCGCGAGCACCTCGACGAGGACACCTGGGAGGAGATCGAGGAGACCCTCCTGATCGCGGACGTCGGTGTCGCCCCCACCCGCGAACTGGTGGAGCGGCTGCGCGAGCGCGTCAGGGTCCTCGGCACCCGGACCACCGACGAACTGCGCACCCTGCTGCGCGAAGAGCTGCTGACGCTCATCGGCACCGACTTCGACCGGGCGGTCAAGACCGAGAGCGGTCTCGACACCCCCGGTGTGGTGATGGTCGTCGGCGTCAACGGCACCGGCAAGACCACCACCACCGGCAAGCTCGCCCGCGTCCTCGTCGCGGACGGCCGCTCGGTCGTCCTCGGCGCGGCGGACACCTTCCGCGCCGCCGCGGCCGACCAGCTCCAGACCTGGGGTGAGCGGGTCGGCGCACGCACCGTGCGCGGCCCCGAGGGCGGCGACCCGGCGTCCATCGCCTTCGACGCGGTCAAGGAGGGCATCGCCGAGGGCGCCGATGTGGTCCTCATCGACACCGCCGGGCGGCTGCACACCAAGACCGGTCTGATGGACGAGCTGGGCAAGGTCAAGCGCGTCGTCGAGAAGCACGGCCCGCTGGACGAGATCCTGCTGGTCCTGGACGCGACCACCGGTCAGAACGGTCTGGTGCAGGCGCGGGTCTTCGCGGAGGTCGTGGACATCACCGGCATCGTGCTCACCAAGCTCGACGGCACCGCCAAGGGCGGCATCGTCGTCGCGGTCCAGCGGGAGCTCGGCGTACCCGTCAAGCTCGTCGGATTGGGCGAGGGGGCGGACGACCTCGCACCGTTCGAACCGGAGGCGTTCGTCGACGCGCTCATCGGGGACTGAGCCGAAGCCCCGATGGTCCGGCGGGCCGACGCCCGAGCCCGATACCCGGGCCGGAGCCGGGGCGGCGGCGGAGACGCGGACACCGACGGAAGCGGCGACGCTCTCCGCGCGGTGGTGACGCTCTCTGTGCAGTTGTGTGGAGTGGTGGGAGAAGTGCCCGGCACGTGGGGGGTGACGCGCCGGGCACTTCCTTGTGACGCCCGATCCTGGGGATCGGATCCGGCGTCACACCCAACGATGCCGGACGAATGCCCTAGGCCGCCGAGCGATGGCAGATATACGCCAAAGTTCCGAGCAGCAGCCGGGCCTCGGGCGGCGCCGCGGCCGTGTCCAGCGACGGGGGCCGCAGCCAGCTGACCGGGCCCAGGCCGGCGTGATCGGACGGCGGGGCCGTGATGTGGTCGCCGGGGCCGAGACAGTGCAGATCGAGATCCGCGTCGTCCCACCCCATCCGGTACAGCAGCTCGGGCAGTCGCCCGGCCGCGCCGGGGGCCACGAAGAACTGGCACCTGCCGTCGGGCGTCGCCGACACCGGCCCCAGCGGCAGCCCCATCCGCTCCAGGCGCACCAGCGCCCGGCGTCCGGCCGGAGCGGCCACGTCGAGGATGTCGAAGGAGCGCCCCACGGGCAGCAGCAGCGCCGCGCCGGGCACCTCCGACCATGCTTCGGTGACCTCGTCCAGTGTGGCCCCCGCCGGGATCTCGGCGCCGCAGGAGAGCGGATGCGCTCCCGGAGCCGTACAGTCCGGGCCGCCGCAGGAGCACGCGCCGCCCGCGGCCCGCGCCCCCGGCGTCACGGCCCAGCCCCAGAGCCCCGTGTACTCGGCCACCGCCGTCACCGTGCGCTCCGCCGCGCGGCCACGGCGTCGTGAGCCCGGACGGGCGGACCGGATGTCCCGGATCCCCTTGCTGCCGCCGATCGTGAAGCCCATGCCCCCTCCAACGGGTCGTGCTCGCCGGTGGTTACGACCCGAAGTCTCCACGTGACACAGCGTCGCAACCGGTAAAGGTCCGGCGGCGCACAGAAGCGCAAGGGGGAGTGCGGATCGATTCGCGCGCCTATCTGCGCATCGTTCCGCCGCCTTCTGATCGTCTTCTGTCAAGTGAATCGCGCCCGAGTGCGGGGCAGTTCATTCGAAGGGGTGGCGAATGGTGGCGTTTCTGGATTCTCTCTCGCGCGCGAGTGATCGTAGGATTACTTTCGGTGTGCGAACCCTGGAGTTGCGCGCGCCGTTGGCTATGCCGGAGGCAACCGGGTTTCCTGTGCGGATCGACTGTGATGGACCGCATCCTCCGCACAGATGGCCCCGACTCACGGCATTCTGGTAGGGGTTCGAGCTTCAGGCTTCACGGATGGGGGCGTTCCAGTGGACGGCAGCGGAGCCGGTACGCATATCGGCAAGCGCCCGAACGAGCGGCTGAGCTCGTGGTTCGTGCGCAGCGGTTGGTCCAAGGGCGAGCTGGCGCGTCAGGTCAACCGCCGTGCGCGCCAGATGGGCGCACACCACATCAGTACCGACACCTCACGGGTACGGCGCTGGCTCGACGGCGAACAACCCCGCGAACCGATCCCGCGCATCCTCTCCGAGCTGTTCTCCGAACGGTTCGGCAGCGTCGTCGCCATCGAGGATCTCGGTCTCCGCTCCGCGCACCAGTCGCCCTCCGTGTCCGGTGTGGACCTTCCCTGGGCGGGCCCCCAGACGGTCACCCTGCTCAGCGAGTTCTCCCGCAGTGATCTGATGCTGGCGCGGCGCGGCTTCCTCGGGACCTCGCTGTCACTCGCGGCCGGCCCGTCCCTCGTCGAGCCCATGCAGCGCTGGCTCGTGCCGACGCCGGGCGCCGAGCCGGGCGGGCGCGAGTCCCTGCCGGGCCCGCGCAGGCCCTCCCGGCTCTCCAAGCCCGAGCTGGAGCTGCTGGAGGCCACCACCGTGATGTTCCGTCAGTGGGACGCCCAGTGCGGCGGCGGCCTGCGCCGCAAGGCCGTCGTCGGCCAGCTCCACGAAGTCACCGACCTCCTCCAGGAATCCCATCCCGAGCCCACCTCCCGGCGTCTGTTCAAGGTCGCCGCCGAACTCGCCGAACTCGCCGGCTGGATGAGTTACGACGTCGGTCTCCAGCCCACCGCCCAGAAGTACTTCGTCCTCGCCCTGCACGCGGCCAAGGAAGCGGGCGACAAACCGCTCGGCTCGTACATCCTCTCCTCGATGAGCCGTCAGATGATCCACCTGGGACGTCCCGACGACGCCCTCGAACTGGTCCATCTCGCGCAGTACGGCAGCCGCGACTGCGCGACCGCCCGGACCCAGGCCATGCTGTACGCGATGGAGGCACGCGCCTACGCCAACATGGGCCAGCCCAGCAAGTGCAAGCGCGCCGTCCGGATCGCCGAGGACACCTTCGCCGACGCCGCCGCGGACGGCGGGCCCGAGCCCGACTGGATCCGCTTCTTCTCCGAGGCCGAACTCAACGGGGAGAACGCCCACTCCTACCGCGACCTCGCCTATGTGGCCGGCCGCAGCCCCACCTACGCCTCACTCGCCGAGCCCGTCATGGAGCGCGCCGTACACCTCTTCGGCCAGGACGACGAACACCAGCGGTCGTACGCGCTCAACCTCATCGGCATGGCCACGGTCCATCTGCTGAAGAGGGAGCCCGAGCAGGCGACCGGCCTCGCCTCCGAAGCCCTCACCATCGCCCGGCGGGTCCGCTCGGAGCGGGTCAACACCCGGCTGCGGAAGACGGTCGACACGGCCGCCCGCGACTTCGGCGATGTGGCCGAAGTCGTCCACCTCACCGACATGCTCACCGCCCAGCTTCCCGAGACCGCCGAAGCGGTCTGACGCACCGCACCCCCACGGGGGCGGTGCCCGTGGCCGGACGCGACCGCATACAGATGCCGCCTGCCGTCCCCCGCCCCCGCCCCTGACTCCGGCTGCCGGCCGCGGGCGCAGGATACGACCGGGCATGTCCGGGAACCGTCCGTTCACGACGGCGTAACACAGACGACCTCTTCGTCACTGGCGCGAAACATCGAGCGGCATCGGCCGAAACGGCGCTGCGTCAACCTCATGGCCCATACCCGGCCCGCAGAACCGCTTCGGCCTCCGACAGCACCATGCCGCGCCGCCGCACCGACGACGAGGAGACGCCGATGCCCCCAGGCATCTCGACGCTTGCCGCAGAAACCCCGACCCTCTCGGCCGCCAACACCGGCTTCATGCTCATCTGCTCCGCCCTGGTCATGCTGATGACACCCGGCCTCGCCTTTTTCTACGGAGGCATGGTTCGCGTCAAGTCCACCCTCAACATGCTGATGATGAGCTTCATCAGCCTCGGAATCGTCACCATTCTCTGGGTGCTCTACGGATTCAGCCTCGCCTTCGGCACCGATTCCGGCTCCCTCATCGGCTGGTCGTCCGAGTACGTGGGTCTCAGTGGCCTCGGTCTCACCCAGCTGTGGGACGGCTACACCATCCCCGTCTACGTCTTCGCCGTCTTCCAGCTGATGTTCGCGATCATCACCCCCGCACTGATCAGCGGAGCGCTCGCGGACCGCGTCAAGTTCACCGCCTGGGCGCTCTTCATCACCCTGTGGGCCACCGTCGTCTACTTCCCGGTCGCCCACTGGGTGTGGGGCGCGGGAGGCTGGCTCTTCGAGATGGGGGTCATCGACTTCGCCGGCGGCACCGCCGTCCACATCAACGCCGGAGCCGCGGCCCTCGGCGTCATCCTCGTCATCGGAAAGCGCGCCGGGTTCAAGAAGGACCCGATGCGCCCCCACAGCCTGCCGCTCGTCATGCTCGGCGCCGGCCTCCTCTGGTTCGGCTGGTTCGGCTTCAACGCCGGATCCTGGCTCGGCAACGACGACGGCGTCGGCGCGGTCATGTTCGTCAACACCCAGGTGGCCACCGCCGCCGCGATGCTCGCCTGGCTGGCGTACGAGAAGATCCGCCACGGCGCGTTCACCACCCTCGGCGCCGCTTCCGGCGCGGTCGCGGGCCTCGTCGCCATCACCCCCTCCGGCGGCTCCTGCTCCCCGCTCGGCGCGATCGCCATCGGCGCGATCGCCGGTGTCCTGTGCGCCATGGCCGTCGGCCTCAAGTTCAGGTTCGGTTACGACGACTCCCTCGACGTCGTCGGCGTCCACCTCGTCGGCGGCATCGCCGGCTCCCTCCTCGTCGGCCTCTTCGCCACCGGAGGCGTCCAGTCCGACGCCAAGGGCCTCTTCTACGGCGGTGGCCTGGAGCAGCTCGGAAAGCAGGCCGTCGGAGTCCTCGCCGTACTGGCCTACTCCCTGGTGGTCTCCGCCGTCCTCGCCTTCCTCCTCGACAAGACGATCGGCATGCGAGTGGACGAGGACGTCGAGATCTCCGGCATCGACCAGGATGAGCACGCCGAGACCGCGTACGACTTCAGCGGCGCGGGCGGCGGCACGGGCTCCCGCAAGGCCGCACCGGTGCCGAGCGAGTCCGTGGCGTCGGCGGCGCGGAACCAGAAGGCGGCGCAGAACAAGAAGGTGGACGCATGAAGCTCATCACCGCAGTCGTGAAACCCCACCGGCTGGACGAGATCAAGGAGGCGCTCCAGGCGTTCGGAGTCCACGGCCTCACGGTCACCGAGGCCAGCGGCTACGGCCGCCAGCGAGGACACACCGAGGTCTACCGGGGCGCGGAGTACACCGTCGACCTCGTGCCCAAGATCCGTATCGAGGTCCTCGTCGAGGACGACGACGCCGAACAGCTCCTCGACGTCATCGTCAAGGCCGCCCGCACCGGCAAGATCGGCGACGGCAAGGTGTGGAGCGTCCCGGTCGACACCGCGGTACGCGTCCGTACGGGCGAACGCGGCCCCGACGCCCTCTGAGAATGCCCCGGAATCTCTGAAAACGCCCCGGAAGAGGCAAGCCCCCGGTGACGGGGGACCGCACCCGGCGGTGAGCGAGCCGGAGGGCACGCGCCCCCGCCGAAGAGGCGGGGGCACCCTCCGCGGCAGCCGGGGGACGGACCGAGCGAGCGAGGTACGAGCCAGTGAACAGCCCAGAAGCCTCCACCGGGGCTGCCAGCGCCCACAGGCCGGCCGGCACCGGACAGGGCGCCCCGTTGCCCGGCGGATACGCGGCGGCCCGGCTGCTCCTTCTCAACGAGAAGGAGCGGTCCGGGCCGCCGCGCCGTCGATCGCTCGCCGAACTCACCGACCAGTGGCTGGCCGCCCTGTTCACCAGCGCCTGCCAGGCGGCCGGGGTCCGTGGCGCGGCGCTCGTCGCCGTCGGCGGCTACGGCCGCGGCGAACTCTCCCCCCGCAGCGACCTCGACCTGCTCCTCCTCCACGACGGAACCACCGGCTCCGGCGCCATCGCCACCCTCGCCGACCGCATCTGGTACCCCGTCTGGGACCTCGGCCTCGCGCTCGACCACTCCGTACGCACCCCCGCCGAGGCACAGAAGACCGCGGGCGACGACCTGAAGGCGCACCTCGGGCTGCTCGACGCCCGCCCGATCGCCGGAGACCTCGGCCTCGTCGCCTCGCTGCGCACCGCCGTACTCGCCGACTGGCGCAACCAGGCCCCCCAACGCCTCCCCGAGCTGAACGACCTCTGCCGCGAACGGGCCGAGCGCCAGGGCGAACTCCGATTCCTCCTCGAACCCGACCTCAAGGAGGCCCGCGGCGGACTCCGGGACGCCACCGCCCTGCGCGCCGTCGCCGCCTCCTGGCTCGCCGACGCGCCCCGCGAGGGACTCTCCGCCGCCCGCCGGATCCTCCTCGACACCCGCGACGCCCTCCATCTGTCCACCGGCCGCGCCACCGACCGCCTCGCCCTCCAGGAACAGGACCAGGTCGCCGCCAAACTCGGCCTCCTCGACGCCGACGCCCTGCTGCGCCAGGTGTACGAGGCCGCCCGGACCATCTCGTACGCCACCGACGTCACCTGGCGCGAGGTCGGCCGCGTCATCAGGGCCCGTTCCGCACGGCCACGGCTCCGCGCCCTGCTCGGCGCCGGCCGCCGCCCCGAGCCCGAGCGCACCCCCCTCGCCGACGGAGTCGTCGAACACGAAGGCGAGGCCGTGCTCGCCCGTACCGCCAGACCCGAACGCGACCCCGTACTGCCGCTGCGCGCCGCGGCCGCCGCCGCCCAGGCCGGACTTCCCGTCTCCCCGCACGCCGTACGGAGACTGGCCGAGGCGGCCCGCCCCCTGCCGGTGCCCTGGCCCGCGGAGGCCCGCGAGGAGTTCGTCACCCTGCTCGGCGCGGGCGAGCCCACCGTCGCCGTCTGGGAGGCGCTGGAGGCCGAGGGCCTGATCACCCGGCTGCTGCCCGACTGGGACCGCGTCCGCTGCCGCCCCCAGCGCAACGCCGTCCACACCTGGACCGTCGACCGCCATCTCGTCGAAGCGGCCGTCAAGGCGTCCGCGCTCACCCGCCGCGTCGGCCGTCCCGACCTGCTGCTGGTCGCCGCGCTCCTCCACGACATCGGCAAGGGCTGGCCCGGCGACCACTGCGCCGTGGGCGAGACCATCGCCAGGGACATGGCCGCCCGGATCGGGTTCGACCGCGCCGACGTGGCGGTCGTCGCCACCCTCGTACGCCACCATCTGCTGCTCGTCGAGACGGCGACCCGCAGGGATCTGGACGACCCGGCCACCGTGCGCAAGGTCGCGGAGGCCGTCAGGACGACCGGCACGCTGGAACTCCTGCACGCCCTCACCGAGGCGGACGCCCTCGCCACCGGACCGGCCGCCTGGTCCGCCTGGCGCGGCTCGCTCGTCGCCGACCTGGTCGCCCGTGTGGCGGCGGTACTCAAGGGCGAACCCGCCGACGAACGGGAACACACCGCTCCCAGCGCCGAACAGGAACGCCTCGCCGTCGAAGCACTCCGCACCGGCGGCCCGGTCCTCTCCCTGCGCGCCCAAGCCGAGCCCCCTCGGGAAGGCCCGGACCCGGACCCGGACCGGGACCGGGACGCGGACCCGTACGCGGCACCGGAACCCGTCGGCGTCGAACTGCTGATCGCGCTCCCCGACCGGCCGGGCGTCCTGCCCGCAGTCGCCGGGGTCCTCGCTCTCCACCGCCTCACCGTCCGGGCGGCCGATCTCCGGGAGGTCGAGCTGCCGGGCGAAATGGGGTCCGGCGAGCCGGGTGCGGGGGCCGTCCTCGTGCTCGACTGGCGTGTCGCGGCGGCCTTCGGCTCGCTGCCCCAGGCCGCCCGCCTCCGCGCCGACCTCGTACGCGCCCTCGACGGCTCGCTGGACATCACGGCCAGGCTGGCCGAGCGCGAGGCCGCGTACCCCCGCAGGCGCGGGGCCGAGCCCCCGCCGCCCAGGGTCACGGTCGCGTCCGCGGCCTCCCGGCACGCCACGGTCATCGAGGTCCGCGCCCAGGACGCCCCCGGCCTGCTCCACCGGATCGGCCACGCGCTGGAGGACGCGGGCGTACGGGTGCGCAGCGCCCATGTGAGCACGCTGGGCGCGAACGCGGTCGACACGGTGTACGTGACGGACGCGCAGGGCGCCCCGCTGTCGGACGAGAGGGCGGACCGACTGGCCCGGGCCATGGAACAGGCCCTGAGCTGACGCGGGAGCGCGGCGGCCCGGTGACGCCGGCCGCCCCCGGTGCCGCCCGCGCACACCGCCCCCGCACACTGCCCCCGCACACCGCCTCCGCACGGCCCCTCCCGTGTACCGGTCCCTGCGGGCGAGGTCACGTACCTCGTGCGTACGGATACTCTGGAGGGCGATTCCCTTGCCCCCGACTCTGAGGACCGACGAGCGCCGTGTTCGATACTCTCTCCGACCGCTTGGCGAACACCTTCAAAACCCTTCGGGGCAAGGGTCGCCTCTCCGAGGCGGACATCGACAGCGCGGCCCGCGAGATCCGTATCGCGCTGCTCGAAGCGGATGTCGCCCTTCCGGTCGTTCGCGCCTTCATCGCGAACGTCAAGGAGCGGGCGCGGGGCGCCGAGGTCTCCAAGGCGCTGAATCCCTCGCAGCAGGTCATCAAGATCGTCAACGAGGAACTGGTCGGGATCCTCGGTGGCGAGACCCGTCGCCTCCGGTTCGCCAAGCAGCCGCCGACCGTCATCATGCTCGCCGGTCTCCAGGGCGCCGGTAAGACGACCCTCGCCGGAAAGCTGGGCCGCTGGCTCAAGGGCCAGGGCCACTCCCCGCTGCTCGTCGCCTGTGACCTCCAGCGTCCGAACGCCGTCAATCAGCTCTCCGTCGTCGCCGACCGCGCCGATGTCGCCGTGTACGCGCCGCAGCCGGGCAACGGCGTCGGAGACCCGGTGCAGGTCGCCAAGGACTCGCTGGAACACGCCAGGGCCAAGCAGTACGACGTGGTCATCGTCGACACCGCCGGCCGCCTCGGCATCGACCAGGAACTGATGCGGCAGGCCGCTGACATCCGCGACGCCGTCTCGCCCGACGAGATCCTCTTCGTCGTCGACGCGATGATCGGCCAGGACGCCGTCAACACCGCCGAGGCGTTCCGCGACGGCGTCGGCTTTGACGGCGTGGTGCTGTCCAAGCTGGACGGCGACGCCCGAGGCGGTGCCGCGCTCTCCATCGCGCATGTCACCGGGCGTCAGATCATGTTCGCCTCCAACGGCGAGAAGCTGGACGACTTCGACGCGTTCCACCCGGACCGGATGGCGTCCCGCATTCTCGGTATGGGCGATGTGCTCTCGCTGATCGAGAAGGCCGAGCAGACCTTCAGCCAGGAAGAGGCCGCCAAAATGGCCTCCAAGCTGGCGAGCAGCAAGGGCAAGGACTTCACGCTCGACGACTTCCTGGCGCAGATGGAGCAGGTCAGGAAGATGGGCAGCATCTCGAAGCTGCTCGGCATGCTGCCCGGCATGGCCCAGATGAAGGACCAGATCAACAGCATCGACGAGCGCGATGTGGACCGTACGGCCGCGATCATCAAGTCGATGACGCCGGCCGAGCGCCAGGAGCCGACGATCATCAACGGTTCCCGCCGGGCCCGTATCGCCAAGGGTTCGGGCGTCGAGGTCAGCGCGGTGAAGAGCCTGGTGGAGCGGTTCTTCGAGGCGCGCAAGATGATGTCGCGGATGGCACAGGGCGGCGGAATGCCCGGTATGCCGGGAATTCCCGGCATGGGTGGCGGTCCGGGCCGACAGAAGAAGCAGCAGAAGCAGGCGAAGGGTAAGCGCAGGAGCGGCAACCCGATGAAGCGGAAGGCCGAGGAGGAGGCCGCCGCCGTCCGGCGTGAGCAGGCGGCTCAGGGCGGCGCCTTCGGACTGCCCGCGGGCGTCGAAGGACAGGAATTCGAACTGCCTGACGAGTTCAAGAAGTTCATGCGCTGACCTTCGACGCGACCGCGGGCGGGCCCCCGCACGGGCGGACCGGGCCGGATCAGGGCGTGCGGGCGATCAGATAGCGGAAGACGTTCGGCATCCACACGGTCCCGTCGCGGCGGATGTACGGATGCAGCGCTTCCGCTATCGCCTTCTCCAGTTGCGGCCGGGGCGTGTGCCCCTTCGGATACGCCGCGTACTGCCCCGTCGACAGCAGCCCGCGTACGGCGCTGTCCACGTCCGCGTACCCGAAGGGGCACGCGACCCGGCCGGACCCGTCGGGCTTCAGGCCGGCACCGGCGGCGAGGTCCTCCAGATCGTCGCGGCGGGCCGGGCGCCAGCCGCCCTCCGGCCGGTGGGCGAGACGTCCGGCGATCCGCAGGATCCCGGAGGTGGCGCAGCGCTCGGGCGGGCCCCAGCCGGTCAGGACGAACGCGCTGCCGCGGTCCGCCAGCCCGACCGCGGCCGCCAGGTCGGATCCGAGCCGTTCGGCGTCACCGGCCGCGCAGCCGATGGGCCGGAACGCGGTGATCATGTTGTACGGAGTGTCCGCGGGGTCCGCCGCGGCGGCCACTTCCCCCTCCACCAGGCCGATGTCGACCGTCCGGGCGTCGGCGGCGGCATCGGGGGCCGTCCGCTCCCGTGCAAGGGCCAGCCGCTCCCGGTCCGTGTCCACCCCGGTCACCCGCGCGCCGCGCGCGGCGGCGATCAGCAGAGCGAGACCGGAGCCGCAGCCCAGACCGAGGAGCCGGGTCGTGGCATCCGCTTCCAGCCGGTCGTACACGGCCTCGTACAGCGGTACGAGCATCCGTTCCTGGATCTCGGCCCAGTCCCTCGCCTGCGCGGACACCTCCACGGGATGTCGCTCGGCCTCCCGGGCCGGTGACATGGACGCCCTGTGGGGTCGGTGCCGGACGAGCGTTGGTGTCATCGAATGCGCCTCGATCCGCTGAGTGGCCGAATACTGGACACCCCCCTGTGGTGCGTACGACTGCGCTCCCCGTGGTCCTCCCCGTACGCCGGAGAACTCCCCTGTCAGAGAACTCCCCGTCCGCCCTGCGTGCAGGGGGCGTACGGCAGTGCTTATGTGCCCCGGCGCACGCCCCAGGGTTCTGTGTGCTTCACCCGCCGCGGTGCGGTTGCCGCCCGAGAGAGCGGACGCGGCGGGGCGGACGCCCGCATGGAGGGCCCGCGTGCCCGAGGGACCCTCTTTCCGCCCGCCATCCGACAGTCTGACCCGACCGGCGGCGCTGAGCACGTCGAGGCTTCGCGCCGGAGCGGGAGCCGGGCGGGAGTCGGAGTCGGCGGCGCGTCCGGCCGACCGTGTCGCGGTGCGGCCGTGCCGTCGGCCCTGCGGGAGCCGTCGGGCGTCTTCTCCCCGCGATTTCCCGCCGACTTCCCGCCGAGTCCCCGTCGATCCGTACCCGGTCCATTCCAGGCCCGTTCCAGGTCCATTCCCGGTCCGGAGGGCGTTCCGGGTAAGGTCGCCCTCATCGCCCCGCCGCCCTCTGTCCGGCGAGGGGGCGGCGGTGCTCACCCCGGTGGGGAGCTGTGACATGAGGGGTGCCGGGGCGCACGCGTTCGTCTGGGGGTACGCGTTCTCGTTGCGGGCGTCCCGACTCGGGGGCCGGTGCGGCGATCCGGTGGAGCGACCGTCCGGGGCGTATGTGAGGGCTCGCTCGACCCGCGGCTCCTCGGGGCCGTATCCGGAGCCGGGCGACATCGGCGATATCACCGTGTCTTCGGCGCATGAGTGCCGTGGGCGCGGGCACAGAACCGAACGCGCCTCCGGCGATCCGGCAGTCCGGTCACCGGGTCATGTGGTTTCCGCCCGTTGCGCCACGAGGAGTAAGCACGGCTACGTACCACCTTGGTGTGAGCTGCGCGTCTTCTCCGTAGATCGGCGTACCCGCTCCAGTCAGGACGCAACAATGCCAACTGACGGGTACGTGCAAATTATTTGGGATGGCCCGGAATGGAACCCGCGAGCGGTTCGGCTCGTTATCACGACGTGAGCACGACACCACCTGTTCTCGCCGCAGAGCTGGCACAGGCATGGGCCGACATTCAGCGGCACCACCCTGAGCTGCCAGATCTCGCCGCGCCAGAGTCCCTGATCGGAGAGTCCTCGTCCGCTTGCGGCGGGGAACTCTCCTTCGAGCGACTGCTCCATGAGGCAGTCCACGGCATCGCCGCTGCTCGAGGTGTCCGGGACACCTCGCGCGCCGGCCGCTACCACAACCGTCGATTCCTGGCGATCGCCGAGGAGATGGGCCTCGACCACGCCGAGGAGCCGCATCCCAGCAGCGGCTTCTCCCTGGTCGTGCTCAGTCCCGAGGCGAAACGCCGGTACCGCCCCACGATCGAGAGACTGCAGCGCGCCCTCAAGGCGCACACGGTCGCCACGGCGTCCGACACCAAGCGCTCCTTCCGCGGACCCGCCGCCCGGCACGGTTCGTCGGGCGGCGGTGTACGGGTGAAGGCCGTCTGCGACTGCGGTCGCAATGTCCGGGTGGTGCCGTCGGTTCTCGCCCAGGCCCCCATCGTCTGCGGAGGCTGCGGGAAGCCCTTCCGCATCCCCGAACCGGTCGCCGCCGCGAGCTGATCCACGGCCGGCCGCCTGACGGGGGCGGTGCGGGCTGTGCCGGCAGGGAGGGGCGGGCGCGCCATCGGCGTGTGGCACAATGACTAGCTGTACTCGACGGCCGACCAGGACCCCTCTCTCCTCCGGCTGACGCGTCCACCGGGCACCCGAGTACCGCAACCCCACGTGGCATCTCGTTGTGCCCAACC
Organism: Streptomyces sp. NPDC004838; assembly: GCF_053600955.1. Lineage (NCBI taxonomy): Bacteria > Bacillati > Actinomycetota > Actinomycetes > Kitasatosporales > Streptomycetaceae > Streptomyces > Streptomyces sp. NPDC004838. The sequence goes on along the minus strand of NZ_JBSGAW010000034.1, from coordinate 58,636 downwards.
ACGTCAAGACCAGGAGACACCACTCCCGTGGCAGTCAAGATCAAGCTGAAGCGTCTGGGCAAGATCCGTTCGCCTCACTACCGCATCGTCGTCGCCGACTCCCGTACCCGCCGTGACGGCCGGGCCATCGAGGAGATCGGCCTGTACCACCCGGTGCAGAACCCCTCCCGCATCGAGGTCGACTCGGAGCGCGCTCAGTACTGGCTGTCCGTCGGCGCCCAGCCGACCGAGCCGGTCCTGGCGATCCTGAAGCTCACCGGCGACTGGCAGAAGCACAAGGGCCTGCCGGCCCCCGCGCCGCTGCTCGTGGCCGAGCCGAAGGCCGACAAGCGCGCCGCGTTCGACGAGTTCGCCAAGGCCCTCGAGGGCGGCGAGCCGAAGGGTGAGGCCATCACCCCGAAGGCGAAGAAGTCCGACAAGAAGGCGGACGAGGCGGCCGACGCCGGCGCATCCTCGGCGTCCGCCGAGCCGACGGCCTGAGTATGCTCGAGGAGGCTCTCGAGCACCTCGTGAAGGGCATCGTCGACAACCCGGACGAAGTGCAGGTCGCGTCGCGGAATCTGCGCCGTGGACGTGTGCTCGAAGTCCGGGTCCACCCCGACGATCTCGGTAAGGTGATCGGCCGCAACGGCCGCACCGCGCGCGCCCTGCGCACCGTCGTAGGCGCCATCGGCGGCCGCGGTATCCGTGTCGACCTCGTCGACGTGGACCAGGTTCGCTGAACCAGTAGAACACCGGCTCGGGCCGGGGAGGGCCGTGCGGCCGTCCCCGGCCCGTAGTCGTATCGAGCCGGACGTGCTGTGTGACAGGAGAGAGTGCGAAGTGCAGTTGGTAGTCGCGCGGGTCGGCCGCGCGCACGGCATCAAGGGCGAGGTCACCGTCGAGGTGCGTACGGACGAGCCCGAACTGAGGCTCGCGCCCGGAGCCGTCCTGGCCACCGATCCGGCCGCCGTGGGGCCGCTGACGATCGAGACCGGCCGGGTGCACGGCGGCCGTCTCCTGCTGCGCTTCGCGGGCGTCGCCGACCGCACCGCGGCCGAGGCCCTGCGGAGCACCCTGCTGATCGCCGACGTGGACCCCGGGGCCCTGCCCGAGGACCCCGACGAGTACTACGACCACCAGCTCATCGACCTCGACGTCGTCCTGGCCGACGACACGGAGATCGGCCGGATCACCGAGGTCGTCCATCTGGCCTCACAGGATCTGTTCATCGTGGAGCGAACGGACGGGAGCGAGGTGATGATCCCCTTCGTGACGGAGATCGTCACCGCGATCGACCTGGAGCTTCAGCGCGCGGTGATCGATCCGCCGCCCGGACTGATCGACGACCGCGCCGAGATCGCGTCCGGTCGGGCCGAGCCGTCGGACGAGCCGGTCCAGGGCCGGCCGTCGGACCGGGTAGACGGCAAGCCGTCGGACGGGACGTCGGACGGAGCCGGCCGGGTCCCGCCGACATCCGGCCCGCGCCCCGGCGGGGACTCGACGGAGGACGAGACCTGATGCGGCTCGACGTCGTCACCATCTTCCCCGAATACCTCGAACCCCTGCACGTCTCCCTCGTCGGCAAGGCCAGGGCCCGCGGCCGCCTCGACGTCCACGTACACGACCTGCGGGAATGGACGTACGACCGCCACAACACGGTCGACGACACCCCCTATGGCGGCGGTCCCGGCATGGTCATGAAGACCGACCCCTGGGGCGAGGCGCTCGACGACGTCCTCGCGAGCGGATACGAGGCCGGGGCCCACGGACCCGTCCTGGTCGTTCCCACCCCCAGCGGCCGCCCCTTCACCCAGGAAACCGCCGTGGAACTGTCCCGGCGGCCCTGGCTGATCTTCACCCCGGCCCGCTACGAGGGCATCGACCGCCGGGTCGTGGACGAGTACGCCACCCGGATACCGGTCATCGAGGTCTCCATCGGCGACTACGTCCTGGCCGGCGGCGAAGCGGCCGTCCTGGTGATCACCGAGGCCGTGGCGCGACTGCTGCCCGGCGTCCTCGGCAACGCCGAGTCCCACCGCGACGACTCCTTCGCACCGGGAGCCATGGCGAATCTCCTCGAAGGGCCCGTCTACACCAAGCCGCCCGAGTGGCGAGGACGCGCCATCCCGGACGTGCTCACCAGCGGGCACCACGGGAAGATCGCGCGCTGGCGAAGGGACGAGGCACTGAGGCGTACGGCCCTCAACCGGCCGGATCTGATCGAGCGTTGCGATCCCGCCGCCTTCGACAGGAAGGACCGGGAGATCCTCTCCATCCTGGGCTGGGCTCCCGAGCCCGGCGGCCGATTTTGGCGCAGGCCACAGGCCGTGGAACAATAGGCCGCTGCCGTCCGTCCGGCGTGCGCCCCTGCCACAGGGGGACACGACGCCCGCTCCGACTCAGCGGCCCCTGATCTCATCCTCTCTCCCGCTGATGACCTGTGGCATCGGCGAAGAAAGCAGACGAACATGTCGCATGTGCTCGACGTAGTCAACTCCGCCTCGCTGCGGTCCGACGTCCCCGCGTTCCGTCCCGGTGACACCGTGAACGTCCACGTTCGCGTCATCGAGGGCAACCGCTCGCGTATCCAGCAGTTCAAGGGCGTCGTCATCCGCCGCCAGGGCTCCGGCGTCAGCGAGACCTTCACGGTCCGCAAGGTCTCCTTCTCCGTCGGCGTCGAGCGCACCTTCCCGGTGCACAGCCCGATCTTCGAGAAGATCGAGCTGGTCACCCGCGGCGACGTCCGCCGCGCCAAGCTCTACTACCTCCGTGACCTGCGCGGCAAGGCCGCGAAGATCAAGGAGAAGCGCGACAACTGAGTCCGGGGCGCCCGCGGGCGCCTTCGGCGGCCGGGTCACTGAGCTTCGGCTCACACCACGTCCGGGTCCACCGCGTGGCCGGATAGGCTTCGCCATCGATGGACACCGAAGCGACACACACGGAGCGCGACCGCTCTTCCGCCCCCACAGCCGGGGCCCCCGGGAACGGGGAGACGGAAGAGGGGTCGCGCTCCGTGCGTTCCGGACCCTCCTCAGGGGTATCGAATCCCGAGGGAGCACCGCGCCCCTCCCGGACGTTCTGGCGGATGTCCTGGCGGAGAGCCGTGCTCCTGGGCGTGGTCTGCGTGGGCGTCGTCCTGCTGTTCAGCCGTTTCGTGGTGCAGCCCTTCCAGATCCCCAGCGGTTCCATGGAACCGACCCTGCGGATCGGGGACCGGGTGCTGGTGAACAAGCTGGCGTACCGTTTCGGTGAGGATCCCGCGCGCGGAGACGTGATCGTCTTCGACGGCACGGGATCCTTCGTCCAGGAAGGCGTACGGGAGAATCCGGTCAGTGCGGCGGCACGGGGGGCGCTCGTGGCACTGGGGCTGGCGGAGTCCGCGGAGACGGACTTCGTCAAGCGTGTCGTGGGTGTGGGCGGTGACCGAGTGGTCTGCTGTGACAAGGGGGGCAGGATCGCGGTGAACGGCGTACCGGTCGACGAGGGATATCTGTACCCCGGCGACGTACCGTCCGAGGTTCCCTTCGACATCGTCGTCCCCGACGGCACTCTGTGGGTCATGGGGGACCACCGGAGCGACTCGCGCGACTCCCGAGACCATCTCGGATCGCCCGGCGGCGGCATGGTCCCCGTGGAGCAGGTCATCGGGCGCGCGGACTGGATCGGCTGGCCGGTCGGCCGCTGGACCTCCGTACAGCACTCGGACGCGTTCTCGCGGGTCCCGGAGGCGCCGACGGCGCAGGGGCGGCCCCATGGGTAGCCGTGGACGGCGTCGGGCCGACCACCCGTCCGATACACGGCTGCCCACCGGGACCAGGCCCACGGACGGCGACGCGCGGCCCCTGCCGGGGCGGGCGGAGCGGCGCAAGCTGGCGAAGAAGGTCAAGCGCAAGCGCCGCCGGTCGGCCGTCAAGGAGATCCCTCTCCTGATCATCGTGGCGCTGGTGATCGCGCTGGTGCTCAAGACATTCCTGGTGCAGGCGTTCGTCATCCCGTCCGGCTCGATGGAACAGACCATCCGCATCCAGGACCGGGTGCTGGTGGACAAACTCACCCCCTGGTTCGGCTCCAAGCCGGAGCGTGGCGACGTCGTGGTCTTCAGGGACCCGGGCGGCTGGCTCCAGGACGAGCCGAGCACCTCGAAGGGCAACGACCCGATCGTCGTCAAGCAGATCAAGCAGGGGCTCACCTTCATCGGACTACTGCCGTCGGACGACGAGCAGGACCTGATCAAACGGGTGGTCGCGATCGGCGGCGACAAGGTGAAGTGCTGCGACCAGGGCGGCCGGGTCACCGTCAACGGCGTACCGCTCATCGAGCCGTATCTGAACCCCGGAAACGTTCCCTCCGCCCAGCCGTTCGAAGTCGACGTCCCGCCCGGACGGATATTCGTCATGGGCGACCACCGCGCCAATTCGGCGGATTCCCGTGCCCACCTCGACGAGCCGGGCCAGGGCACGGTCTCGGAGGACGAGGTCGTGGGCCGGGCGGTCGTGATCGCCTGGCCGATCAGCCACTGGAGCAAGCTCGACGAGCCGGAGACCTACGCGTCCGTCCCCAACGCGCGTCCCGGTGCGACCACTGCCCTCGGTGCGTCGAATACTCTGTCGTCACAGGACCGCAAAGCAATGGTCCTCCTCCCGAGCCTTGCGGAACTCTCGCTCGTTATGGGAGTGGTGGGTCTGCTTCTCTACCGGGAATTCCGGGCATCGAGACGTGGACGGTTCGCACGGAGTGAGGAGTGGATGTGGGGGACGTTGCGGTCGGCGCACGGTCCGGGCACGAGCAGCCGGAGGACAGGCCGGAGAGTCCGAATGGGACCTCGGCGTCTTCCGCGTCGGTGACGGGCGATGCGACGGAGCAGCCGGCGGGCGAGGGCGAGAACGACGGAATGACCGGCGCGTCCGGCCCCGGGGACGGCGGCAACGCCTCGGGGGACGACGGTGCCGCCTCCCCCGGAGACGACACCGCCAGGCGGCGAGGCAGTCAGCGGTCGTTCTGGAAGGAACTGCCGATCCTGATCGGCATCGCTCTGATCCTCGCGCTGCTCATCAAGACGTTCCTGGTGCAGGCGTTCTCCATCCCGTCCGACTCGATGCAGAACACCCTGCAGCGAGGTGACAGGGTGCTGGTGGACAAGCTCACCCCGTGGTTCGGCTCCGAGCCCGAGCGCGGCGAGGTCGTCGTCTTCCACGATCCTGGCGGCTGGCTGGACGGCGAGCCCACACCCGAGCCGAACGTGGTGCAGAAGTTCCTCAGCTTCATCGGCCTGATGCCGTCGGCGGAGGAGAAAGACCTGATCAAGCGGACGATCGCCGTCGGCGGCGACACCGTGGAGTGCAAGAAGGGCGGTCCGGTCGAGGTCAACGGGAAGCCGCTCAACGAGCCGTACATCTTCCCCGGCAACTCCGCCTGCGACGACATGCCCTTCGGCCCGTTCAAGGTGCCGGAGGACAAGATCTGGGTGATGGGCGACCACCGGCAGAACTCCCGTGACTCCCGGTACCACACGGAGGACGTGAACGGCGGTTTCGTTCCGGTCGACAAGGTCGTCGGACGCGCCATCGTGGTCGCGTGGCCGGTCAACCGCTGGTCGACCCTCCCCGTACCCTCGACCTTCGACCAGCCCGGTATCAACACCGCCGCGGCGGCCGTCGTCTCCGGCGCCCCACTGGCCATGGGCGCCGTGGGCGCTCTGCCCCTCGTGCTGTGGCGCAGAAGGAGGCTGACCGCCGGGCATACCGCCCGGTAGGGTGCCGTCCCGGACCGCGGATCCGCGGATCGCCGCCACTGCGCGGGGATCCCCCGACGCAGGGGAGAGCTGGGATGGCAACAGGACGTACGGGTGACGGCCACGGCCGGCTCGGCAGCGCGCTGTCGGGGCTGGCCGTGGCCGTCGGCTGTGTGCTCTTCCTCGGAGGCTTCATCTGGGGTGCGGTCGTCTACCAGCCGTACACCGTGCCGACCGACTCGATGACGCCGACGGTGGACGTGGGCGACCGGGTGCTGGGCGAACGGATAGACGGCGACGAGGTGCGGCGGGGGGACATCGTCGTCTTCCGGCAGTCCCAGTGGGGCGATCTGCCGATGGTGAAACGCGTCGTCGGCGTCGGCGGCGACACCATCGCCTGCTGCGGCGACGGCGGAAAGCTCACGATCAACGGCACCGTGATCGACGAACCGTATCTGCGCCGCACCGACGGGCCCGCCTCGCCGAACAACTTCACGGCGACGGTGCCCGAGGGCCAGCTCTTCCTGCTCGGCGACGAGCGGATGGGCTCGCTGGACTCCCGTACGCACCTGGAGGACCCGGGACAGGGCTCCGTGCCCCGCTCGGCGGTGGAGGCTCGCCTGGACGCCGTGGCCTGGCCGCTGAGCGGTGGTGTACTGGAGCGGCCGGAGGGTTTCGCCGGGCTGCCCGGCGGGATCTCGAGGCCGGGGCCGATTCGTTTCGTCTTCGGATCGGTGGTGGCCGGCGCGGTGCTGATCCTCGCCGGGGCGGTATACGGGCCGCTGGCCAGGCGTTTCTCGGGTAGACGGCTCTCGAACAGGGGGAGCGGGAAGGTGGCGACAGGTGCCGGGTGAGGCTCGTGATCCAGAGCGCGGAGGTTCGGGCGTGCGCGGTGGCTTCGGCGACCCCGGCGGTTCCGGTGACCCCGGCGACCCCGGCGGTTCCGGCGGCCAGGGCGGCCAGCGCGGATCTGGAGTTTTCCTCGGCGAGCAGAGGAGAGTGGCGAGGGTCGTTCTGCTCGACCCGCGGGACCGCATCCTGCTGATGCACGGACACGAGCCGGACAACCCGGCCCTGAACTGGTGGTTCACCCCCGGCGGCGGCCTGGAAGACGGCGAGACCCGGGAGGAGGCCGCCCTGCGGGAGCTGGCGGAGGAAACCGGGATCACCGATGTGGAACTGGGCCCGGTGCTCTGGCGGCGGGCATGCTCGTTCCCCTTCGACGGACGCCGCTGGGAGCAGGACGAGTGGTACTTCCTGGCCCGCACGGCACAGACCGTGACCGCCCCGCTCGGGCTGACGGAACTGGAGCGGCGCAGTGTCACGGGTCTGAGGTGGTGGACCTCCGCCGAACTGTCCTCGGCGCGTGAGACGGTGTACCCGACCAGGCTCGCCGAGCTGCTGCGCACGCTGCTCGACGAGGGTCCCCCGCATACGCCGGTGGTCCTGGCCCCGGAATTCGCCTAGGGGTGCAGGAGGGGCTGGCGCACAATGGGGGGACGCAAGGCTGAAGGGGAACATGCCATGAGCGCCGAGGACCTCGAAAAGTACGAGACCGAGATGGAGCTGAAGCTCTACCGGGAGTACCGGGACGTCGTCGGGCTCTTCAAATACGTGATCGAGACCGAGCGCCGCTTCTATCTCACCAATGACTACGAGATGCAGGTCCACTCGGTCCAGGGCGAGGTCTTCTTCGAGGTCTCGATGGCGGACGCCTGGGTCTGGGACATGTACCGGCCGGCGAGGTTCGTCAAGCAGGTGCGCGTTCTCACGTTCAAGGACGTGAACATCGAGGAGCTGAACAAGAGCGACCTCGAACTTCCGGGTGGCTGAGTTATCCACAATGGGCGGGTTGTCCACAGAGATCCACACCTGAGAGCCGGACGCGTCACAGTCGGTGCCAGGAGGTGGTGCCGAGATGAACCCGACGGGGGCACTGGGAAGGTACGGCGAGGAACTGGCGGCGCGGCTGCTGACCGAAGCCGGCATGACGGTTCTCGCGAGGAACTGGCGCTATGGACGGGCCGGCGAGATCGACATCGTCGCCCGTGACGGCGACACCGTGGTGGTCTGCGAGGTCAAGACCCGCAGGGCGGGCACGTTCGAGCATCCGATGGAGGCGATCACCCCGGCCAAGGCCGACCGGTTGAGACATCTCGCCGAGGGCTGGCTGGAGCGGCACGGGGGAGCGCCGCCGGGCGGAGTGCGCATCGACCTCGTGGGGGTCGTGGTGCCCCGGCGGGGGGCGCCGGTCGTCGAGCACGCTCGGGGGGTGGCGTGAATGGGGTTCGCGCGGGCGTGTTCCGTCGCCCTGGTGGGCGTCGAAGGCGTGGTGGTGGAGGTGCAGGCCGATCTGGAGCCGGGAGTGGCCGCGTTCACCCTGGTCGGCCTGCCGGACAAGAGCCTGACCGAGAGCCGGGACCGGGTCCGGGCGGCGGTGGTGAACTCGGGGGCCGAGTGGCCGCAGAAGAAGCTCACCGTCGGGCTCAGCCCGGCGTCCGTGCCCAAGGGCGGAAGCGGCTTCGATGTCGCCGTGGCCTGTGCCGTGCTCGCGGCGTCCGAGCGGATCGACCCCCGGTCCATCGTCGATCTGGTGCTGATCGGGGAGCTGGGGCTCGACGGCCGGGTGCGGCCCGTGCGGGGTGTGCTGCCCGCGGTGCTCGCCGCCGCCGCGGCGGGATACCGGCAGGTCGTCGTTCCCGAGCAGACCGCGGCGGAGGCGTCGCTGGTGCCGGGGGTGTCGGTGCTCGGAGTGCGGAGTCTGCGGCAGCTCATCGCCGTGCTCTGCGACGAACCGGTACCGGAGGAGGAGCCGGTCTCCACCGGCCCGGACCCCATGCTCGCCGGGCTGACGGTGCCGGGCGCCGGAGTGGGCACGGGTCTGGCGGCGGCGCCCGGCGAAGGCCCCGATCTGGCCGATGTGGCGGGACAGCCGATGGCGCGCAAGGCGCTGGAGGTCTCCGCCGCCGGAGCCCACCATCTGATGCTGTCGGGGCCGCCGGGAGCGGGCAAGACCATGCTCGCGGAGCGGCTCACCGGAGTCCTGCCGCCGCTGACCAGGCTGGAGTCCCTGGAGGTCACGGCCGTGCACTCGGTCGCGGGCATCCTGCCGCCCGGACAGCCCCTGGTGCGGGAGGCTCCGTACTGCGCTCCGCACCACTCGGCCACGATGCCCTCGCTGGTCGGTGGGGGGAACGGTCTGCCCAGACCGGGAGCGGTCTCCCTGGCTCACCGTGGGGTTCTCTTTCTGGACGAGGCTCCCGAGTTCGCGGGCAAGGTGCTGGACGCGTTACGGCAGCCACTGGAGTCCGGACATGTGGTGGTGGCGCGGAGCGGGGGAGTGGTCCGGCTGCCGGCCCGCTTTCTGATGGTTCTCGCGGCGAACCCCTGCCCATGCGGCCGGCACACGCTGCACGGCGCGGGATGCGAGTGCCCGCCCTCGGTGATCCGGCGCTACCAGTCGAGGCTGTCCGGGCCCCTGCTCGACCGGGTCGATCTGCGGGTGCGGGTCGAGCCCGTCAGCCGCGCCGACCTGCTGGGCCGGAGCGGCCGGGGCGAGCCGACGGCAGCGGTCGCGGCCCGCGTCCGCGACGCCAGAGAGCGCGCGGCCGCCCGGCTCAGGGACACACCGTGGACCGTGAACAGCGAGGTGCCCGGCCATGAACTGCGAACTCGCTGGCCCGTCGTCCCCGGAGCCCTCGCGGCGGCCGAGCACGACATGGAGCGGGGGCGGCTCACCGCCCGCGGCCTCGACCGGGTCCTCCGCGTGGCCTGGACGATCGCCGACCTCGCGGGCCGCGACCGCCCGGAGGCGTACGACGTCGACCTGGCCCTGGAGATGCGTACGGGGGTGGCGCGGGGTGCCGCCCCCGTGCCGGCGGGCGGAGGAGTCCGGTGACGCGGGGCGAGAGCCTCGCTCCGGACGGCGCCGGTCGTGCCGGCCCCGGCACGTCCCCCGGCGAGCGGGAACGGATCGCGAGGGCCGCACTCACGCGGGTGATGGAGCCGGGCGATGAGCGCGGTGGACGCCTGCTGCGGGAGTTCGGGCCCCGGGAGCTGATGGCGCGGCTCACCGCGCCGGACGCCGACGGGTCGACGCTGCCCGGCACCTCGCCCCGCAGGCTCGCCGGCTACCGGATACGGGCGGCCGCCGCCGATCCGTACGCCGACCTGGACGCGATCGCGGCCACCGGTGGCCGTTTCATCTGCCCGGGTGACGGGGAGTGGCCGACCCAGCTCGACGACCTCGGGGACGCCCGACCCGTCGGGCTCTGGGTCCGAGGCCGATCCGACCTGCGGAAGTGGGCTGTGCGCTCGGTCGCCGTCGTCGGCGCGCGGGCGTGCACACCGTACGGGGCGCATATGGCGTCCGCCCTCGGCACGGGCCTCGCGGAGCGTGGCTGGGTCGTGGTCTCCGGAGCGGCCTTCGGAATCGACGGCTCCGCCCACCGGGGCGCGCTGGCGGCGGGCGGAGCCACGGTGGCCGTGCTGGCCTGCGGGGTGGACGTCGCCTACCCGCGGGGCCATGCCGAGCTGATCGGACGGATCGCGGAACAGGGGCTTGTGATCGGAGAGTTGCCGCCGGGCGGCCATCCCACCCGCAGCAGGTTCATTCTCAGGAACCGGGTGATCGCCGCGCTCACGCGGGGCACGGTGGTCGTCGAGGCCGAGTACCGCAGCGGTTCGCTGGTCACCGCGCGCAGCGCCCTCAGGCTCGGCCGTTACACCATGGGCGTGCCCGGACCGGCCACCAGTGGGCTCTCCGCCGGGGTGCACGAACTGCTGAGAGGCGAGGGAGTGCTGGTCACCGACGCCGATGAAGTGGCCGAGCTGGTCGGCGAGATCGGTGACCTGGCGCCGGCCCGCCGGGGTCCGGTCCTCCCTCGTGACCTGCTGGACCCCATGAGCGCACGGGTTCTCGAAGCCCTTCCGGCACGGGGCGCGGTGGACGGTCGGCAACTGGCCCGCAGCGCCGGGACCACGGCGGACGAGGCGCTCGGCAGGCTGTACGAACTCCACGCGCTGGGCTTCGTCGAACGGTTGGGGGACGGCTGGCAGTTGACCAGTCAAGCGAATCGCGGATCGAAGGTACGGCGAGGCGGTTCTTGATTTGGAGCATTCGGGTGAAAAAGTGATGGGGGTGACCTTTTGCGGTGCTGTCGCAGACACCGGAAGGGCCGGTGTGTGTTGTGTCGGCGCCGGTTTCGAAGGTGTGGCCGATGGCTGTACCTCGCACAGGGGCGCCCCCCCGTCCTTCGCCCGTCGCATCCACGCAGTCACGCTACGCTCACCACCTCCGGCCGAGTTGTCCGTCGGTTCCCCGAAACCTCCGAGCTCCTCCCGCACCGAGTCCCCTCACAGCAGAACGGCTCAAGGCAACGCATGCCCCAGCACACCTCCGGGTCTGACCGCGCGGCAGTGTCCCCCGCTGCCCGGGGCGCCGCGCGGCCCCCTGCTCCCTCGTCGCTCGAGGAGTTGTGGCAGTCGTACAAGGCGACAGGGGACGAGCGGCTGCGGGAGCAGTTGATCCTGCACTACTCACCGCTGGTGAAGTACGTGGCGGGCCGGGTCAGCGTCGGGTTGCCGTCCAATGTGGAACAGGCGGACTTCGTCTCATCCGGGGTATTCGGACTCATCGACGCGATCGAGAAGTTCGACGTCGAGAGGGCCATCAAGTTCGAGACCTACGCCATCACCAGGATCCGCGGCGCGATGATCGACGAACTGCGCGCGCTCGACTGGATCCCGCGCTCGGTACGGCAGAAGGCCAAAGCCGTGGAGCGCGCCTACGCCACGCTGGAAGCCCAGTTGAGACGGACTCCCTCCGAAGGGGAGGTCGCCTCCGAGATGGGTATCGGGGTGGACGAACTTCATGCGGTTTTCAGTCAGTTGTCGCTGGCCAACGTTGTCGCGCTGGAGGAACTCCTCCATGTCGGAGGCGAGGGCGGCGACCGGCTCAGTCTCATGGACACCCTGGAGGACACCGCCGCGGACAACCCGGTCGAGGTGGCGGAGGACCGGGAACTGCGGAGGCTCCTCGCCCGCGCGATCAACACCCTCCCCGAGCGCGAGAAGACCGTCGTCACCCTCTACTACTACGAGGGGCTGACCCTCGCGGAGATCGGAAACGTGCTCGGAGTCACCGAGAGCCGAGTCAGCCAGATCCACACGAAATCGGTGCTTCAGCTGCGGGCGAAGCTCGCGGACGTGGGCCGTTGACGCTGAATCGTGGCTGCCTCTTGCGCGGCATCCGTAAAGTGGAGACGTGCCCAGGATTCGAGCGGCCTCCGTGGCCGAGCACCGGACCATGCAGCGCGACGCCCTGCTCGACGCCGCGCGCTCCCTGCTGTCCGAAGGCGGTACGGAGGCGCTGACCTTCCCCGCCCTCGCCGAACACACAGGTCTGGCCAGGTCTTCCGTATACGAGTACTTCCGCTCCCGAGCGGCGGTCGTCGAGGAACTGTGCGCCGTCGACTTCCCCGTCTGGGCGGCGGAGGTCGAGGCCGCGATGGGGCTGGCGGACAGCGCCGAGGGCAAGATCGAGGCGTATGTGCGCCGGCAACTGGACCTCGTGGGCGACCGGCGGCACCGGGCCGTCGTCGCCATCTCCGCCGGCGAACTGGACGACGGGGCCCGGGAGAAGATCCGCGCGGCGCACGGCGGCCTGATCGCCATGATCGTCGAGGCGCTCGCGGAGCTGGGCCATGAACAGCCCCGGCTCGCGGCGATGCTCCTCCAGGGCATGGTGGACGCCGCGGTCCGCCGGATCGAACTCGGCGCGGCGGAGGAGCCCACAGTGATCGCCGAGGCCGCGGTCTCCATGGCCCTCGGAGGCGTCCGGGGCTGACCCGGGCCCTCGCGCCGAGCGATGCCCGCGCCGCGCCCGCTTTCCCTCGCCGCCCCGGTTTCCCGCGCCGCTCCGGCTTCCCGCGCCGCTCCGGCTTCCCTCGTCGGCGCTGCCGCCGTGGGAGCGCCGTGCCCGCACCGTTCCGGGACCGGTGCCCACGCCGACCGGGTCCACGAGGGTCCGCGCCCGACCCCAGCGCGCCCGGACCAGTACATCTGAGCCCGGTACGGCGGCGGAGGCCGAGATGCGTGCCCCAGGCCACCGCCAGAAGCAGTGCCGCATGGAGCGCCTCCGGCCGGCCTGACGTGAAGGCGGCCGGCTCCGGGCTCCGCCGAGCGGCCGGTCCCAGTGGCGGTGTGCCCGCCACCGGAAGGAGCCGGGACGGCGCACGGCGCACCATCCGGGGCGGCAGCAGGGAGAGCGGGTCCAGATAGCCGGATCCGCGCAGCAGACCCCAGTGGAGACAGCCCGAGGCGCAGTGCGACGGTCCGGACTCGACCCGCGCCACCACCTGCCCCGCACTCACCTCCGAGGCCGGGGGAACCAGCGCGGTCACCGGCTCGTACGTGACCCGCAGCGGCGGGTCGCCCGTACCGGGGAGGGTGATCGTCAGGACACCGCGCCCCGCGATCCGGCCCGTGAACGAGATACGGCCGGGCGCGGCGGCCCGTACCACCGTGCCCGCGGGCGCGGCGAGGTCGATGCCTCGGTGACCCGGCCCGTATGCCGTAGGGGGCGGTTCCCAGCCGCGGACGACCAGAGGGCGCGGCGGGCCCACGGGCCAGCTCCGGTCCACGGCCCGATCACCGCCCACCTCGCTCACCGCACCGCCCGCGCCACCTATCGGACCACCCGTCTCACTCACCGGACCGCCCGGAAGGCCGACGGAGGCCGCCGGCCCCGCCGCCGTGGCGTACGCCGCGAACGCCAGGGCGGGCGCACCGGCGATCGGTGGAATCAGCGGCGGCAGCGCCGACAACAGAAGAACAACGAAGGAGACGAAGGAGACGAAGGAGACGAAGGAAACGGAGAATCCGCGGTACATGGGACAGACCGTCCCGCGGAACGCCCGCCCCGAGTGGATCATGGTCCGGATCTGTGGAGTACCCGCCGGTTGTGGACAACGCCGTCACCCGGCACCGCGTGGGTCCCGTACACTTCTTCTGGCGATCCGGGTCACCGGGTCGACTTCGCACGCCCCGCCACCACTCTCCCATCTCAGGTCGGTGGCCGCGCCCCTCGGTCCATAGCGGCAGGCGCGCCGGGGCGTCAGGACAAACCGAGAATCCAAGGAGATACGGCCATGGCCGTCGTCACGATGCGGGAGCTGCTGGAAAGCGGCGTCCACTTCGGTCACCAGACCCGTCGCTGGAACCCGAAGATGAAGCGCTTCATCTTCACGGAGCGCAACGGCATCTACATCATCGACCTGCTCCAGTCGCTGTCGTACATCGACCGCGCCTACGAGTTCGTCAAGGAGACCGTCGCCCACGGCGGCTCCATCATGTTCGTCGGCACCAAGAAGCAGGCCCAGGAGGCGATCGCCGAGCAGGCGACGCGCGTGGGCATGCCCTACGTCAACCAGCGCTGGCTGGGCGGCATGCTGACCAACTTCTCCACCGTCTACAAGCGTCTGCAGCGCCTCAAGGAGCTTGAGCAGATCGACTTCGAGGATGTGGCCGCGTCCGGCCTCACCAAGAAGGAGCTGCTGGTTCTCTCCCGCGAGAAGGCCAAGCTGGAGAAGACCCTCGGTGGCATCCGCGAGATGCAGAAGGTGCCGAGCGCCGTCTGGATCGTCGACACCAAGAAGGAGCACATCGCCGTCGGTGAGGCGCGCAAGCTCCACATCCCGGTCGTCGCGATCCTCGACACCAACTGCGACCCCGACGAGGTCGACTACAAGATCCCTGGCAACGATGACGCGATCCGCTCCGTCACCCTGCTCACCCGCGTGATCGCCGACGCCGTCGCCGAGGGCCTCATCGCCCGCTCCGGCGTCGCCACCGGCGACTCCAAGCCGGGCGAGAAGGCCGCCGGTGAGCCGCTCGCCGAGTGGGAGCGCGACCTGCTCGAAGGCGACAAGAAGGCCGCCGACGAGACCGTCGAGGCCGCCGAGAAGCCGGCCGAGGACGCTGCCGAGGCCCCCGCCGCCGAGGCCGAGAAGCCCGCCGCGGACGCCGAGCAGGGCTGATCGCCGCACAGATCCGGTAGGTGACGACGGCGGGGGGCGGTGCTACGAGCACCGGCCCCCGCCGCTCACCCGTAGATCTGCGCGGACTCTCGGGTGGATCTTCGACTTTCGACCTTTTCGAGAAGAGATCAAGGACATGGCGAACTACACCGCCGCCGACGTCAAGAAGCTCCGTGAGCTGACCGGTGCCGGCATGATGGACTGCAAGAAGGCGCTGGACGAGGCGGACGGCAACGTCGACAAGGCCGTCGAGCTGCTCCGCGTCAAGGGGCAGAAGGGCGTCGCCAAGCGCGAGGGCCGCAGCGCCGAGAACGGTGCCGTCGTCTCCCTCGTCTCCGAGGACAAGACCTCCGGCGTTCTGCTCGAGCTGAAGTGCGAGACCGACTTCGTCGCCAAGGGCGACAAGTTCCAGGCCGTCGCCAACACGCTCGCCGCGCACGTGGCCGCGACCTCCCCGGCCGACCTCGCCGCCCTGCTCGCCTCCGAGATCGAGGCCGGCAAGACCGTGCAGGCGTACGTCGACGAGGCCAACGCCAACCTCGGCGAGAAGATCGTCCTCGAGCGCTTCGCCCAGTTCTCCGGCTCGTACGTCGGCGTCTACATGCACCGCACGATGCCCGACCTCCCGCCGCAGGTCGGCGTCCTGGTCGAGCTGGACAAGCCGGACGCCGAGGTGGCCAAGGACATCGCCCAGCACATCGCCGCCTTCGCGCCGAAGTACCTCACCCGCGAGGACGTCCCGGCCGACGTCGTCGAGCAGGAGCGCCGCGTCGCCGAGGCCACCTCGCGCGAGGAGGGCAAGCCCGAGGCGGCCCTCCCCAAGATCGTCGAGGGACGCGTCAACGGCTTCTTCAAGGAGGTCACCCTCCTCGACCAGCCGTTCGCCAAGGACAACAAGAAGACCGTCCAGAAGATTCTGGACGAGGCCGGTGTCACGCTGAAGCGCTTCGCGCGCATCCGCGTCGGCGCCTGAGCGCACGGTCGGGTACCGGCGTACGGAGGGAACCCCGAGTACGCCGGGTACACGAGCGAGTACGCGAGGACGCGAGTACGCGATCGATCCGGGAGCCCGATAGGGTTTCTCACGCAGTCATCGGCCGCGTGAGCCCCAAGGCGGCACAACTGCCTTGAAGCGCCGGACGACCGCAGATCTGACGAGGAGGCCATTGCCGAGAGGGACACCAGCACCCACGGCAATGGCCTTCTCGTATGTGCACGAGGAGATCTCCATGAACAAGGGCGCGGACGCCAACCAGGCTGCCGGCGACAACAGCGACCACGACGGGAAGCACGACGTGAAGAAGGCCGGGCGCTTCCTGCTGAAGCTCTCCGGTGAAGCCTTCGCCGGTGGCGGGGGGCTCGGCGTCGACCCCGATGTCGTCCACGCCATGGCACGGGAGATCGCGGCGGTCGTCCGCAGCGGCGCGCAGCTCGCGATCGTCATCGGCGGCGGCAACTTCTTCCGTGGCGCCGAACTCCAGGTGCGGGGCATGGACCGGGCCCGCTCCGACTACATGGGCATGCTCGGCACCGTCATGAACTGCCTCGCCCTCCAGGACTTCCTGGAGAAGGAGGGCATCGACTCGCGCGTCCAGACCGCCATCACCATGGGCCAGGTCGCCGAGCCCTACATCCCGCTCCGGGCCGTGCGCCATCTGGAGAAGGGCCGTGTCGTCATCTTCGGCGCGGGCATGGGCATGCCGTACTTCTCCACCGACACCACCGCGGCCCAGCGGGCGCTGGAGATCGACGCGGAAGCGCTGCTGATGGGCAAGAACGGCGTTGACGGGGTCTACGACTCCGACCCCAAGGCCAATCCCGACGCGGTGAAGTTCGACGCGCTGGAGTACGGCGAGGTCATCTCCAGAAACCTCAAGGTCGCCGACGCCACCGCGATCACCCTCTGCCGTGACAACTCGCTGCCGATCCTCGTCTTCGAGCTGCTTACCGAGGGCAACATCGCGCGGGCGGTACGGGGTGAGAAGATCGGCACGCTCGTGAGTGACCAGGGCACCCGGGCCTGAACTCCGGGGGGTGTCCGACGGCGGTCCGGTGACGGACGCCGGAGGACATCCGGGATAGACAAAGTCCTGCCGGTCGGACACCGTGCAGGAAAGACGCGACGCAGGTTCCGCCCGACCGGTTGGTTGCATGCCGGGCCGCCTACTCAAGACACGCAGGAGCAAGTGGTGATCGAAGAGACCCTCCTCGAGGCCGAGGAGAAGATGGAGAAGGCCGTCCTGGTCGCCAAGGATGACTTCGCCGCGATCCGCACGGGACGCGCGCACCCGGCGATGTTCAACAAGATCGTGGCCGACTACTACGGTGCGCTGACCCCGATCAACCAGCTGGCCTCGTTCTCCGTGCCGGAGCCCCGGATGGCCGTGGTGACCCCGTTCGACAAGAGCGCGCTGCGCAACATCGAGCAGGCGATCCGCGACTCGGACCTCGGCGTCAACCCGGGCAACGACGGCAATATCATCCGGGTGGTGTTCCCCGAGCTGACGGAGGAGCGCCGCCGCGAGTTCATCAAGGTCGCCAAGAGCAAGGCCGAGGACTCCCGTATCTCGATCCGTGCCGTACGCCGCAAGGCCAAGGAGACGATCGACAAGTTCATCAAGGACGGCGAGGTCGGCGAGGACGAGGGCCGCCGTGCGGAGAAGGAGCTCGACGACACCACCGCCAAGTACGTGGCGCAGGTCGACGAGTTGCTGAAGCACAAGGAAGCCGAGCTGCTCGAAGTCTGATGAACGAGTCTTTCCGGGGGGCCCCGCAGCGGGCCGATTACGTCGGCAGGCGGCGACGGCCCGACCGGGGTCCCGCCTCGGCGGGTCCGGCGTACGACTCGGCGGGTCCCGCCTACGATGAGCTTGACGCAGAGCAGACTCGGCCCATGCCCATCGTGCCGGACGTCCCCGACGCAGGTAGAGACGCCGAAGACCGTGATGCCAGCGATCGCGACCACCGCACGGCTCGCGGCGACCGTGACCACGACCAGGGGGCCGGCCGGCTGAGCGGCCCCCTGTTCCGCGACGAGATTCCCCAGGAGCCCATGCCCAGCCCGCAGCCGGCGCCTCAGCCGCCGAAGAGGAAGCGGGACGGCGGTGGGACCGGCCGGGCGAAGAAACGGGC
This sequence comes from Streptomyces sp. NPDC004838, assembly GCF_053600955.1. Taxonomy (NCBI): domain Bacteria; kingdom Bacillati; phylum Actinomycetota; class Actinomycetes; order Kitasatosporales; family Streptomycetaceae; genus Streptomyces; species Streptomyces sp. NPDC004838. The sequence goes on along the minus strand of NZ_JBSGAW010000034.1, from coordinate 40,753 downwards.
CGGCCGTGATCTGCGGGCCGCCATAGGGGTCGGCGTCGGCCTCGGTGCGGTGATCATCGCCTCCCTCTTCGTCGTCAAGGCGGTGTTCGTCGGCGTCATCGCGGTCGCCGTCGTCGTCGGGCTGTGGGAACTCACCTCCCGGCTGGAGGAGCGCAAGCAGATCAAGGCCCCGCTGGTGCCGCTCGCGGTCGGCGGCGCGGCGATGGTCGTGGCGGGGTACGCCCGCGGCCCGGAGGGGGCGTGGGTCGCCACGGCGCTTACGGCGCTCGCGGTGCTGGTCTGGCGGATGACGGAGCCCCCCGAGGGATATCTGAAGGACGTCACGGCGGGGGTCTTCGCCGCGTTCTACGTTCCGTTCCTGGCGACCTTCGTCGCGATGATGCTCACCGCGGACGACGGCCCGCAGCGGGTGCTCACCTTCCTGGTCCTCACCGTGGTGAGCGACACCGGGGCGTACGCGGTGGGCTGGCGCTTCGGCAAGCGCAAGCTCGCGCCCCGCATCAGCCCCGGAAAGACCTGGGAGGGTCTGCTGGGCGCGGTCGGATTCGCGATGGCGGCCGGTGTGCTGTGCATGGAGTTCGTCATCAACGACGGCACCTGGTGGCAGGGGCTGCTGCTGGGCCTCGCCGTCGCGGCCAGCGCCACGCTCGGCGACCTGGGCGAGTCGATGATCAAGCGCGACCTCGGCATCAAGGACATGGGCACCCTGCTGCCGGGCCACGGCGGCATCATGGACCGGCTGGATTCGCTGTTGCCTACGGCGCCCGTGGTCTGGTTGCTGCTGGTGGTGTTCGTGGGTTCGGGGTGACGGGGCGCGATACCGCGCGCCGGTAGCCGTGGGGCGGGCCGGCGGCGGACCGGACACCGTACGGACCGGGTGACGGCACGGGCGGGGCACACCGTGGACCGGACACCGTACGGAACGAGCGACGGCACGCCTCGGGCACCGTACGGACCGGCCGGATGCGCCGTCCCGACGGCATCGGCCCGGCGGCCCCGTAGGTGATCTTCGCAGGAAGCGGCGGAGCGGGACCCGTTACCCTGGATGGGCGTGCCGCTTCGAGCGGCACGCCCTTCTTGCCCCGCACCCGCGGGGGTGACCCGGTGAGGTCTCCGGGCTTCGGCACCGTCCCACCGTCGGCTCCGGGCCGGCGGAGGTGAACCGACCTCGCCCTACTGAGGAGTTTCCGCTCATGTCCCCCGCACCGGGAGAACTCACCTTCATCGCGCCGCGCGGAGCCAAGAAGCCTCCGCGGCACCTCGCCGACCTGGCACCCGCCGAGCGGAAGGAAGCCGTGGCGGCGATCGGCGAGAAGCCGTTCCGCGCCAAGCAGCTCTCACAGCACTACTTCGCGCGGTACGCCCTCGACCCGGCGCAGTGGACCGACATCCCGGCCGCCGCCCGGGAGAGGCTCGCCGCCGAGCTGCTGCCGGAGCTGATGTCCGTCGTGCGGCACATCTCGTGCGACGACGACACCACCCGTAAGACACTGTGGCGGCTGCACGACGGGACGCTCGTCGAGTCCGTGCTGATGCGCTACCCGGACCGGGTGACGATGTGCGTCTCGTCACAGGCGGGCTGCGGGATGAACTGCCCGTTCTGCGCCACCGGGCAGGCAGGGCTCGACCGCAATCTGTCGACGGCCGAGATCGTGCACCAGATCGTCGACGGGATGCGCGCGCTACGGGACGGAGAGGTGCCCGGCGGGCCGGCGCGGCTGTCCAACATCGTCTTCATGGGGATGGGCGAGCCGCTCGCCAACTACAAACGGGTCGTGGGCGCCATCCGACGGCTCACCGACCCCGAGCCGGACGGGCTCGGCCTCTCGCAGCGCGGGATCACCGTTTCGACGGTGGGTCTGGTGCCCGCGATGCTGCGGTTCGCGGACGAGGGTTTCACCTGCCGTCTCGCCGTCTCGCTGCACGCGCCGGACGACGAACTGCGCGACACCCTCGTCCCCGTCAACACCCGCTGGAAGGTACGCGAGGTGCTCGACGCGGCCTGGGAGTACGCCGCGAAGTCCGGCCGCCGGATCTCCATCGAGTACGCGCTCATCCGGGACATCAACGACCAGGCGTGGCGCGGCGACCGGCTGGGCCGGCTCCTCAAGGGCAAGCGGGTCCATGTGAACCTGATCCCGCTCAATCCGACGCCGGGGTCCAAGTGGACCGCCTCCCGGCCCGAGGACGAGAAGGCGTTCGTCGAGGCGATCGCCGCCCATGGCGTGCCGGTGACCGTGCGGGACACCCGCGGCCAGGAGATCGACGGCGCGTGCGGCCAGCTCGCCGCGTCCGAGCGCTGATCCGCCACACGCCCCCCGCGACGCGGCTCCGGCGCACCCCCGAAGCGTCCCTGATACCGCGCTCATACGACCCCGATACGGCGGTCCGGCGCGACAGGAGACCGGTACGCCGCTCAGCACCGGTGACCTCGCACTCGGGTCCTCGGGGCGCTCCGGGTATGGTGTGCCGGAAACATCTGCATACATCCGACAGGGGAGCGCCACAGCGCTGAGAGTGCGGTACCCACCAGACCGCAGACCCTCTGAACCTTGCCCAGGTCATTCTGGGTAGGAAGTTCGGTCGTAACTCAAGCTGTTGCGCCCTGCCCGGATTCTCGTTCGAGAACCGGGCAGGGCCGCGTCTCTTCCTGGCCACCCCCAGGAGGACTGATCATTGAGCACCACCAGAAGGATCACGGTCACCGCACTGGCCGCGGCGCTGGGCGTGAGCACGCTCGCCGCCTGCGGCGGAGAGTCGAAGGACTCGCCGTCGAACGGCTCCAGCGGGACGGGCGGGGCGAAGTCCAAGACGGTGACGCTCGTCAGCCACGACTCGTTCGCCGCTTCCGACGCCGTGCTGAAGGAGTTCACCGAGGAGACCGGCTACACGGTCAAGGTCCTCAAGAGCGGTGACGCCGGTGAGGCGCTCAACAAGGAGATCCTCACCAAGGGCTCCCCGCAGGGCGATGTCTTCTTCGGCGTCGACAACACCCTGCTGTCGCGGGCCCTCGACAACGGTCTGTTCACACCGCACGAGGCCAAGGGGCTGGCCGGGATTCCGGCGGCCCTTCAACTCGACGCGGACAAGCACCGGGTCACGCCCGTCGACACCGGCGACATCTGCGTCAACTACGACAAGAAGTACTTCGCCGACAAGAAGCTCGCACCCCCGCAGACCTTCGACGATCTGCTCAAGCCCGAGTACAAGAACCTGCTCGTGACGGAGAACGCGGCCACCTCCTCGCCCGGCCTCGGCTTCGTCCTCGGCACGGTCGCCGAGTACGGCGAGAAGGGCTCCTCCAAGGGAGGCTGGCAGGAGTACTGGAAGAAGCTCAAGGCGAACGGCGTCAAGGTCGTCGGCGACTGGGAGCAGGCGTACAACGAGGAGTTCTCCGGTTCCGCGGGCGGCAAGAAGGCGAAGGGGGACCGGCCGCTGGTCGTCTCGTACGCCTCCAGCCCGCCCGTCGAAGTCCTCTACTCCGAGCCGCAGCCGACACAAGCGCCCACCGGGGTCGCCACCGGCACCTGCTTCCGTCAGATCGAGTTCGCGGGACTGCTGAAGGGCGCGAAGAACGAGGAGGGCGGCAAGGCCCTGCTCGACTTCCTCGTCTCCGAGAAGTTCCAGGAGGACATGCCGCTGAACATGTTCGTCAACCCGGTGGTGGAGGGGACGAAGCTGCCCGAGCTGTTCACGAAGTTCGGCGCGGTGGTGGACAAGCCGAGGACCGTCGCCCCCGACGCGATCGCCGACAACCGTGAGCAGTGGATTCAGACGTGGTCCTCGCTCGTAGTGAAGTAGCGAAGCCCGGCCGTACGCGGGCGGTCCGGGAGAACGCGGCGCGGCTCGGTCTGATGACCCTGCCCGTCGCGTTCTTCGCCGTCTTCTTCGCCTACCCCGTCGTCTCCATCGTCGGCCGCGGTCTGGAGACCGACGGGGTCTGGCAGTTCGGCCGGATCGGCGAGGTCCTGGGCCGCTCCGACATCCAGAGCGTCCTCTGGTTCACCGGCTGGCAGGCGCTCGCCTCGACCGCGCTCACCCTGCTGATCGCGCTGCCGGGCGCGTATGTCTTCGCGCGCTACGACTTTCCGGGGAAGGGGCTGCTCCGGGCGGTGGTGACCGTTCCGTTCGTGCTGCCGACCGTCGTCGTGGGAACCGCCTTCCTGGCGCTGCTCGGGCGCGGCGGGGTCCTGGACGAGATGTGGGGCGTCCGCCTCGACACCACGGTGTGGGCGATCCTGCTCGCGCACGTCTTCCTCAACTACGCGGTCGTCGTCAGGACCGTCGGCGGGCTCTGGTCGCAGCTCGACCCCGGGCAGGAGGAGGCCGCGCGGGTCCTGGGCGCCGGGCGGTTCACGGCCTGGCGGAAGGTCACCCTGCCCGCCCTCGCGCCGTCCGTCGCCGCCGCCGCGCTGATGGTGTTCCTCTTCACCTTCACCTCCTTCGGCGTCGTGCAGATCCTCGGCGGGCCGTCGTTCGCCACGCTCGAGGTGGAGATCTACCGGCAGACCGCCCAACTGCTGGACCTGCGGACGGCCGCCGTCCTGACGCTGGTGCAGTTCGCGGCGGTGGGAGCCGTACTGGCCGTGCACGCCGCGACCGTACGCCGACGGGAGACCGCGCTGCGGCTGGTGGACCCGGCGCTGACAGCACGCCGGCCGCGCGGCGGCCGTCAGTGGGCGCTGCTGGGCGGGGTGCTCACCGTGATCGTGCTGCTTCTCGTGGTCCCGCTGGGCATTCTGGTCGAGCGCTCGCTCGACACCCCCGCCGGTTACGGCTTCGACTACTACCGGGCGCTCGGATCGGTCGACGAGCGCGGCGGCGTGTTCCTCGTGCCGCCGATCGAAGCCGTGCGCAACTCCCTTCAGTACGCGGCCGTCGCCACCCTCATCGCGGTGGTCGTCGGCGGGCTGGCCGCCGTGGCGCTCACCCGCCGGGCGGGACGGCTCGTCCGGGGCTTCGACGCGCTGCTGATGCTGCCGCTCGGGGTCTCCGCGGTGACGGTCGGGTTCGGGTTTCTGATCACCCTGGACGAGCCGCCGCTGGATCTGCGGACGTCCTGGATCCTGGTGCCGCTCGCCCAGGCCCTGGTCGGTGTGCCCTTCGTCGTACGCGTCATGCTGCCCGTCCTGCGGGCGGTGGACGGACGGCTGCGCGAGGCCGCCGCGGTGCTCGGGGCGTCACCGCTGAGGGCGTGGCGAGAGGTCGATCTGCCGCTGGTGCGGCGGGCGCTGATGATCGCCGCGGGGTTCGCCTTCGCCGTGTCGCTCGGTGAGTTCGGCGCGACCGTCTTCATCGCCAGGCCGGACAGCCCGACACTGCCGGTGGCGGTGGCGCGGCTGCTGGGGCGTCCCGGAGAGCTGAACTACGGGCAGGCGATGGCGTTGAGCACGATCCTGATGGCGGTGTGCGCGGGCGCGCTGCTGTTGCTGGAGAGAGTCCGCGTCCGCGGTACCTCGGCAGGGGAGTTCTGATGGCGCTGCTCGGACTTGACGATGTGACCGTGCGTTTCGGGGCGCGGACCGCGCTCGACCGGGTGGATCTGGAGGTCGCCGAGCACGAGATCGTCTGTGTGCTCGGACCGAGCGGCAGCGGGAAGTCCACGCTGCTGCGGGTCGTCGCCGGGCTCCAGAGCGCGGATGCGGGACGGGTGCTGCTGGCGGACGCCGACCAGACGAGGGTGCCCGCGCACCGGCGCGGGGTCGGTCTGATGTTCCAGGACCATCAGCTCTTCCCGCAGCGCGACGTCGGCGGCAATGTCGCCTTCGGGCTGCGGATGCGCGGTGCCGGGCGGGCGGAACAGCGGCGCCGGGTCGCGGACCTGCTGGAGCTCGTCGGGCTGCCCGGAGCCGAACGGCGGGCCGTCTCCGCCCTGTCGGGCGGTGAGCAGCAGCGGGTCGCGCTGGCGCGGGCGCTCGCCCCCGAGCCCCGGCTGCTGATGCTGGACGAGCCGCTCGGCCAGCTCGACCGGGGCCTGCGGGAACGGCTCGTCGTCGAACTGCGGGAGCTGTTCGGACGGCTCGGCACCACGGTGCTGGCCGTCACCCACGATCAGGGGGAGGCGTTCGCGCTCGCCGACCGTGTCGTGGTCATGCGGGACGGCCGGATCGCCCAGACCGGAGCACCGCTGGAGGTCTGGCAGCGGCCCGCCGACGAGTTCGTGGCCCGCTTCCTCGGCTTCGACAACGTGGTGACCGCGACGGTCGGCGGTGCCGCGGCGGACACGGTCTGGGGGAAGATCCCCGTGCCGGACGGCTCCCGGGACGGCGAGTGCCGGCTGCTGGTCCGGCCCGCGGGCGTACGCCTCGCCGACGCCGAGGAGGGGCTGCGCTGCACGGTCGAGGGGCGTACGTTCCGGGGCCACCATGTGGCGATACGGCTGAAGCCTCTCGACGGTCCGCCCCTGGAGGCCGCTGTGCCGCTGCGGGACGCGCCGGAGCCCGGGGCCGTGGTGGGGGTGATCTTCGCCGCCGAGGACGTGGTGGTGCTGGGCTGAGCCCGCCGGTCGTCCCGGTCCCCTTCGGTAGGTCCCCTTCGGTAGGTCCCCTTCGGATCGGTCCCCTTGGGAATCGTCTTCGGAAGCCTCGGCCGGCGGGACGATCCTGCGGAGAGCCGGTACTCGATCGCCCGCGAGGTGACGGCCACCCTCGCGGGACCGTCTCAGCCCTTCAGCGGAACCGCCGCCATCATCGCCACCACCAAGGTCAGCGGGGCGAAGACCAGCAGCAGGACCGCCCCCCGCAGGGCGGCGGCGGCACGCAGCGCCTTCGCGGGCGCGCCCAGTCGGCGCAGTTCCTCCGTGGTGGCCGCGCGGGCGTTCCGGGCCTCCACGGCGGAGGTCAGCAGGGTGGCGGTCGTACAGGCCACGACCAGCGCCGCGCCGAGGCCCGTCAGCGGACCGAAGGGGCGCGGGCCCGCGTCGTACAGGGTCCAGGCCGCGATCGCCGCGGAGCCGACCGCGCACACCACCCCGAGCGGGCGGCCGATCCTGCGGGACTCCTCCATCAGGATCCGGCCCGCGAGCAGCCGCACCCCGCCGGGTCCGAACATCTGGAGGAGACGGCCGCAGAAGTGGGTGAGCGCCGGTCCCGCGATCGCGAGGCCCACGGCGGTGAGCGTCCACCCCGTGAGGACCCCCGCCGGGTTGGAGCCGAACTCTCCGGGCAGCGGCAGCGACCCGCCGGTGTGCGTACGGGCCGCGTACGTCCCGACGGCCAGGCCCGCCGCCGTCAGCGCACAGCCCCAGGGCAGCCCGCCGGGCGCGCTCACCGGCTTCGAAGGCCCGTCGGGGGCGGGAGCCGGCGGCGGGGTGGGACGGGGGCGCAGGGCGAGCGCCGCGGCGACCGTCGCGGTGAGCGGTACGAGCGCCAGCAGGGTCAGCGCGGCGGCGAGCGGCAGCGGCTCGTCGGCGGCCAGCAGCTTCGACGCGGCCCCGTCGAACGGCAGACCGGTCAGATCGCCCCGCAGATGCAGGAAGAACAGCAGGGCGAGCATGCTGCCGAGCGTGCCGGACACGGCGGTGGAGGCGGCGGCGAACGCGGCGAGCCGGCGCGGGCCGAGCCCGACCGCCGAGAGCCCGGTGCGGGGCCGGGTGCTCGGGTCCGTACGCGCCACGGCGACGGCGAAGTGCACCGTCGCGGCGAGCGGGACCAGACACCAGGCGAGCCGCAGCAGCGAGGCCGCCGATTCGCCGGGGTGGCCGAGCGCGTACGTCAGGGCGCTCAGCAGCAGAAAGCCGACACCCGCCGATGCCGCCGCGACCGACAGCCGGCGCAGCAGGATCAGGGGGCGGGCGCCACGGACTAGAGGGAGAGCGAGCACTCGGCCCGCCCTTCCGCGTCGGCCGCCACCGGCGAGCCGGCGCAGCGGCCGTCGACGATCGTGATCGCACGGTCCCCGAGGGCCGCCACCTCCGGGTCGCAGGTGGCGAGCACGGTGGTGATCCGGTGCGAGCGGGCCGCGGTCAGCACCGTGCGCAGTACCTGGGCCCGGTCGGCGCGGTGCAGGGTCGCCGTGGGCTCGTCGGCGAAGAGCACGGACGGTTCGGCGACCAGCGCCCGCGCGGTGGCGGTCCGCTGGCGCTGCGCCTGGTTGAGTGCGTCCGGGCGGCGGCGGGCGCACGCGTCGATGTCGAGGCGCTCCAGCCACTCCATCGCGGCGGTCTTGGCCCGGCGGCGGGTGGTGCCGCGCAGGAGCAGCGGGAGGGCGGCGTTCTCCCAGGCGGTCAGTTCGGGTACGAGGCAGGGCTCGGAGCCGATCCAGCCGTAGTGTTCGCGCCGCAGCCGCTCGCGCTGCGGCGGAGGCAGCTTGTGCACGGGGGAGCTGTTGAACCACACCTCGCCCTCGTCCGCGACGAGCTGCCCGGACAGACAGCGCAGCAGCGTCGTCTTGCCGCTGCCGCGCGGGCCGCACACGGCGAGGATCTCGCCCTCCCGCACCCCGAGCGAGACACCGTCGAGGGCGGGGGATCCGTTGTGGGCGTGGTGGAGGGAGCGTGCCCAGATCACATCGTTGTCCGGCGGGGCCACCATGGCGTACACCTCGGTTCTGATCAGATTCGTCGTCCCCCGTATGGGGGAACGAGGTCAGGTCCTGATCGGTCACGAGCACGCTAGGCAGCCGGATGCGGGGTCCCGGGAAGCACACGGCCCGGGTGCGCGCCATCCACTCGGATGGGCGCACCCGGGCCGTGCAAACGCTCCGGACACCGGGTCCGTACGGCTGATCCGGCGTCGACGGTCGCGGATCGGCGGTTCCGGACGGCCGTGTCCCGGACCACCGAGCCCCGGAACCGGCCGCTGTGGCTAGAGCTTCGTCCACGCCTCGGTGAGGACGCCCCGCAGCACCTGCTCGATCTCGTCGAACGTCGTCTGGTCGGCGATCAGCGGCGGCGCGAGCTGGATGACCGGGTCGCCGCGGTCGTCGGCCCGGCAGTACAGACCGTTCTCGTAGAGCGCCTTGGAGAGGAAGCCGTAGAGCACACGCTCGGTCTCCTCGTCCGTGAACGTCTCCTTGGTGGTCTTGTCCTTGACCAGCTCGATGCCGTAGAAGAAGCCGTTGCCGCGGACGTCACCGACGATCGGCAGGTCGTGCAGCTTCTCCAGCGTGGACTTGAAGGCGCCCTCGTTGTCGAGGACGTGCTGGTTGAGGCCCTCGCGCTCGAAGATGTCGAGGTTCGCGATGCCGACGGCCGCGGAGACCGGGTGGCCGCCGAAGGTGTAGCCGTGCAGGAAGGTGTTGTCGCCCTTGTAGAACGGCTCGGCGATCCGGTCGGAGACGATGCAGGCGCCGATCGGGGAGTAGCCCGAGGTCATGCCCTTGGCGCAGGTGATCATGTCCGGGATGTAGCCGAACTTGTCACAGCCGAACGTCGTGCCGAGCCGGCCGAAGGCGCAGATGACCTCGTCCGACACGAGCAGCACGTCGTACTGGTCGCAGATCTCGCGGACGCGCTGGAAGTAGCCGGGCGGCGGCGGGAAGCAGCCGCCGGCGTTCTGTACTGGCTCCAGGAAGACCGCGGCGACCGTCTCGGGACCCTCGAAGAGGATCTCCTGCTCGATCTGGTCGGCGGCCCAGCGGCCGAACGCCTCCGGGTCGTCGCCGTGCAGCGGCGCGCGGTAGATGTTGGTGTTCGGCACCTTGTGCGTACCGGGCACCAGCGGCTCGAAGGGGGCCTTCAGCGCGGGCAGGCCGGTGATGGACAGGGCGCCCTGCGGGGTGCCGTGGTAGGCGACCGCGCGCGAGATGACCTTGTACTTGGTGTGCTGGCCCTTCAGCTTGAAGTACTGCTTGGCGAGCTTCCAGGCGGTCTCGACGGCCTCGCCGCCGCCGGTGGTGAAGAAGACCTTGTTGAGGTCGCCGGGGGCTTCGTTGGCGAGGCGCTCCGCCAGCTCGACGGCCTTGGGGTGCGCGTACGACCAGACCGGGAAGAAGGCCAGCTCCTGGGCCTGCTTGTACGCGGTCTCGGCCAGCTCGGTGCGGCCGTGTCCGGCGTTGACCACGAAGAGGCCGGCGAGGCCGTCGATGTAGCGCTTGCCCTTGTCGTCGTAGATATAGGTGCCTTCACCACGGACGATGGTGGGGACGGGAGAGTTCTCGTACGACGACATGCGGGTGAAGTGCATCCACAGGTGGTCGTAGGCGGTTTTGGAGAGGTCCTGGCTCACGGCTATCGGGTTCCCCACATGTAGGTCTGCTTCTTGAGCTTGAGGTACACGAAGCTCTCGGTGGACCGCACACCGGGGAGTGCGCGAATCCGCTTGTTGATCACTTCGAGCAGGTGGTCGTCGTCCTCGCAGACGATCTCCACCATCAGGTCGAAGGAGCCCGCGGTCATGACCACGTACTCGCATTCGTCCATGGCCGTCAGCGCCTCGGCCACAGGGTCGAGATCGCCCTCGACGCGGATGCCCACCATCGCCTGGCGGCGGAAGCCCACGGTGAGTGGGTCCGTCACGGCGACGATCTGCATGACGCCCTGGTCGAGCAGCTTCTGGACGCGCTGCCGTACGGCCGCTTCGGACAGGCCCACGGCCTTGCCGATCGCGGCGTAGGGACGGCGACCGTCCTGCTGGAGCTGCTCGATGATCGCGAGGGACACGGCGTCGATCGTCGGGGACTGTGTGTTCCCGGCGGACCCGTTCCTGGAATCTGCGCTTCGGCTGGCCACAGACTCACTCTGCACCGGGAGCGTCCGTCTGGCAAGCCCCAATCAATGAAATTCGTTGCAGATCGGCTTGAATATCACTGAATCCGAAGATGCGGTGGGTCGGGGCTGTCGAAAGCGTCACTCGTGCGTCTAGGGTGGATGAACCTGGGTGGACCCACCCATTCGGAGATCAGACAGGAGGGTGGCAACAGTGACCACCGAGCTGCGTCGTCTGCGCAACTACATCAACGGGGAGTTCCGGGACGCCGCCGACGGGCGGACGATCGACGTCACCAACCCCGCGAACGGCGAGGTGTACGCCACCTCCCCGCTCTCCGGACAGGCCGACGTCGACGCGGCCATGGAAGCTGCGGAGTCCGCGTTCCCCGCCTGGCGGGACGCCACCCCCGCCGAGCGTCAGCGGGTCCTTCTCAAGATCGCGGACGCGTTCGAGGAGCGGGCCGAGGACCTGATCGCCGCCGAGTCGGAGAACACGGGCAAGCCGCTGGGCCTGGTGCGCAGCGAGGAGATCCCGCCGATGGTGGACCAGATCCGCTTCTTCGCGGGCGCGGCGCGCATGCTGGAGGGCCGCTCGGCCGGTGAGTACATGGAGGGCATGACCTCCATCATCCGCCGTGAGCCGGTCGGCGTCTGCGCGCAGGTCGCGCCGTGGAACTACCCGATGATGATGGCCGTGTGGAAGTTCGCGCCGGCGCTCGCCGCGGGCAACACGGTCGTGCTCAAGCCGTCGGACACCACCCCGGCGTCCACCGTGCTGATCGCCGAGATCATCGGCGCGATCGTGCCGAAGGGCGTCTTCAACGTCATCTGCGGCGACCGTGACACCGGCCGCGCCATGGTCGAGCACCCGATTCCGGCGATGGCCTCCATCACCGGTTCCGTACGCGCGGGCATCCAGGTCGCCGCCTCCGCGTCCAAGGACGTCAAGCGCGTCCACCTGGAGCTGGGCGGCAAGGCGCCGGTCGTCGTCTTCGAGGACACCGACATCGCCAAGGCCGTCGAGGACATCGCGGTCGCGGGCTACTTCAACGCCGGCCAGGACTGTACGGCGGCCACCCGCGTCCTGGTCCAGGAGTCCATCCACGACGAGTTCGTCGCGGCGCTGGCGAAGGCCGCCTCCGAGACGAAGACCGGCCAGCCGGACGACGAGGACGTGCTCTTCGGCCCGCTCAACAACGCCAACCAGCTGGCCCAGGTCTCCGGTTTCATCGACCGGCTCCCGGCGCACGCCAAGGTCGAGGCGGGCGGTCAGCGCGTCGGCGAGAAGGGCTACTTCTACGCCCCGACCGTCGTCTCCGGTCTGAAGCAGGACGACGAGATCATCCAGAACGAGGTCTTCGGACCGGTCATCACCGTCCAGTCCTTCACCGACGAGGCGCAGGCCCTCGAGTGGGCCAACGGCGTGGAGTACGCGCTGGCCTCCTCGGTCTGGACGAAGGACCACGGCCGGGCGATGCGGATGTCCAAGTCGCTGGACTTCGGCTGCGTCTGGATCAACACCCACATCCCGCTGGTGGCGGAGATGCCGCACGGCGGCTTCAAGAAGTCCGGCTACGGCAAGGACCTGTCGGGATACGGCTTCGACGACTACACGCGCATCAAGCACGTGATGACGTCGCTGGACGCGTAGCACGCGTACGCGTGTGGGGGCGGGGGCCGCGGGGTCCCCGCCCCCTTCGTCTTTGGGGGCGCGGGTCGGTGTACCGGCTTCCCGCACGCCCGGCGCCGCCCGGCACGCCCGGTCGCGCGTCTCCGCGACCGGAGCCCGGCGTTGTGCGTCGACCGACGGGGCGTTGTGCGGCGGGGCGCCGGCCCTTGTTGTACGTGTTGTACGTGCGAGGGCCGGTGACCGGCCGGGTACGGGCGGATATCCCGTGAACCCCCTGTCCCGCCGGGCCGTTCCGAGCGCCTCGGCGGCGGTGCGGCCGGGACCGCGACCGGAGTCCGGCGCTGTGCGCGACATCGGCACGGACCCGGTTGTCCACCCGTGCCTCCGTGCTTCTCTGAGTCATCGCGGTCAGCGCGCCGGCCGAACGGGAGTCGCCCGCCGTTCCATCGGGCCGGAAGGCCCGGACGGCGGTGTTCAGGAGGGTCGGCCGGCCGGGGAGTCGAGCCGCCCGAGCACGGAACGCAGGGTGCCGACCCGGTTGGTGGTGATGGAGTCGACGCCCGCCGCGATCAGTCCGCGCATGGTGCGACGCGTGTCCGCCGTCCAGGCGGAGAGCAGCATGCCGTCCCGGTGGACCCGCTCGGCCAGTTCCCGATCGATGAGGCCGAAGCGGTAGTTGAGCGTGCGCGGCCTCACGGCCTCGATGAGCGCCGGGCGCGGCGGCGCGAGCGACGTCCAGGTCAGCGCGATCTCGGCGGACGGATCGGCCGTGCGGACCGCGAGCATGGTCGCCGGGCCGGCGCAGTAGTACGCGCGGTCGGCCGCGCCGCACTCGTGGACCGTGCCGACGATCCTCCGCACCGAGTCTTCGGTGGCTCCGGGCAGATCGATCATCATCCGGTGTGTGCCGGGCACTCCCAGCGCGTCCCGGAGGGTCGGCACCCCGCCGTGCGTCGACTCCTCGACCTGTGCGCGGGTCAGCTCCGCCAGCGGACGGTCGTGCCTCCACAGCCGCTTCAGCGTGGCGTCGTGGAGCAGCACGGGCACGTCGTCGCGGGTGAGCCGCACATCGATCTCCACGGCGTCCGCGCCGCGGGCGACGGCGGAACGGATCGAGGGGAGGGTGTTCTCGCGGACGAGATAGGGGTCGCCTCGGTGCGCTACGACGGTGACGGAGTTCATACGGTCATTGTCCGCCGTACGTCGCGAGCCTTCCGTCGGGTGTCGGGTGTCGGGTGTCGGGGCGGATGCCGGATGCCGGGGTGAGGAGCCAGGGTGGAGAGTGGGGGCGGTGGCGGCGTCCCGGCGGGGCCGGAGTACGCACGAGCTGCCCCCGCCTTCAGGAGTTCGCCTGCCACGCCCGTGTGTACGCGTCGATCTCCGCCGAGATCCGCGCCTTCCCCGCCGCGTCCAGGAAACTCGCCTCCACCGCGTTCTTGGCGAGGTCGGCCAGACCGCGCTCGTCGAGGCCGAGGAGGCGGGCCGCGACCCCGTACTCGCTGTTGAGATCGGTACCGAACATCGGCGGGTCGTCGCTGTTGACCGTCACCAGCACCCCGGCCTCGACCATCTGCCGGATCGGGTGGAGTTCGAGGTCGGCGACGGCGCGGGTGGCGATGTTCGAGGTCGGGCAGACCTCCAGCGGGATGCGGTGCTCGGCGAGGTGGGCGAGCAGCCGCGGGTCCCCGGCGGCGCTGGTGCCATGGCCGATGCGCTCGGCTCCCAGGACGTTCAGCGCGTCCCAGACGGTCTGCGGGCCCGTCGTCTCACCGGCGTGCGGCACGGACCGCAGCCCGGCGGCGATCGCCCGGTCGAAGTACGGCTTGAACTGCGGCCGTCCCACCCCGATCTCGGGGCCGCCCAGCCCGAAGGAGACCAGGCCCTCCGGGCGCAGGTCCACCGCGAGCCGGGTGGTCTCCTCGGCGGCTTCGAGACCGGCCTCGCCCGGAATGTCGAAGCACCAGCGCAGAAGCACGCCCAACTCGCTCTCGGCCGCCTTGCGGGCGTCCTCGATGGCGTCCATGAACGCCCGCTCGTCGATGCCCCGGCGGGTCGAGCTGAAAGGGGTGACGGTCAGTTCGGCGTAACGGATGTTCTGCCGGGCCATGTCGCGGGCGATCTCGAAGGTGAGCAGCCGTACGTCCTCCGGGGTGCGGACCAGATCCACGACCGAGAGATAGACGTCGATGAAGTGCGCGAAATCGGTGAACGTGAAGAAGTCGGCCAGCGCCTCGGGATCCGTGGGGACCTTGGAGTCCGGGTGGCTTGCCGCCAGTTCGGCGACGATGCGCGGCGACGCCGATCCCACGTGGTGCACATGGAGTTCGGCCTTGGGGAGTCCCGCGATGAACGGGCGCAGGTCGGTCATCAGGTTCCTCCGGCGTGTGATCGGACACATGAACGGAGGATCATCGTAGGCCGCCGTTCCCCGACAGCCGTATCCGCGTAGCATGACGGGGAAGACGATCGGGGGGAGAACCATGGCAGACCATCAGGGCGAACCGGACCCGCGCGACCGTGACCCCTGGGCGCCTCCGGAGGAGAGCGCGGCACAGGGCGGCCCGGCCGGGCCCGGCCCCTCCTCGCCCTCGCAGGGCGGCGTACCGCTGGACAAGCCCTCCGGGGCACCGGCTCCGCCGAGCCCGCATGTGCACAACATGCCGACCGTGACCTCGATGCCCGGCGTCGATCCGCTCGGCGATGCGGGCGCGGTGCCGCCGCCCCCGATCGCCCCCGGCGGGCCGGCTCAGCCCGCGGCGGGTCCCTACGGCTACCCCGGAACCCCGAACCCGGCTCACACCGTACCGGGCGCCGTCCAGCCGTACGGCGCGTACGCCCCCTATCCCGGCTACCCCCAGAGCGGCTGGCATGCCGGTGCCCTCGGGCCGAACGCCATGGGCGTCCCGCAGAACAACATGGGCGTCGCCTCGTTGGTGCTCGGCATCCTCTCCGTCGCCCTGTTCTGCGTGTACGGCATCGTCGGTCTCGTCCTCGGCGTCCTGGCCCTGATCTTCGGTGTCATCGGCCGGAAGCGTGTGAGCAGGGGCCAGGCCACCAATCCCGGTCAGGCGCTCGCGGGCATCATCCTCGGCTCCATCGGCCTCGTCATCGCCCTGATCTTCATCGCCTTCATGATCTGGGCCATCGTCGAGACGGGCATCGAGGAAGAATCAGGGGTCGACGAGTACGACGGGACCTACTCCAGCACCCTGGTGATCGACAGCACCGGTCCCGCAGGTCCGCTGACGAGCGGCCTCCTCTGACGCCGCTCGCCTCCGGTCAGCGCCGGTCCCGTCTCGGTCACCGACCGGGGCCGGGCCCGGACCTTCCCGCCGGCCCCTGGCCCGCCTGAGACCCGCCCCCAGGGCTCCGCACCCCGCATGCACACCGCGGGGTCCTCACACCGCCGCGTCCGCGGATCTCCGCAGCTCCTCCCGTGCCTCCATCAGCGCGAAGCCCAGCAGATTCAGCCCGCGCCAGCGCTCGGGGTCCCGAGCGCGCTCGTCGTCCGCCGCGAGCCCGATGCCCCACACCCGGTCCATGGGGCTCGCCTCCACCAGCACCCGGTCGCCGGTGCCCAGCAGGAACGCCTTCAGCTCCTCGTGCTGCGAGAACTTGTGCACGCTGCCCGAGCGCACCACGGCGAACCGCTCCCGCTCCCACACCGCCTCGTCGAACCCGCGCACCAGCCGCCCGGCCCGCTTCGCCTGAGCCGGGCTCCTCGCGTCGAGCGCCAGCCGCTCCGCCTCCGCGTCCCCGAACAGCCGAGCCTTGCCCGCCATCATCCAGTGCTCCGCTGTCGCGTAACGCACGCCGTCGACCACGAACGGTGACGGCCACCACTGGCTCAGACAGCCCGCGCCGATCCGCCCGTCCTTGCGGGGCGCATGGCCCCAGAAGTACAGGCACTTGATCTGTCCACCGCCGCTGACCTGCTGGATCAGCTGATTCGTCCCCATGCACGCGAGTCTCGCATCCGCCACTGACACTCCGTACGGGGATTCTCGGCGCGACGCGACACATGGTCGACCGAATCCGTCGCGTAACCAAAAGGAAACTGCGGAATCACTTGTTGGCGAACTATCGCTCTGTCAGGATCGGCACTCAAATCACGCTGATTCGACATTCAAGCGAAGACAGTATGCGACGGCCCACCGGGCCGGGACAACGGAGAGCGTCATGGGTAACCGATTCCAAGTGCTGGACCGCTTCGCGGACGGCGCGCAGTACATCGGCGGGCGGCTACGGCCCGGTACCTCTGGGCGCACACAGGAGATCGTCGACCCCGCGAGCGGTGACACGGTCCACCGGTACGAACTGGCCGGCACCGCCGACGTCGACGCGGCGGTCGACGCCGCCCGCGAGGCGTTCCCCGGCTGGGCCGGCGCGACCCCCGGCGAGCGCTCCGACGCGCTGCACCGCTTCGCGGCCGTGCTCGCCGACCGCGCGGGCGACTTCGCACGGGTCGAATCCCTCCAGTGCGGCAAGCCGATCAAGCTCTCCACCGAGTTCGACGTGCCCGGCACCGTCGACAACACCGCCTTCTTCGCGGGCGCCGCCCGCCATCTCCAGGGTCAGTCGGCCGGTGAGTACAGCGGCGACCACACCTCGTACGTACGCCGTGAACCGATCGGGGTCGTCGGCTCCATCGCGCCATGGAACTATCCGCTCCAGATGGCCGCCTGGAAGATCCTCCCCGCGATCGCCGCGGGCAACACCATCGTGCTCAAGCCCGCCGAGATCACCCCGCTGACCTCGCTGATGTTCGCCCGGGCGGCGACGGACGCGGGCATCCCCGACGGCGTGGTCAACGTGGTCTCCGGCGCGGGCCGGGACGCGGGAGAGCATCTGGTCGGCCACCCCGATGTCGCCATGACCTCCTTCACCGGCTCCACCGCCGTCGGCAAGCGCGTCGCCGAGGTCGCCACCTCCACCGTGAAGCGGCTCCACCTCGAACTGGGCGGCAAGGCCCCCTTCGTCGTCTTCGACGACGCCGACCCGGAGGCCGCCGTCCAGGGCGCGGTCGCCGGATCGCTCATCAACTCCGGCCAGGACTGCACCGCCGCCACCCGCGTCTATGTGCAGCGCCCCCTGTACGAGCAGCTGCGCCAGGGCATCGCCGATGTGATGGCGACCGTCCGCCTCGGCGACCCCTTCGACCCGTCGACCGACCTCGGCCCGCTCGTCTCGCACGCCCAGCGCGACCGGGTCGCCGGCTTCGTCGACCGGGCACGCGCGTACGCCACCGTCGTCACCGGGGGCGAGGCCCCGAAGAACGACGGCGCGTACTATCTGCCCACACTGATCGCCGACGCCGCCCAGGACAGCGAGATCGTGCAGTCCGAGATCTTCGGCCCGGTCCTGGTCATCCTGCCCTTCGACTCCGACGACGAGGGCATCGCGCTCGCCAACGACACCCCCTACGGGCTCGCCGCCTCCGCCTGGACCAGAGACGTCTTCCGCGCGAACCGGGCCAGCCGGGAGATCAAGGCGGGCTGTGTCTGGATCAACGACCACATCCCGATCATCAGCGAGATGCCGCACGGCGGATACAAGGCATCCGGTTTCGGAAAGGACATGTCGGTCTACTCCTTCGAGGAGTACACGCAGGTCAAGCATGTGATGTTCGACAACACCGCCGAGGTCCGCAAGGACTGGCACCGCACCGTCTTCGGGGACAGATAGCCGATCCGCCACTGGCGGCACCCACTGTGAAAGGTCACAGCGCATGGACCACAACGAGCCCGACGGCCTGTCCGCGGCACAGCTGGCCGCGATGCGGCGCAGTCTGACCAACGGCCGGGGCGCCCTCTCCCGCCGCTCGGTGCTGCGCGCCTCCGGCATCGGCGCGCTCACCGTCGGCGGACTGGCCACCCTGAGCGCCTGCGGCATCCCGCCGGCCAAGCGCGAAGGAGGGGCGGCGGCTTCCAACGACCGCTCGGACAAGGAGAAGGTGGTCAACTTCTCCAACTGGACCGAGTACATGGACACCAGCGAGGACGGCAAGACCCGCCCGACGCTGGCCGGGTTCACCAAGCGGACCGGGATCAAGGTCAAGTACACCGAGGACATCAACGACAACGTCGAGTTCTTCGGCAAGATCCAGCCGCAGCTCGCGGCGGGCCAGGACACCGGACGCGACCTGATCAACGTCACGGACTGGCTCGCCGCCCGGATGATCCGGCTCGGCTGGGCACAGAAACTCGACGCCTCGCTGCTGCCGAACGCGTTCGCCAACCTCTCGGCCCAGTTCCGCAGCCCCGACTGGGACCCCGGCCGCGCCTACACCTACCCGTGGGCCGGAATCTCCACCGTCATCGCCTACAACACCAAGGCGACCGGCGGAAAGAAGGTCGACTCGGTCAGCCAGCTGCTGGACGACTCCAGTCTCAAAGGCCGCGTCGGCTTCCTCACCGAGATGCGCGACACCGTCGGAATGACCCTCCTGGACCTCGGCAAGTCCCCGGAGAAGTTCACCGACGCCGACTACGACGAGGCGATCGGCCGGCTCCAGAAGGGCGTCGACAAGAAGCAGATCCGCCGCTTCACCGGAAACGACTACACCTCGGACCTCGCCAAGGGCGACATCGCCGCCTGTCTGGCCTGGGCCGGTGACGTCATCCAGCTCCAGGCCGACAACCCCGACATCCAGTACGCCATCCCCCGGGCCGGCTACATCACCTCCAGCGACAGCCTGCTCGTCCCGGCCCAGGCCCGGCACCAGAAGAACGCCACCCGGCTCATCGACTACTACTACGAGCCCGCCGTCGCCGCCCAGCTCGCCGCGTACATCAACTTCGTCTGCCCGGTCGACGGCGTACGCCCCGAACTCGCCAAGATCGACCCCAAGCTGGCCGAGAACGCCCTGATCATCCCGGACCGGGAAATGGCCGCGAAGTCCCATGCCTTCCGCTCGCTGAGCAGCGAGGAAGAGAAGGCGTACGAAGAGAAGTTCGCCAAGCTCATCGGCGCCTGACCTCCCCTTCAGGCACCGCAGAGCCCGATCCCCACGGCTCCCCGAGCCATCGAGCCCCTGAGCCCCCCGAGCCCCCTGCTCTCGACACCACCTGGGACCGCGACCGATGACCGAAAAAACAGCGGGCGGCGATGTCCGCCTCTCCGGGATCAGCAAGACCTACGGCTCCTTCACCGCCGTCCACCCTCTCGACCTCACCGTCCCGCAGGGCTCCTTCTTCGCCCTGCTCGGCGCGTCCGGCTGCGGAAAGACCACCACCCTGCGGATGATCGCCGGCCTGGAGGACCCCTCCACCGGCACCGTCCGCCTCGGCGAGCAGGACGTCACCGCGCTCCCGCCGCACAAGCGCCCGGTCAACACCGTCTTCCAGAGCTACGCCCTCTTCCCGCATCTGACCATCCACGAGAACGTCGCGTTCGGTCTGCGCCGACGCGGCATCCGGTCGGTGAAGAAGCAGGTCGGCGACATGCTCGACCTCGTACAACTCGGGGACAAGGCCCAGCGCAAGCCGCACCAGCTCTCCGGCGGCCAGCAGCAGCGCGTCGCCGTCGCCCGCGCGCTCATCAACCACCCCCAGGTGCTGCTCCTCGACGAGCCGCTCGGCGCCCTCGACCTCAAACTCCGCCGCCAGATGCAACTGGAACTCAAGCGCATCCAGACCGAGGTCGGCATCACCTTCGTCCATGTCACCCACGACCAGGAGGAGGCCATGACCATGGCCGACACGGTCGCGGTGATGAACGGCGGACGCGTCGAGCAACTGGGAGCCCCCGCCGAGCTGTACGAGCGACCGCAGACCACCTTCGTCGCCAACTTCCTCGGCACCTCCAACCTGATCGAGGCCGACGTCGTCTCCAACACCGGCGGCGAGGTCCAGGTCACCGCCGCCGACGCCAAGCTGCGCCTGCCCGCCGACCGCTGCGCCACCGCACCGGCCACCGGCGGCAAGCTCCTCGTCGGCGTCCGCCCGGAGAAGATCTCCCTGGTCCACGCCGACGACGCGGGAAGCGTCCCGGACGGGCGGAATCGTTTCACCGGCACCATCACCGCCGCCAGCTTCATCGGCGTCTCCACCCAGTACGTCATCGACAGCCCGGTCGGCCCGGACCTGGAGGTGTACGTGCAGAACATCGAGCGCGACGCCCGGCTGGCACCCGGCGCCGAGGTCGTCCTGCACTGGAACCCGGAGTACACCTTCGGCCTCGACGCCGCCCAGAACATCGACGCGGGAGTGGTGGAGGAGACGTCATGACCGCCGTCACCGAGGCCCCGCCCCCGGCCTCGCCACAGTCCCCGCCGGCCGATCCGCCGGTGCACAAGCCCTCGCTGCGCCGCAAGCTGGTGCCGTACTGGCTGCTGCTCCCCGGCATCCTGTGGCTGGTCATGTTCTTCGCCCTGCCGCTGGTCTACCAGGCGTCGACCTCCGTCCAGACCGGCTCGCTGGAGGAGGGCTTCGAGGTCACCTGGCACTTCCAGACGTACTGGGACGCGCTGAGGGAGTACTGGCCGCACTTCCTGCGGTCCGTGATGTACGCGGGCACCGCCACGGTCCTGTGTCTGCTCCTCGGCTATCCGCTGGCGTATCTGATCGCCTTCAAGGCGGGCCGCTGGCGCAATCTGATCCTCGTCCTGATCATCGCGCCGTTCTTCACCAGCTTCCTGATCCGCACGCTCGCCTGGAAGACGATCCTCGCGGACGGCGGCCCGGTGGTGGAGGTCCTGGGCGCCGTCGGCTTCCTCGACGTGACCAACTGGCTCGGGATGACCGACGGGAACCGGGTCCTCGCCACCCCGCTGGCGGTGGTCACCGGACTCACGTACAACTTCCTGCCGTTCATGATCCTGCCGCTCTACACCTCGCTGGAGCGGATCGACCCCCGCCTGCACGAGGCGGCGGGCGATCTGTACGCCACACCGTCCACGGCCTTCCGCAAGGTCACCTTCCCGCTCTCCATGCCGGGCGTGGTCTCCGGGACGCTGCTGACCTTCATCCCGGCCAGCGGTGACTACATCAACGCCGAACTCCTCGGCTCCACCGACACCAAGATGGTCGGCAACGTCATCCAGTCGCAGTTCCTGCGGGTGCTCGACTACCCGACCGCGGCCGCGCTGTCGTTCATCCTCATGGCGATCGTGCTGATCACCGTCACCGTCTACATCCGGCGGGCCGGAACGGAGGACCTGCTCTGATGGCACCACTTCGCTGGCTGAGGCGCAATCTCGTCGTCATCGCGGGCCTGCTGACGCTCGCCTACCTGATCCTGCCGAACATCGTCGTGATGGTGTTCTCGTTCAACAAGCCCGCCGGAAAGTTCAACTACACCTGGCGGGAGTTCTCCACCGACGCCTGGCAGGACCCCTGCGGCGTCGCCGACATGTGCGCCTCGCTCACCACCTCCCTCAAGATCGCCTTCCTCGCCATGGTCTTGGCGACGGTCCTCGGCGTGATGATCGCCTTCGCGCTGGTCCGCTACCGCTTCCGGGCCCGGGGCGCGATCAACTCGCTGATCTTCCTGCCGATGGCGATGCCCGAGGTCGTCATGGCGGCCTCGCTGCTCACGCTCTTCCTCAACCTCGGGGCCGAGCTGGGCTTCTGGACCATCCTCATCGCGCACACCATGTTCTGCCTCAGCTTCGTGGTGGTGGCGGTGAAGGCACGGGTGCTGTCGATGGATCCCCGGCTGGAGGAGGCGGCCCGCGACCTCTACGCGGGGCCCGTGCAGACGTTCCTGCGGGTGACGCTCCCGATCGCCGCCCCCGGTATCGCGGCCGGGGCGATGCTCGCCTTCGCGCTCTCCTTCGACGACGTCATCATCACCAACTTCAACTCGGGCAGCACCGTCACCTTCCCCATGTTCGTGTGGGGTGCGGCCCTGCGCGGCACGCCCGTCCAGATCAATGTCATCGGTACGGCCATGTTCGTGATCGCCGTACTGATCGTCGTCGCCGGACAGCTCGTCAGCAACCGGCGGAAGAACAGCGCGCTGACCTAGGTCAGCGCACTGCCCCAAGGGTCACCAGACGGTCCGCCGCGAGCGGACCCCGTAAGGAGTGGAAACCATGGCCCCAGCTGCCATGACCTTCGCATCATCCCTGGCCGACGCCCAGCCCCTCTCGTTCTGGCTGGACGACCCCGCCAAGCCCGCCCCGCTGCCGGCGCTCACCGGCGACGAGCACTGTGATCTGCTCGTCGTCGGCGGAGGGTACAGCGGACTGTGGACCGCGCTCCTCGCCAAGGAACGCGACCCCGAGTGGGACGTCGTGCTGATCGAGGGCCACGAGGTGGGCTGGGCCGCCTCGGGCCGTAACGGAGGCTTCTGCGCCGCCTCCCTCACCCACGGCCTCGGCAACGGCATCTCCCGCTGGCCCGGCGAGATCACCCGGCTGGAGGAGCTGGGCGACCGCAACCTCGACGGGATCGAGCGGACGGTCGAGAAGTACGGCATCGACTGCGAATTCGAGCGCACCGGCGCGATCGACGTCGCCACCGAGCCGTACCAGCTCGCCGAACTGACCGAGATGTACGAGGAGGCCGGGCGGCTCGGCTTCGGCGGTCTCGAACTGCTCGACCAGGACGCCATGCGCACCCAGGTGGACTCCCCGGTCTTCCTCGGCGGCATGTGGGACCGGCGCGGCACCGCCATGCTGCACCCGGCGAAGCTCGCGTGGGGCCTCAAGCGGGCCTGCCTCGACCTCGGCGTACGGATCTACGAGAACACCCGCGGCCTCGAACTCTCCTCCGCGGGTCCGGGGACCGCCGTCCGCACCCCGTACGGCCGGGTCTTCGCGCGCCGGGTCGCGCTCGGCACCAATGTCTTCCCGTCGCTGGTCAAGCGGGTGCGCCCGTACACCGTCCCGGTCTACGACTACGCCCTGATGACCGAACCGCTGAGCGCGGAGCAGCTCGCCTCGATCGGCTGGGGCGGACGGCAGGGGCTCGGCGACGTGGCCAACCAGTTCCACTACTTCAGACTGACCGCCGACCACCGCATCCTCTGGGGCGGCTATGACGCGATCTACCCGTTCGGCGGCCGGGTCAGCGCCGAGATGGACCACCGCCCGGAGACCTACCTCAAGCTCGCCGAGCACTTCTTCCGCTACTTCCCCCAGCTGGAAGGGCTGAGATTCAGCCACGCCTGGGGCGGGGCCATCGACACCTGCTCCCGCTTCTCCGCCTTCTTCGGCACGGCCCACGGCGGCAAGGTCGCCTACGCGGCCGGTTACACCGGGCTCGGCGTGGGGGCGACCCGCTTCGGCGGGGACGTCATGCTCGACCTCCTGTCCGGGCAGCGCACCGAGCGCACCGAGCTGGAGATGGTGCGGAGCAAGCCGCTGCCGTTCCCGCCGGAGCCGGTCGCCTGGGCCGGAATCGGGCTGACCAAGTGGTCGCTGGCCAGGGCGGACGCCCAGGGCGGGCGGCGCAACGCATGGCTGCGGACGATGGACCGCCTCGGCCTCGGCTTCGACAGCTAGCACCGCTGGTACTGCCGGCACCGCCGGTACCGCGGTGTGCGCTACCGGCGGCCGTCCGAGCCCTGTCGTGTCGTACGCCGCCGCCGTCGGCGCCGCCCGCACGGGCCTCTTCCCGCGCCGGACGCGTCCCGGCCAGGACGTGACGCAGTTCACTACCAACGAGTAGCCGAAGTCGCGTCATAGTCGGCGCCCGCCCTTCTCTCTCCGTGTGGAAGCACTTCGCGTGCACACGAGAGGAAGGCGGAGCGATGACCGGCTCAGGAGCCAAGACCGCGGTGGAGTGGCTGGTATCGGTGGCACCGGATCCCGACACCTGTCGGCGGGAGTGGGAGCGCAACCCCCTCGGGGTCGCCCTGCTGCCCGCCGGCAGGCGCTGGGACGTGCTGATCCTCACGGGCGAACTGGGGTACCCCACCCTGGACGTGCTGGGCAGGCTGGTCGACCGGCCGGGCCCCGTCCTCGCCGACTTCGGCGACTCCCGTATGGGGTTCTTCGTGCCGCCGGGCACCGCGGCCCGCTGGGTCGGCACCGGTGTCCGCAGCGCGGGCAACGGAACCTGGATCGTCGTCCCGTATCCGGGCAGGACCGGCCGCGGAGGGGTCCGCTGGCTCATCGCCCCGGACGGCTCCGGAACGCTCTCCGACCCGTCGCTGCTGGAGCTGGCGATGCACGAGGCCGCGGCGGGGATGGGCCGCCATCAGGGTGGGTGAGACGGTCCCGCGCCGGTTTCGGCGGGGGAGCGGGACGGTGAGGCGTCCGTCGTCGCGGGGCGGCCCCGGATCCCGCCCCCGGCGCGGATCCGGGAGGTCATACGCCCGTCTCCGAGGCGCTGCCGGGCGCCCTGGCGTCCGCTCGGGCGGGGGAGTGGGAACCGGAGTCTGCCGAAGGTCTTGACAACCCGATTGGTCTGGACCACATTATGGCTCCCGCTTCCATCCCCCCATGTTTCGGAGGCAGTTGTGGTACGAACCCGAAGTCGCCGCAACCGAGAACGTCTCAGCAGATTCCTGGCCGCCTTCTCCGCGGCCGTCCTCACCGTCGGAGGACTCGTCGCCGCGGCGGGCAACGCCGAGGCGGCCGACAGCGAACTCGCCGTCAACGGCGGCTTCGAGGCCGGCCTCACCAACTGGAGCTGCTCGTCGGGCAGCGGAACCGCCGTCGGCTCCCCGGTCCACGGCGGCACGTCGGCGCTCAAGGCCACCCCGGCCGGCGGCGACAACGCCAAGTGCAGCCAGACGGTCACGGTCCAGCCCAACTCGGCCTACACGCTCAGCGGCTGGGTCCAGGGCGGCTATGTCTATCTCGGCGCGTCCGGCACCGGCACCACCGACGTCTCGACCTGGACGCCGTCCGCGTCCGGCTGGCAGAAGCTCTCCACCACCTTCCGCACCGGCGCGGCCACCACCTCGGTCACCATCTACACCCACGGCTGGTACGGCACCGCCGCCTACCACGCCGACGACATCTCCCTGTTCGGTCCGGGCGGCGGCCCGATCACGGTCCCGGCCGCCCCAACCGGCCTGACCGCCGGATCTCCGGGTTCCACCTCCGTACCCCTGAGCTGGAACTCCGTCGCCGGAGCCACCGGGTACAACGTCTACCAGGGGACCTCCAAGGTCCTCTCGGTGACCGGCACCTCGGCCACCGTCTCCGGGCTGACGCCGCTCACCCCGTACGCCTTCCAGGTCACGGCGACCAACAGCGCGGGTGAGTCCCCGAAGTCGGACACGGTCAACGCCACGACCACCAGCGGCGACACCGGCACCGGCCTCCTGCCGCCGCACGCCCTCGTCGGCTATCTGCACGCCAGCTTCGCCAACGGCTCCGGCTATACGCGCATGGCGGACGTGCCCGACTCCTGGGACGTCATCAACCTCGCCTTCGGCGAACCGACCTCGGTCACCTCGGGCGACATCCGCTTCGCTCTCTGCCCGGTCACCGAGTGCCCGAACGTCGAATCCGCCGCCGAGTTCAAGGCGGCCATCAAGGCCAAGCAGGCGGCGGGCAAGAAGGTCCTGATCTCCATCGGCGGCCAGAACGGCCAGGTCCAGCTGGGCTCCACGGGGGCGCGCGACGCGTTCGTCACCTCCGTCTCGAAGATCATCGACGAGTACGGGCTCGACGGACTCGACATCGACTTCGAGGGCCACTCCCTGTCGCTGAACAACGGCGACACGGACTTCCGCTCCCCGACCACCCCCGTGATCGTCAATCTGATCCAGGCGGTCAAGACCCTCAAGGCGAAGTACGGCAAGAACTTCGTGCTCACCATGGCCCCGGAGACCTTCTTCGTCCAGCTGGGCTACCAGTACTACGGATCGGGCCCCTGGGGCGGCCAGGACCCGCGCGCCGGATCCTACCTGCCGGTCATCCACGCCCTGCGCGACGATCTCACGCTGCTGCACGTCCAGCACTACAACTCGGGCCCGATCATGGGCCTCGACAACCAGTACCACACCATGGGCAGCTCGGACTTCCACATCGCCATGGCCGACATGATGCTCACCGGCTTCCCGGTCGCGGGCAACCAGTCGAGGGTCTTCCCGCCGCTGCGGCCCGAACAGGTCGCCGTCGGCCTCCCGGCCTCGACCCAGGCGGGCAACGGGCACACCTCGCCCGCCGAGGTGACCAAGACGCTCGACTGTCTGACGAAGAAGGTCAACTGCGGCTCGTACCAGACCCATGGCACCTGGCCCGCGCTGCGCGGACTGATGACGTGGTCGATCAACTGGGACCGCTACAACCAGTGGGAGTTCAGCCGGAACTTCGACGCCTACCGATGGAGCTGATCAGCAGCAGCGTTCCGCCCAGGCACCAGCTGCCGATGACGTCAAGAGGCCAGTGGTAGCCGCGGAACACCAGACCGATGCCCGTCGCCAGGGTGAGGAAGAGGGCGGCGGGCATCGCCCATCTCGTTGTCCATCTCCCCGCCCGTCCTCCGGACCGCTTTCCGGTCCGTTCTCCCGGTCGGCGCCGGCCCAGGAGCATGGCCGCGCCGCAGTAGGCGACCATCGCCGTCGCGGTATGCCCGGAGGGGTAGTAGCCGGTCGCGTCCGTCAGCGGTCCGGGGCGGTCGACCAGCGCCTTCAGCGGGACGACGAGCGCGGGCACGGCGGCCATGGCGAGGACGGCGCGCACGGACGCGTACCGAATGGCCCTGCGGTCACTTCCCTCGCCGGCTTCTGCTCTGCCGTCTCTCCACAGCGTGTACGCGATGGCGGCGGCCAGCGCCGGCAGCGCGACCGTCACGCCGCCGAGGTCGGCGAAGAGTTCGGTCAGGGGGCGCGGGCCGCGCCCGGCGACCCCGCGCCCGATCCGCTCGTCGAGGGAGCGCAGCGGTCCGCCGACGACGACCTGCCAGGTGACCAGGGAGAACAGAACCGCGCACAAGGCCGCCGCGAGCAGCCTGACCGTCGGCGGACCAAGAGGCCGCCGGAGGCGCGTAAGGAGGCGCGGGAGGAGAGAGGAACGACGGGCGGCGGCAGGCCGGGAGGTGCGGGGCCGCAGCACCGAGAACGGGAAGAGGGAACGGAGAGAAGCCGGCTGCCCCGGAACAGGGGGGGTAGTTCCGAAACAGCCGACCGGACCGGGCCGCCGCACGCCCCGGGGGGTTTGGGGCGAGCGGCCATCCGATCTGTGAGGAGTCCCAGAGCCGAAGGCTCCGGTGTTGTGCGCGGAGGCACGACCAAGGCAGGGCTGGGGAGGCTCCACCTCGGAGCCGCTCGCAGTCTCCTGCGGGCGGGGTGTTTCTCTCATCTGCGGAAACCGTACGGCAGGGGCTCGGGGACCGACAGGTGGATCTCCATCCCGCCACAGCTTCTTCACAGGCCCCGACCGTTCGGGCGGAACCGGTGAACCGCTGGTCGGAGGGGTCGGGAGACGGGTGCGACGACCCCCGCGAGTCCGGTCGCGGGGGTCGTCGTCAGGCCGTGCGGGGGTCGTCGCGCGCCGCCGGCCGCGTGGATCCGGGCAGCGATCGAGGACGGCGTCCGCAGGCGGTTCCGCGGGCGGTTCCGTGGGCGGTTCCGTGGGCTCAGACGCCCGCGAAGCTCTGCTCGAGGATGTCCAGACCCTCGTTGAGAAGGTCCTCGCCGATCACCAGGGGCGGCAGGAAGCGCAGGACGTTGCCGTAGGTGCCACAGGTCAGCACCAGCAGCCCCTCGGCGTGGCACGCCTTGGCGAGCGCGGCGGCAGCGGCGGGGTTCGGCTCTTTGGTCTCCCGGTCCAGCACCAGCTCGATCGCGATCATGGCGCCGCGGCCGCGGATGTCGCCGATGATGTCGAACTTCTCCGCCATCGCGGCCAGACGGCCCTTCATGACCTCCTCGATGCGCTTGGCCTTCCCGTTGAGGTCCAGCTCCTTCATCGTCTCGATCGAGCCGAGGGCGCCGGCGCAGGCCACCGGGTTGCCGCCGTACGTCCCGCCGAGGCCGCCGGCGTGCGGGGCGTCCATGATCTCGGCGCGGCCGGTCACGGCGGCGAGCGGCAGACCGCCCGCGATGCCCTTGGCGGTGGTGATCAGGTCCGGGACGATGCCCTCGTCCTCGCACGCGAACCACTGGCCGGTGCGGCAGAAGCCGGACTGGATCTCGTCCGCGACGAAGACGATCCCGTTCTCCTTCGCGAACCGCGCGATGGCGGGCAGGAAGCCCTTGGCGGGCTCGATGAAGCCGCCCTCGCCGAGGACCGGCTCGATGATGATCGCGGCGACGTTCTCGGCCCCGATCTGCTTGCTGATCTGGTCGATGGCCTGCGCGGACGCCTCGGCGCCGGCGTTCTCGGCACCGGTCGGCCAGCGGTAGCCGTACGCCACCGGCACGCGGTACACCTCGGGCGCGAACGGACCGAAGCCCTGCTTGTACGGCATGTTCTTGGACGTCAGCGCCATCGTGAGGTTGGTACGTCCGTGGTAGCCGTGGTCGAACACCACGACCGCCTGACGCTTGGTGTAGGCGCGCGCGATCTTCACCGCGTTCTCGACGGCCTCGGCGCCCGAGTTGAAGAGCGCGGACTTCTTGGCGTGGTCGCCCGGAGTCAGCTCGGCGAGCGCCTCGGCGACCTCCACGTAACCCTCGTACGGCGTGACCATGAAACAGGTGTGGGTGAAGTCGGCGAGCTGCGCGGAGGCCCGGCGTACGACGGCCTCGGCGCTCGCGCCGACGCTCGTCACGGCGATGCCGGAGCCGAAGTCGATCAGCCGGTTCCCGTCGACGTCCTCGATGATGCCGCCCCCGGCGCGCGCGGTGAAGACGGGCAGCACGGACCCCACACCACTGGCGACCGTGGCGGACCGGCGGGCCTGCAGTTCGATCGACTTCGGTCCGGGGATGGCGGTGACGACGCGGCGCTCCTGCGGGATTGCGGTCATGCGGGGCTCCGTAACTAGGTGGGCGGCACTGGGACGCTGCTGTGTCGCGTTGGGCGCGTTCTCTCTGCTCCGCAGGCTAGGCGCGGGGGAGGGGGGCGGGCATGCGCCGATCGGGAGTGTTGGGGGTGGTGTTCTTGTTCTTGCCGGACATAGGCCGGGGTGGAGGAGGCCGGGAACGGGGCCGGATCACCCGGCCGGCGGTTTCGCGGCGCGGGGGAGCGGTCCCGGGCCTCTGGCCGCGGACGCCGTGCGGGGCCAATCAGTGAACTCCCCCCACCGGGGCACTAGATTGACCGTGCACGAGGCGGGCCTGGCTGGTCAGGGGGCAGCGGTTCAATGGAATCCGAAGGCACATTCGACGCACGCGGCACACGGTCCGAGCCTGTGCCGCCGTCCCATCCGGGGTCGCCGTCCCATCCGGGGCCGCCGTCTTATGCGGGGCCGCCGCCGACATCGGTGCCCAGGCCCGCGGGCCCACCGGACCTCCCCGCCGTCCCCGGCCACGCGCCCATCACCCGCCCGGCGGTCGTCGACTGGCTCCGCGCCCCTCGCCCGGCCGCCGCCCCCGGCGTCTGGCGTCTCGACCACCGCCCCCGCCCCGACGAGGAGCCGGACCAGGTGCCGGGGCGCCAACTGCTGAGCGGCGCGCTCATCGCGTTCCTCTGCGGCTGGCTTTTCTGGTCGCTGCTCTACAACGAGTACCTCGAAGGCTGGTGGATCTTCGTCGACAACTGGTGGCTGCTGCCCCTGCAGTGGGCGGTGTCCGACCGGAGCAGTGATCTGTTCGTCGCGCTGACGTACCTCTACTACGGACTGGTGCTGGGCCTGATCGCGGTCGGCATGGGACGGGTCGGGAACTGGGGCGAAGTCTGGAGCCGGTACGGCGCTCCACTGTGGCCGCTGTTCGTCCTGGTGCAGGGCGTGTGGCGGGAGATGCCGAGAGAGCCCGCCTGGCTGCTGTGGACCTCGAACCTCTACTACCTGCTCTTCGCGGCCACACTCGTCGCGGTCGTCGGCCGCGCCGGCACCTGGCCGGTCGTACGGCGTCGGCGGCGCGGGGCGACACCCGACGCCGCTCCGCCGCCCCCCGAGGCCGACCCCTCCCAGTGGCCCGAACTCCGCGCCGCCGGGCTGGCCGACGTGGCGCAGAGCCTCGGCGAAGCCGCCCGCAACGGGACGCTCGGGGATGTCGACTACGCGCGGATCCGCAGGGCCTGGCAGGGGGTCCACGCCAGGCCGGACCGGCTGCCCGCCTTCACCGACGCCGTACGCGGGAGCGGTCCCGCCGCCTGTGCCCACCCGTCCGGCCTGCGGGATCTGCCGGTGCGCAACGCCATCCACGATCTGGCCACCGGACAGGTGCGGATCGGCACGGCGGTCGACGACCGGCGCAACCCCTACGCCCGCCGTACCACCGGCGTGGCCCTCGAACCGGCTCTCCTCGGGACCTCCCTCCTCGCGGTGGGTCCCTCCGGGTCCGGCAAGAGCGTGCGGCTCGTACGGCCCGTCGTGGAGTCGCTGTGTCTGCTCGCCCTCGCCAATCGCGCCGCCGTCGTCACCGTCACCGCGTACGGCTCCGGCCTCGCCCCCGACGACGCGTTCGACCTGGTCATCGCCGTCGGCCGCCCCGACTCCACACACGATCTCGACCTCTACGGCGGCGCGGAGGACCCCGACGAAGCCGCCCGGACGCTCGCCGAGGCGCTCGTCGGGGATCTCGCCGCCACCCTCCCCGGAGGGGACAGCCGACGCGCCGCCACCGCGCTCGCCCAGCTCATCGGGCCGTACCGGTCCGTTCACGGGCGCTTCCCCGCCGTACCCGAACTGCGGGAACTCCTCGGCGGCTCGGCGGGCGCGATCGGCGAGCTGAGGGTGGCGCTCCAGGCGCAGGGCGGGCTCGCCGCCGCGGCCCAGCTGCGGGAGCTGGACGCCAGGGAGCGGCAGTCGGCCCGTGCCGATGACATCGGCGTACTGCTGGCGGAGCGGATCGCGTTTCTGGACCGGCCCGCGTTCGCGGGGTTCTTCCGCGCCGACGGCGGGGGGCGGCCGTTCTCGCTCCGCGCCATCGAGCACCCCCTGCGCGTCCGTATCGACCTTCCGGAACGCGGCCACGCCGAGGCGTCGCGCATCGTCGCCCGCCTGGTGCTCGCGCAGTTCAACGAGGCCGCGCTCGCCCGTTCCGACCGGTCGCTGTTCGCCGCCCTCGTCCTCGACGACGCGACCTACACCGTCACCACCGACTCCGTACGGGCCATCCAGCGGATGCGCTCCGTGAACGCCGGGGTCGTCCTCGCGCTGCGCACCCTGGAGGACGTGCCGGAACCCCTGCGCGGGCCGCTGCTCGGGGCGGTCGGCTGCCGGATGGCGTTCGCCGGGCTCGCGCCCTGGGACGGCAACCGGTTCGCCGAGACCTGGGGTACGGAGTGGGTCCAGACCCGCGATGTGACCAACCGGCAGATCATCTCCGACGAGCCGCTCACCAAGGCGCTCCACATGATGCGCCGCCTGGTGACCGGGAAGGCCACCACCGCGGAGGCGGTCACCGTCCGCGAGGTCGAGCGCGCCCGCTGGTCCGCGTCGGATCTCGCGCACGCCGTGCCCGCCGGCCACGCGGTGCTCTCGCTGACGACCGTGCGCGGGGAGCACGCGCCGCCTCTGCTGGTGGACCTGCGGACCTGATTGAGGAAATCCGGTACGGGCAGCGGTGCCGGTGGAACCGCGCGAGGAGGGCCGGAACCCGCGCGGCTCGGCCCCGCCGGTGCGGCGGCGCGCGGTGCGGCCGGGCGCGGTGCGGCGCGGCGGGTGCGGCGCGTCCCTCCCCGGTGCCGCTCGGTCCCGCCCGCCCCGAGGTGGGGCCGTTACTGCTACGACCTGGCAGAATCGAACCAGGCCGTTCATACGGGACGGCGAAATCCGCCATGCCACACGCGCGCAGTCCACCGCGCCCCGCCCTGAAGGTGCCATGCCGCTCACGCTCGCCTCCCTCGCCCAGCACTCGGCGCTCAAGCTCGCCGTACGCGTCGGCGAGGACCATCTGGACCGGCCGGTCCGCTGGGCGCACGTCAGCGAGCTGGCGAACCCCGTCCCGTATCTGGAGGGCGGCGAACTCCTCCTGGTCACCGCCATCACCCTCGACGCGGAGGACCGCGAAGCCATGCGCCACTATGTGCGCAGACTGGTCGGCGCGGGTGTCGTGGGGCTCGGCTTCGCCGTCGGCGTGCACTACGACGACGTCCCGGACGCACTCCTCGACGCCGCCCGGGAAGAGGACTTCCCACTGCTCGCCGTCCCCCGCCGTACGCCCTTCATCGCCATCGGCAAGGCGGTCTCGGCCGCGGTCTCGGCGGACCAGTACCGCGCGGTGACCGCCGGCTTCGAAGTGCAGCGGGAGCTGACGCGGGCCGCGCTCGGCGACGGTCCGGGGGCGGTCGTCGCCCGGCTCGCCGCGTATGTCGACGGCTGGGCCGCGCTGTACGACGCCTCCGGCGCGGTCGTCGCGGCCTCGCCGGAGTGGGCCGCCCGCAGGGCCGCCCGGCTCACCGGGGACGTGGAACGGCTCCGCGAGCGTTCCGCGCCCGCCAGCGCGGTGGTCGGGGGCACCGGCGACGACCGGGTGGAGCTCCAGTCGCTGGGCAGCGGACGCCGGGTGCGCGGCGCGCTCGCCGTCGGCACGGGAGCGCGTCTCGGCACCTCCGAGCGGTACGCCGTGCACTCCGCCGTCGCCCTGCTCACCCTCACCACCGAACGCTCGCGCTCGCTCCAGGAAGCGGAGCAGCGCCTCGGGACCGCGGTGCTGCGGATGCTGCTCTCCGGCCAGCGGGACCACGCCCGCGCGGTCGCAGGGGAGCTTTACGGAACGCTGCTCGACTCCCCCTTCCGGCTGCTCATCGCCGAGCCCGCCCAGGACGCGGGCGACGAGGCGCTCGACTCCCTCGCCGAGGCCCTGGAGTCCGCGGCCTCCCGCAGGGGCGAGGCGGCGATCGTCGTACCGGAGCCGGACGGACGGCTGGTGGTGCTCGCGGCGGACGGCGGCGCGGTGGTCGCCGCCTGCCTCGACGGATACGGCGCCAAGGACGCCACGGAGGGTGGGGTCTTCATCGGGCTCTCGGCCCCGACCGGACCGATCGCCGCGGCGGATGCGTACAAACAGGCCGGTCAGGCTCTCTCGGTCGCCCACAGGCGGGGCCGTGCCCTGGTCGAGCACGAGGAACTGGCCGCCGGGTCCATCGTTCCGCTGCTCGCGGACGACGCCGTACGGGCCTTCGCCGACGGGTTGCTGCGCGCGCTGTACGAGCACGACGCCAAGGGCCGCGGCGATCTCGTGGCCTCCCTGCGGGCCTGGCTCTCGCGCCACGGCCAGTGGGACGCGGCCGCGGCCGACCTCGGCGTGCACCGGCACACCCTTCGCTACCGGATGCGCCGGGTGGAGGAGATCCTGGGGCGCTCGCTGGACGATCCGGATGTCCGGATGGAGCTCTGGCTGGCCCTCAAAACGGCATCCGATCCTGCCTCGGGCTGAGCGCGACGTCGGATTTCCGCCAGCGGTGCCCGAAGGCGGGCAAATATCTTGGCAAGCGGGGATGTCAGTACCTAAAGTCGCGTCGATGCTGGCGCGCCGAGGTGTCCCGCCGCTGTCCGGTACGCCCGCAGTCCTCTGCTCCTCCCGTGCACGCCGCTGTTCACGACCGCCCGCTGTCCGCAGTTCCCCGCGTTTCCCCGTCCCGTACCCCCCGCTTACGGGACCCCCTGCCCTCCGAGGGGCTCGCGCCGCCGTTCAGGGAGATCAGGTCCCAGGGCCGAGGGCATGAAGCCCGGAAGACGAGAAGGACCGAATGACACCACGCTTCCGGGCAGTCGGCGCCGCCGCCGCACCCGCCGCCGATCCGGCCGCACCCTCCGGACACAGCGCCCCCGCCCGCCGGATATCCGGCGCCGTCTGGGCCGCACTCGTCATCGTGTACATCCTCTGGGGCTCCACCTATCTCGGCATCGCCATCACCGTCGAGACGCTGCCGCCCTTCCTGTCCGCAGGCGGGCGCTTCGTCCTCGCGGGCCTGATCCTCGCCTCGCTCGTGGCCTGGCGACAGGGGCTCTCGGCCCTCAGGATCACCCGCGCCCAACTCGTGTCCGTCACCGTGGTGGGACTGCTCCTCCTCCTCGGCGGCAACGGTCTCGTCGTCCTCGCCGAGACCTCCGTCCCTTCCGGCCTGGCCGCGCTGCTGGTCGCGATCGTCCCCGCCTGGGTCGTCGTCCTCCGCCGAGTCTCCGGCGAACGCCCCGGCATCGGCGCGTACGGCGGCGTTCTGCTCGGCCTTGTCGGCCTCGCCGTGCTCACCCTGCCCGGACTCAGCGGCGAGGTACGCCTGTGGGGCGTCCTCACCGTGATCGCCGCGACCGTCATGTGGTCCGTGGGCTCCTTCTCCTCCTCGCGCATCCCGATGCCGGCCAACCCCTTCGCGGCCAGCGCGTACGAGATGGTCGCCGGCGGCATCGGGTGCGCCCTGGTCGGCCTCGGCCGCGGCGAACAGCACGGTTTCGCGTTCACCGAGGTCTCCACCCGTTCCTGGGTCGCGCTCGCCTATCTGGTCGTCTTCGGCTCCCTCGTGGCGTTCACGGCCTACGCCTGGCTCCTCCACTCCGCCCCGCTCTCCCTCGTCGCCACCTACGCGTACGTCAACCCGGTCGTGGCGGTCCTCCTCGGCGCGCTGATCCTCGACGAGCGGCTGACCTGGCCGATCGCCGTGGGCGGCGCGATCGTGGTCGCGGCGGTCTGCCTGATCGTCACCACGGAACGCCGCCGCTGAACCGCGCCCGATCGTGCCACCGCCACCGCCACCGCCACCGCCACCGCCACCGCCCCGCGCCTCCGCCCCTGGCTGGTGCGCAGTGGCCAAACCGTAGGCAACGGCCCGTCTATCACTCCACCCCGGACAAACGCACGAGCGCCGTCCCGCCCCTACCGTGGGGGCACAGCAGAACCCTCTACCTCGGAAGGGCCGGGACATGACCTCCACCCACGCCTTCTGGCTCGCCGGACGGCAGGCCACCGGCGACACCTCCTTCGACGTCACCTCCTCCTGGGACGGGCGTCTCGTGGGACAGGTCTCCGTCCCGACCGAGGCACAGGTCGAGGAGGCCGTCGCCGCCGCCCACGCCGTACGCGACGAGTTCGCCGCCACCCCCGCGCACGTACGGGCCGCCGCCCTCGACCACGTCTCGCGCCGACTGGCCGAGCGCACCGAGGAGATCGCCCGGTTGATCTCGGCGGAGAACGGCAAGCCCATCAAGTGGGCCCGCGGCGAGGTCGGCCGGGCCGTCTCCGTGTTCCGGTTCGCGGCCGAGGAGGCCCGGCGCTTCAACGGCGGCGAGGCCCAGCGGCTCGACACCGACGCCGGCGGCACCGGGCGGCTCGCGCTCACCCGCCGCATCCCCAAGGGCGTCGTCCTCGGGATCGCGCCGTTCAACTTCCCGCTGAACCTCAGCGCCCACAAGGTCGCCCCGGCCATCGCCGTCGGCGCGCCGATCATCCTCAAGCCCGCCCCGGCGACTCCCCTCTCCTCGCTCGTCCTGGGCGAGCTGCTGGCCGAGACCGACCTCCCGGCCGGCTCCTGGTCCGTGCTGACCGTCCCGAACGACCGGATGCCCGCCCTCGTACAGGACGAGCGCCTGCCCGTGATCTCCTTCACCGGCTCCGGCCCGGTCGGCTACGCGATCATGGACTCGGTCCCGCGCAAGCACACCACCCTGGAGCTGGGCGGCAACGGCGCGGCCGTCGTCCTCGGCGACTGGGCCTCGGAGCAGGACCTGGACTGGGCGGCGACCCGGATCGCCACCTTCTCCAACTACCAGGGCGGCCAGTCCTGCATCTCCGTCCAGCGCGTGATCGCCGACGCGTCCGTGTACGACCGGCTGCTGCCGAAGATCGTCGCGGCCGTCGAGGCCCAGGTCACGGGTGACCCGAGCGACGACGCCACCGACGTCGGCCCGCTGGTCAGCGAGGACGCGGCCAAGCGCGTCGAGTCCTGGGTCGACGAGGCGGTCACGGCCGGCGCGTCGCTCCTGGCCGGCGGCAAGCGCGACGGCGCCGCCTACGCGCCCACCGTCCTCACCGACGTTCCCGCCGGTGTCACCATCGCCCACGAGGAGGTCTTCGGACCCGTCCTCACGGTCACCAAGGTGAACGGCGAGGCCGAGGCGTTCGACGCCGTCAACGACTCCAAGTACGGACTCCAGGCGGGCGTGTTCACCCACGACGTCCAGACCGCGTTCCGCGCCCACCGCGCCCTGGAGGTCGGCGGCGTGATCATCGGCGATGTACCCTCCTACCGCGCGGACCAGATGCCGTACGGCGGAGCCAAGCAGTCCGGCGTCGGCCGCGAAGGCGTCGCCTACGCGATGGACGACTACACCTACGAGCGCGTCCTGGTCCTCACCGGCCTCGCGCTCTGACGCTCACCGCGACCACCGGCGCGACGGCCGGCGACGGAGCGAATCCGCAGTCGGCCGACCGGAAACGTCCGGGAGCGAAAAGTCTTCGAGAAGCGGTACGCGGACCAGCGGCCGGAGCCCACTGTGCGGGGGCTCCGGCCGTTCCTTTTCCCGCCGGACGCGGGCGGCGTGGCCGGCGAAGCGACGCCCGAGCACCTGTACGCCGCCGACGCGGTTCCGCTGCCGGGTCAGAACGAGGCACACGTCCCAACCCGCTCTTGTGCTGCCCGTACTCCGCTGTCGATGTGCTGTGTTGGACCCGCGGCGCAGGCGGTCAGGAGTAGCGCAAGTCGATGTCGCGTACGGCGCTTTCCAAACGACGAGGACACTTCCGCCTGCCCGAGGCGCTTTCGCCTGTCACACCGGCACCCCGTCAGGGATCCCCGGACACGCCTTCGTCCCGCTCCCTGGGGAGGGCCGATGCGCTCCCCCTAGCCTGTAGCGACGGCGGCCAATGCCGCCATCCATGGGAAGTCCTCGGGGTTGCCCTGCTTGGGCGGATGCGACTGGTAGCCGTCCGCGCCGTCCAAGTACCTGACTCCTTGCGCGCGCAGATCCGCGATGCTGCGCGCCACCGCCGGTTGCCGGGCCTGCGCCTGATTGAAGTACGGCATCGCCGCCACGGGCACCCCGAGGCCCACGCCTTCCGACACCAGGCCGATGGCCAGGGTGTCGGCGATGCCCGCCCCCCACTTGTTCAGGCTCGTG
Source organism: Streptomyces sp. NPDC004838 (assembly GCF_053600955.1). Taxonomy (NCBI): domain Bacteria; kingdom Bacillati; phylum Actinomycetota; class Actinomycetes; order Kitasatosporales; family Streptomycetaceae; genus Streptomyces; species Streptomyces sp. NPDC004838. Next base: position 3,462 of record NZ_JBSGAW010000034.1, on the reverse strand, counting down.
CAGCTGAGCGGCGCGACCAGCATCGCGTCCGCTTTCGGGAGCGAGTCCTTCTGGCCCGGCATCTTGTACCGCGACCTCACCGGGTGCCCGGTGAGGTCCTCCAGGTCACCGAGGCGGTCGCTCCACCACAGGGCCGCAGCAGGCGTCAGAATGAGGCACACGTCCCAACCTGCCTCTTGTGCTGCCCGCACTCCGGTGTCGATGTGCTGTGTCGGACCTGCGGCGCAGGCGATCAGGTAGAGGACCCGGGTTGTCATGCAGGGAGTCCACACTGGGCCGCCAGGGACCGCAACCGTCGATCAGGGTTCGCGGTGGCTTGTACGACGTCCTCCACGAACACCTGACCGGCCTCCTAACCGGTCCTGCCTCCTCGCTTCCATGAAGACCGGACCGACTGAGGCGAAGAAGCGGCAGGCGAAGCAGGCCGCCTGCGTTCGGCGTCGGCTGTCACCGGGGCGAGCGGCAGCCGTACGGTCTCGGTCCGCACCCGCTGCCCCGGGTGTCGGACCTGAGAGCGAAGCCGGTCGTTACCCTCGCCGAAGAGTTCAGATGACGGGTGGCCGCCCGAGCCGGGTCATCCGCCACACGGTCCGCCAGCGGATCGGGGAGCGCGGTGGGCAGGGTGTCCGGACTCCCTCGAAGAACCCACCCCACCAGGCCCGTAGCCCGCTCGACGGCGGCCTCTGCGTGAGGGTGTAGGCCACCCACGTCAGGAGATACAGGGGCACCAGAACGGCAGGGAGGTGGCGTTTGGCGAGCCACACGCGGTTGCGGCCGGTGTTGCGGTAGTAGGCGGCGTGACGGGAGGGTTCGGTGCGGGGATGCTGGAGGACGATGTCGGCGCGGTAGTGGATCTCCCACCCCGCGTCCAGCGCCCGCCAGGCGAAGTCGGTCTCCTCATGGGCGTAGAAGAACCGGTCCGGGAACGGGCCCACCTCGTCGATGACGCCGGTACGGATGGCGTGGCCGCCGCCGAGATAGGTGGTGACCGGGCCGGACCGAAGCGGGTCCGATTCACCGAGACGGGGAACGTGGCGTCGTTGGGTGCGGCCGGTTTCGTCCGCGATGCGGAAGCTGACCACCCCCAGGCGGGGGTTCACCGCGAAGGCATCCCGGAGCAGCGCGAAGGTGTCGGTGTCCGGCAGTAGCCCATCGTCGTCCAGGACCACGACGACATCGGTGCCGCCGTGGTCGCGCAGCCACTGGACTCCGGCGTTCCGGCCGCCGGGGATGCCGAGGTTCTCCGGCAGCTCGACGGCCGCCACACCGTGCGGGAGGGCGGGCAGCTTCACGCCCTGCCCCAGCACCACGGCCTTCGCGGGGGCGCCCACCTGGGCGGCCACCGAGTTCAGGAGCGCTTCCAGTTCCTGCGGGCGGTCGCCCATGGTCAGCACCACGACGCCCACCGTCAGGGTTTCCGGGCTCATGGCCGCGTCCCGAGGAGTTCGGCGGCCCGCCGCTGAAGGCGTCCGGCACCGGGTACGCCGCGCTTGCGGTACGTAGCTGCGGTGGACCGGATGGCGCGGATCTCTGCCCGTCCTCGTTCGGAAACCACCCCGTCCATCATCGTGAGGGACCTCCCCCACAGCGCCACGGCTTCCTCAAAGCGGTTCTGGGCGGCCACCGACTTGCCCAGGTTGGCCAACGTCAGTCCATGCCCTCGCTGATATGTGTGTGGGGCGCGCCCGGCGAGGGCCGTACGGTAATGCCGTTCGGCCGCCGGGTGGTCGTTCAGGGCGGTCAGGGTCTTACCTGTGTGTGAGGCAACCGTGGCCGCCACCGGTCCGGACCCGGCAGCGTACGACGAGACGGGCTCCCTCGTGTCCCCTGCGGTGTCCTCTGCGGCAAGAAGTGCCCGAGCGGCCTTGTCTTTTTCCCCGCTGTGCCCGTACGCCCGCGCACAGGTCACAAGCAGCAGCGCCTCGGTCTGCCGGTCCACACGTCCCGATGCACGCCGTAGCGCCTCCTCCGCCAGAGCCACACAAGAGTCCGTGTGCCGGAGGTCGAGAGCCTGGTGTGTCAGAGCGCGCATCATCCACGCCCCCAAGCCGTTGGGGTCTGCCTCGCAGGCCAGTTGGTAGCCGAGGACGTAGTAACGCTGGGCGAGCCCTTCGCGGCCGAGATCATGGTGCTTCCAGCCGACCAGACACGCCAGGTGGGCAGCTGCCCCAAAGGCGTCTCAGCGGATCGCGTCCGAGGGGAAGCGGGCTTCCAGGAGAGGGGCAACCGTGTCGGTCAAATAGGCAGTGGCCGTGCTCAAGCCGTGGCCTCCGCCAAACCTGTCGTCCACGGACCGGAACATCTCGGTGACCTGCCGGATGGCCTTGATTTCCGCACTGCTAACGGTCCCGCTGCCCTCGGCCGTTCTGAGTGTGGCGGCGACTGCCTCATGGTCGTAGTCCAGAGGAATGGCGACCGCCGATGCGGCAAAGGCGGAGTGCAGAACATCCCTACGGCGGAGCATCACGAGCCTCCCGAGGTCGGCGGCGGTGGCTACCGGGTCAGCCCCGATGGCCTCCAGGGCGTCTGCGCAGCCTAGACCGATCTCGGCGACCGTCACCCTCCGGTCCATCTTTCGGGTGAGAGCTTCTGCCAGGTAGACGCCAGTCCTGCCGGACGGTGTCCCGCCGGCAACCCAGTAGGCGACGGCCGAAGGCCCGGTGCTCAGCCGCTCACCTGCCTCGGCAGCGACCGTGCGGACCTCACGAGCGAGCGCGTAGTAGGTGACATCGGCTTCGGTGATGACGGCCGCCAGTTGTTCATTCATTGTCTGACCATCCATCAATTCGATTTCTTTGAAACGATCTTGAACGCCTTGAACGAAGACCAGCCGTCTTCACCGTACCGGCGGCGCGATGACACCGGTTGACTGTTCACCAGGAGCAACGACACCTCTGGATAGCTCCCCAAGCGGCATTGGTCCCCGACAACTTCGCGCCACCGGACCGCCCGCTGCGCTCCCCTCCAATAGCAGGAGATCCCTCGTGCCGCCGCAGCAAACCACTCATGTCCCTGATCAGGTCGTACCCGGCTGGGTGACTGCAGGAACGACGGTCTATGACCCTCTAGAACAGCGCGTGGGAGTCGTCCAGTTCGTCGGGGATTGGGAGGACCCTGCCACCCGCGCTGTCACCCCGAACGCCGTCTTCGTCCGGCCTGAGTGTGGCGGCACCGAGTGGGTTGCAAAGGATCCCTGCAGCCTCTGTCGCCCGTGACGGCCTTCAAACAGCACTCCGCCTCCCTCGGCTCGCCTCCCAACCTCTTGATCGTTAAGGACTGATTCATGGTTTCCGTTCCCCGGCCGCGTGCCCGTCTGCAACGCCGACGTCCCGTCAGGGATGCCCGGACGCGTGTGGTCCGTAAGGGGTTAGAAGCTGTTGTCTTTCCGCACTTGATCGCCGTGTTGTCGCTGGTCAGGCATGGTGCCGGGGTTTCCGTGGCAGACAGAGCACGTCGTGTCAG
>NZ_JBSGAW010000033.1:0-98320 GCF_053600955.1 Streptomyces sp. NPDC004838 | reverse complement strand
TTGACTTTTGGCACGCTGTTGAGTTCTCAAGGAACGGACGCTTCCATCAGACCCTTCCAGGCCCTCCGGGCTTTTCCCTTCGGTCTTGCGTTTCCAACCTTACCAGACCTTTTTCCCATTCCGTTTCCGGCTTGGAATTTCGATCGAGCGGCCGATTGGAGAAGCCTTTTGCCTTTCGGCGTGTTCACTACGTTAGCCGATTCCCGTAGCAACTCATAATCGAGTTCATCGCGTTTAATTCCGGGCATGCCGAAAAGAGACCCGATGTGGGTTCGTCGTCAGTAGTAGGTGGCCGCTTCTGGGTTGCTGAACAGCAGGGCCCGTTTCAAGCGGCTCGGGCTACGTTAGGCGTCTCGGATGGGCGAGTCAAGTTGCCCTGCGGCGTGGCGCGTGGGCGCGGTAGGGGCTCACGGTGGGATCGCCGTCGATCCAGAAGCGCCAGGGGTGGTGGGCGCCGTCGCCGCCGACTCCGGTGCGAGGGCCGTTGCGCACCTGGTCAGGCGACGGCGCGGTGCCGTGGAACAGGACCAGGGGGTCGGTCGCGTCGGTGCAGACGTCCGTGCCGTTGAGGGCTCGATCGACATCGAGGGCAGTGGCGAGGCGTGCCGGCCCTTTGGCCAGTTCTCTGTCATATCGGGCCGAGATTCGACGTTTACGAGCCAGCTCGGCGCCTACCAGGATCTCGCCGGCCCGGAGGAGGACTCCGCTCGCCCGGCCCTTCGGGCCGCATACGAGGTTCAGGCAGTGCCACATACCGTAGGTGAAGTAGACATACGCGTGTCCGGGCGGGCCGAACATCACCTCGTTGCGCGGGGTGCGGCCCCGGAAGGCGTGGGAGCCGGGGTCGAGCTCTCCCGCGTATGCCTCGACCTCGGTGATGCGCAGCTCGATGGGACCTGCGTCGGAGTGGCGTGCGAGGGTGCAGCCGAGGAGTTCGGGTGCGACCTCGAGAACGGGACGGTCGAAGAAGTCCCGTGACATCGGCGTACGGTCGGGGCTTTCGATCATGGCGTCCGAGGGTACTCGGGAACCGGTTGCGACCGTGACGCGTATGACGAATGAGGATCTAGCAGGATCTGGAAGGAGTGGACATGGGTTTCAAGAAGCTGCTCGCGAGCCTGGGCGCCGGTGGGGCGTCCGTCGAGACGGTGCTCACCGACGAGAACGTCGTGCCGGGCGGTGTCGTCCAGGGCGAGGTGCGTATCCAGGGCGGATCGGTCGACCAGCAGATCGAGGGACTGTCCGTCGGGCTTCAGGCCCGGGTCGAGGTCGAGAGCGGTGACCAGGAGGTCAAGCAGGACCTCGAGTTCGTCAAGCAGCGGCTCGGGGGCGCCTTCGAGGTGAAGGCCGGGGCGGTGCACGTGGTGCCGTTCGGGCTGCAGATTCCCTGGGAGACCCCGGTCACGAGCATCGACGGGCAGCAGCTGCGCGGGATGCACATCGGTGTGACGACCGAGCTGGAGATCGCGCGGGCCGTGGATTCCGGCGATCTGGACCCGATCAATGTGCACCCGCTGCCGTCGCAGCAGGCGATTCTCGACGCCTTCATCCAGCTCGGTTTCCGCTTCAAGAGCGCGGACATGGAGCGTGGGCACATCCGCGGGACGCGGCAGAGGTTGCCTTTCTACCAGGAGATCGAGTTCTTCTCGCCGGAGCGGTACCGGGGGCTGAGCCAGGTCGAGCTGACGTTCGTCGCGGACGACCGTGAGATGGACGTCATTCTGGAGATGGACAAGAAGCCCGGTCTGTTCAGCGAGGGCAGTGACTCGTACAAGGCTTTCAAGGTGGGGCACCAGGACTTCCGTTCGACCGACTGGGGCGCTTATCTGAACCAGTGGCTCGCCGAGATCGGCGGCCGTCGCAACTGGTTCTAGGCCGGGCTCTAGGGTCGTCAGAGGCAGGGTTGCCGCCCAGGCGGCCCAAGGCAGGACGGCGAACCGGAGGTTCAGACGTGACCGAGCAGAAGAGGGCTCCCCTTCCGCATGACTTTCATCCCGAGGTGCCTTCGTTCACGCTGGTGAGCGATGACATCGCGCCGGGATCGGTGCTGAAGGACGCCCAGGTCTACGCGGAGGGCAACACCTCGCCGCAGTTGCGGTGGGAGGGGTTCCCGGCCGAGACCGGGAGTTTCGCCGTGACGTGCTTCGATCCGGACGCGCCGACGGGGAGCGGCTTCTGGCACTGGGTGCTCTTCGATGTTCCGGCATCGGTCACGGAACTGCCGGCGGGGGCGGGCGGCGGGGAGTTCAAGGGGCTGCCCGCGGGTGCGGTGCATGTCCGCAACGACTACGGGTCGAAGGACTTCGGCGGCGCCGCTCCCCCGGCCGGGGAGAACCACCGCTATGTCTTCACCGTGTACGCGGTGGACAGCGAGAAGCTGGGGCCGGACGCGGATGTCTCGCCCGCCGTGGTGGGTTTCCACCTGCGGTTCCACACGCTCGCCCGTGCGCAGCTGATCGGTGAGTACGAGGGGCCCGCGGCGGGCTGACCACGGCACCGGCCGTTCGTTTGTTGTTTGCCCTGTCCTGGTCTTGGAGAGATCAGGACAGGGCAGTTTTTTCTCTGCCGTACATGGGGGACGCCGGGGAGGCACGGATATTGCGTTGTCCATCTCGGCGTGCCCGGCCAGAGTTGATCCATGCCCAGGGCCCGCGACGGGCCGGGCCCGGCGAACGGAGGTGGGGGACGTGCGCGAGACACTGGTGCTGAACGCGAGCTTCGAACCGCTGTCGACGGTGACGCTCAACCGTGCGGTGGTTCTGGTGCTCCAGGACAAGGCCGTCGTCGAGCAGGCCCACCCCGGACTCCGTATGCGTGCCGCCGCCGTCGATCTTCCGGTGCCGCGGGTGATCAGACTGTGCAGATATGTCCGGGTGCCGTTCCGAAGACAGGCTCCGTGGTCGAGACGGGGGGTGCTGGTGCGGGACCAGCACCGGTGCGCCTACTGCGGCAGGCGTGCCACGACGGTGGACCATGTGGTTCCGCGGTCGCGCGGTGGTGCGGACAGCTGGCTGAACACGGTGGCCTCCTGCGCCGAGGACAATCACCGTAAAGCGGACCGTACGCCGGACCAGGCGGGGATGCCGCTGCTGCACCAGCCGTTCGTGCCCTCTCCGGCGGACGCGATGCTGCTGGGGATGCGGGCGGGTGAGCGTTCGGAGCTGCCGGAGTGGCTGGTGGCTCAGCCGGCGGCGTAGCGCAAGGACGGATGGCGAAGGGCCCGGACCTCGGGAGGACGAGGACGGGCCCTTGGCGCTGTCGAGGGGCGCGGTCAGCCGTAGCGGCGGACGAGTAGTTGGACGACCGCGACCGTGCCGACGGCGACGATGATCGCGCGCAGTGCGGTCGGGGGGAGCTTGCGGCCGACTTTGGCTCCGAGCTGGCCGCCGATGGTGGAGCCGACGGCGATGAGCAGGACCGCGGTCCAGTCGAAGTCCGCGACGAAGAGGAAGAAGATCGCGGCGATGCTGTTGACGACGGCGGCCAGGATGTTCTTCACGGCGTTCAGGCGCTGCATGGTGTCGTCGATCAGCATGCCCATCAGGGACATGTAGATGATTCCCTGCGCCGCGGTGAAGTAGCCGCCGTAGACGCTGGAGAGCAGCAGTCCGGTGACCAGGAGCGGGCCGCCGTCGGGGTGGGCGGGGGTGCCTTTGCGTGCCCGGCGGCGCTGGACGGCTTTGGAGATGCGGGGCTGGAGGATCACCAGGACGAGGGCGAGGGTGACCAGGATCGGCACGATCGTCTCGAAGGCGGTCGAGGGGAGCTGGAGCAGGAGTACGGCTCCGGTGACGCCACCGATGGCGGCGACGACGCTCAGGCGCAGAACGCGGCCTCGCTGGCCTTTCAGCTCCGCGCGGTAGCCGATGGTTCCGCTGATCGCGCCGGGGACGAGGCCGAGGGCGTTGGAGACGGTGGCGGTGACCGGCGGCAGCCCGGTGGCGAGGAGTACGGGGAAGGTGATCAGCGTGCCGGAACCGACGATGGTGTTGATGGTCCCGGCGCTGATTCCCGCGGCGAAGACGGCGAGCATCTCCCAGATGGTCACTCCGCGTCCCCTTCATGATCGGTGCTGAATGCACCGATCATGCCTGACGGCGGGTGGGGCTCAGTCGACCGGGGGCTGTTCGCGCCGCTCGGAGCCGGTGTTGAAGCCCGGCACGCCGCCGCCGAGGTTGCCGAAGGCTCCGGAGAGGCCCTTGAGGGCGTCGCCGATCTCGCTGGGGACGATCCAGAGCTTGTTGGCGTCGCCTTCGGCGATCTTCGGGAGCATCTGGAGGTACTGGTAGGAGAGCAGCTTCTGGTCCGGGTCCCCGGCGTGGATGGACTCGAAGACCGTACGGATGGCCTGGGCCTCGCCCTCGGCGCGTAGGGCCGCGGCCTTGGCCTCGCCCTCGGCGCGCAGGATCGCGGACTGCTTCTCGCCCTCGGCGGTGAGGATCTGCGACTGGCGGATGCCTTCGGCGGTGAGGATCGCGGCGCGCTTGTCACGGTCGGCGCGCATCTGCTTCTCCATCGAGTCCTGGATGGAGGTGGGCGGCTCGATGGCCTTGAGTTCGACGCGGTTGACGCGGATGCCCCATTTACCGGTGGCCTCGTCGAGGACTCCGCGCAGGGCGGCGTTGATCTCCTCGCGGGAGGTGAGGGTCCGCTCCAGGTCCATGCCGCCGATGATGTTGCGGAGGGTGGTGACGGTGAGCTGCTCGATGGCCTGGATGTAGCTGGCGACTTCGTAGGTCGCGGCCCGAGCGTCGGTGACCTGGTAGTAGATGACCGTGTCGATGTTGACGACCAGGTTGTCCTGGGTGATCACCGGCTGGGGAGGGAAGGGGACGACCTGTTCACGGAGGTCGATGCGGTTGCGGATCGAGTCGATGAAGGGGACGACGATGTTCAGTCCCGCGTTCAGGGTCCGGGTGTAGCGGCCGAACCGTTCGACGATGGCCGCGCTGGCCTGCGGGATGACCTGGATCGTCTTGATGAGGGCGATGAAGACCAGCACCACCAGAATGATCAGGACGATGATGATCGGTTGCATCGGTTTCCCCGTGCCCTTCGCTGCCGGATGATGGTGTGATGATGATCGAGCTTCCCAGACCTGGGGCTGGTGTGGGGGCTGTTCTGCTTCCCCGGTGGGATCACGGTTTCACCTCGTGGTCCGGGTGAGCGTGACCCGTGGCATCGTGGTCCGCCGGGCGGCTGGGCTCACATGACCACCGCGGTGGCGCCGTCGATCTCGACGACGTCGACCTGTTGGCCGACTTCGTACGTCATGTCTGCGTCGAGGGGGCGTGCGGACCATACCTCGCCGGCGAGTTTGATGCGGCCTCCGGCGGCGTCGACCCGTTCCAGGACGACCGCCTGACGGCCTTTCAGCGCGTCGACTCCGCTGCTGAACTCGGGTCTGCCGGACCGGTGCCGGGTCGCGATCGGACGTACGACGGCGATCAGGGCGACGGACACCGCGGCGAACACGAGGACTTGGGCGACCGTCCCGCCGCCCAGTGCCGCGACGACGGCGGCGGCGACCGCTCCGGCCGACAGCATTCCGAACTCGGGCATCGCCGTCAGGACCAGCGGAATGCCCAGTCCGACCGCACCGATCAGCCACCACACCCACGCGTCGATTTCCACATGGTCATGGTAGATCCGCGGGTCCGGGTGGGGACAGGGGGCAAAAGGGCCGTCGGGGCCTGTTCACGCATGTCCGGGCAGGCGCGGGCGGGTCGCTGTGGGGGTTGTGGGTGCTGTGGTCTTCGTGAGACGCGGGTTCAGCCGAGCGGGAGTCCCTGTGCCGTCCAGCGGTCGCCCAGGCGCTCGACGACGAGGGGGAGGCCGAAGCAGAGGGAGAGGTTGCGGGACGTCAGTTCCATCTCGACGGGACCGGCCGCGAGGACCTTGCCCTGGCGGATCATCAGGACGTGGGTGAAGCCGGGGGCGATCTCCTCGACATGGTGCGTGACCATGATCATGGAGGGGGCGTACGGGTCGCGGGCGAGGCGGCCGAGACGGCGTACGAGATCCTCCCGGCCGCCGAGATCGAGTCCCGCGGCGGGCTCGTCGAGGAGGAGCAGTTCGGGGTCGGTCATCATGGCGCGGGCGATCAGAGTGCGCTTGCGCTCGCCCTCGGAGAGCGTGCCGAACCTCCGGCCCAGGTACTCGTTCATGCCGAGACGGTCGAGGAAGGCGCGGGCGCGCTCCTCGTCCACGGGGTCGTAGTCCTCGTGCCAGGTCGCGGTCATGCCGTACGCGGCGGTGAGGACCGTCTGGAGCACGGTCTGGCGCTTGGGGAGCTTCTCCGCCATGGCGATGCCGGCCATGCCGATGCGGGGGCGGAGATCGAACACATCGACACCGACGCCGCCGAGGCGCTCGCCGAGGATCCGTACCGTGCCGTTGGTCGGGAACAGATAGCTGGAGGCGAGGTTGAGGAGGGTCGTCTTGCCGGCGCCGTTGGGGCCGAGGATGACCCAGCGCTCACCCTCCTTGACCGACCAGGAGACGTCGTCCACCAGAGCGCGTCCGTCGCGGACCACGGATACGTCCACCAGATCCAGTACATCGCTCATGAGCGCGTTGTCTCCCCATGCAATCGTGTCGAGATGCGGAGGGCTCGACGCCGGTAGGCAGCCCTCGAAGAAATCTACGCCACCGGTCGGGCAGCCCTGTCCCCCGGTCCTTTCCTGATGAAGGTCCTTAGGCTGGGCCCATGCATTCGCGACCTTCGGAACCACGTTCAGGACGTCTGGCCGCTTGGGGGAACGCCCTGCTGGCCGGAGCCGCGTCACCCGACGACGCGGCGCACGCGATCGTCGGCGACGACGCGGTGCACCGGGTGGAGGGGCTGCCGGGTGAGGCGGGGCCGGTCGGGCTCACGCTGGCGCTCGGGCGGCTGCGGTCTCTCGGGGTGACCGGGTGGCGGGTGGCGCTGCCCGTGCCGGGGCATCCGCTGGGGCTCAGCGGGCCGCCGGAGTTCAACAAACGGGCGCTGGAGGCGGAGGAGGCGGTCGTCGGGTACGGCGCGGGGTACGGGCTGGTACCCGAGGTGACCTGGGCGGGATCCGGGTCGGACGCCGCCGACCTGCATGTGGAGGTCCTCTGGCGCTGTCTGCCGGTGCGGGAGGCTCCGCCGGCGGACGTTCCCTCGCTCGGGGAGGCGGAGCGGGAGCTGGCGGAGGCGCTGCGGGAGGCGACGGAGGTGCTGTCGCGGCTGGATGTGGCCGCGTCCGGGCCGGTGGCCGAGGCGGCGATCGACGCGTACCGGGCGCGGGCGGAGTCGGGGCGGTCCGGGCTCGCTCCGGGCTATCCGGCTCGGGCGGTACGGGTCCTGGAGCTGGCGCACCGGGTGGGGCTGCTGATCTCGATCGCGTACGAGAACGGGCACGGCGGGGCGGTCAGCGCGTCGGAGATGGCGGCGAGGGGGGAGGCGCTGAGGCCGGTGGAGCGGGTGGCGAGGCGGGCGCGGGTGGCCGCGTACAACGCGTATGTGGAGGAGCTGGAGCGAGGGATGTAGAGCGGGAGGCGTCCGGGGCGGGCGGGGCGGTTGGGGTGCCGCGCCCGGTGTGGCGCGGGCCGTCTGTCGGGGGCTGTGCCGGGGGTGCTCTGCTCTGCCGGGGGTGCTCTCTGGGGAGCGCGGGCCCCGGGCCCCCGCGCGTCGGACGCCGGCGAGGCCGGGATCCGGCGGGTCCGGCGGCCTTCGGCGCGGGGGTCGGGGTGGGGGTGTCAGCCGTTGTGGCTGATGTTGCCGAAGGCCGGGTTCAGCAGGCCGATCACGTTGACCGAGTTGCCGCTGACGTTGACGGGCACGTGGACCGGGACCTGGATGAGGTTGCCGGAGGCGACGCCCGGCGAGCCCACGGCCTTGCCCTCGGCGTGGGCGCCCGGCGTGGCGGAGGCGATGCCCGCGCCCGCGGCGACGAGGCTGCCGGTGATCATGGTGAGGGCGGCGGCCTTCTTCAGGTTCTTCACGTTCGAAATCCTCCTGGACATTCGCCGCGGCAGGTCGCCGCGGCACGTCATGGAGAACGGCGGACGGGTCCACAGGGTGCGCCGTCCGGGTGACATACACCCGACAGTATGAATCTCGGACCGGCGTGGAGTGCGAACCGAAAGAGGGTTCGACGGCTCAGTCGGTCATACCGTGGCGTACGGCCCACAGTGCCGCCTGGGTGCGGTCCGCCAGATCGAGTTTCATGAGGATGTTCGAGACGTGGGTCTTGACCGTCTTCTCGGAGAGCACGAGCGCGCGGGCGATCTCGCGGTTGGAGCGGCCGTCCGCGATCAGGCCGAGGACTTCCCGCTCCCGTTCGGTGAGGGTGCCGCCGCGGCCCGAGCCGGTGGCCGGTTCGTCCTGCGCGAGCAGTGCGCCCGCGACCTCGGACTGGAGGAGGACGTGTCCCGCATAGACGGAGCGGATCGCTCCGGCCAGTGCCTCGGGATCGACGTCCTTGTACACATAGCCCGACGCCCCGGCGCGCAGGGCGGGGACCACCGTGCGCTGTTCGGTGAAGCTGGTGACGATGAGGACCTTCGCCGGGTTGGCGAGTTCGCGGAGCTTGCGGAGGGCCTCGATGCCGTCGGTGCCGGGCATCTTCACGTCCATCAGGACGACGTCCGGCTTCAGCTCCTGGGCTCGGGCGACTCCTTCGTCGCCGTCGCCCGCCTCTCCGACGACCTCGATGTCGTCCTGCACTTCGAGGAAGGTGCGCAGACCCCGGCGTACGACCTGGTGGTCGTCGACCAGCAGGACCCGGATTCGCTTGTCACCCACCGGGGACCTCCATCTCGATCGTGGTGCCCTTGCCGGGCGCGGAGTGCACTGTGAGTCTTCCGCCGACTCCGCTCGCGCGGTCGCGCATGGAGACGAGGCCCAGATGGCGGCCCGCCCTGCGGACCGTACGGGGTTCGAAGCCCTTGCCGTTGTCGGTGACGCTGAGGATCGCGCCGCTCGGGCCGCGGCGGGCCAGGACGACGTCGACGCGGTCGGCTCCGGAGTGCCGCAGCGCGTTGTGCAGGGCCTCCTGGGCGACGCGCAGGAGCGCCTCCTCCTGGGCGGCGGGCAGGGCCTTGGCGCCCCAGGTGTCGAAGGTGACCCTGGCGGAGTGGGCCCGGTCGAGGACCTGGACGTGGGTACGGAGGGTGTTGACCAGGCCGTCCTCGTCGAGCGCGGCGGGGCGCAGTTCGACGACGGCGGCGCGCAGTTCGTCGGCCGCCTCGGCGGCGAGCGCGGCGACCTGCTGCAGCTCTCCCTTGGCGCGGGCGGGATCGCGGTCGACCAGGGCGGCGGCGGCCTGGGCGGTGAGCCGCAGGGAGAAGAGCTTCTGGCTGACCGCGTCGTGCAGTTCATGGGCGAGGCGGGAGCGCTCCTCGGCGATGGTCAGCTCCCGGCTGCGCTCGTACAGCCGGGCGTTGGTCAGGGCTATCGCCGCGTGCTGGGCGAGGATCGAGAGCAGTTCCTCGTCCTGCGCGGTGAAGCCGCAGCCGTCCTCGCTCGACGGGGAGTCCTCGGGGCAGCGCTTGTTCGCGAGGAAGAGCGCGGCGATGACCTGGTCGCCGTCCTTGACCGGGAGGCCGAGGAAGTCGGACATGTCGGGGTGGGTGGACGGCCAGCCCTCGAAGCGCGGGTCCTTGCGCACATCCGCGAGCCGCTCGGTCCGCGCGTCCCGGAGCATGGCGGCGAGGATGCCGTGCTGCCGGGGCAGCGGGCCGATCGCCTTCCACTGTTCGTCGGTGACTCCGTCGACCACGAACTGGGCGAAGCCGCCGTGATCGTCCGGGACGCCCAGCGCCGCGTACTCCGCGTCGAGCAGCTCGCGCGCCGAGACGACGATCGTCTTCAGCACGTCCCGGACTTCGAGGTGCCTGCTCATCGCGAGGAGCGCGGTGCTCACGGCCGCGAGGCCGGAGCTGGGTCGATGGCTCATGAACTCACGGTACCGGCGACGAGTGACACTCCGTATCGGACCGGAGATCGTCCAGCCTAGGACCGCGGGCTAGGACTGCGGGACTAGGTCGAAGTGCCATCCCGGATGGGGTCCCCCGGAGGACGCGGCGGACCGGGCCGCGTTTCTACGGTGGAGGCGTCGGCGGGAACGGCGCCGACGGCGTGTGTACGCCGGGGAAGCTGTGAGAGCAAGGGGATGGACGGTATGCCGGTCGCGGTGATCACAGGTGCTTCCAAGGGGCTGGGGCATGCTCTCGCGGCGGCGCTCGCCGAGCGGGGCTGGGATCTGGTGCTGGGCGCGAGGACCGCCGGTGTGCTTCAGGAGAGCGCTGAGCGCGTGGGGGCCCACGGGACGCGGGTGGTGGCGGTGGCGGGGGATGTCGCCGATGCGGGGCACCGGCGGGAGCTGATGGCCGCGGCGCGTGGGCTGGGCGGGCTCGATCTGCTGGTGAGCAACGCGAGTGTGCTGGGCGCGGAGCCGCTGGTGCGGCTGGACGCCCTGCCGCTGGACGGTCTGCGGGTGGCACTGGAGACCAATGTGGTGGCCGCGCTGGGGCTCGTACAGGAGGCGCTGCCGTTGCTGCGGGCGGCGCGGGCCGGGACGGTGATCGCGGTCAGTTCGGACGCGGCGGCGGAGGCGTACGAGACCTGGGGTGGTTACGGGGCCTCGAAGGCGGCGCTCGACCAGCTGGTGGCGGTTCTGGCCGTCGAGGAGCCGGAGCTGCGGGTGTGGGCGGTGGATCCGGGTGACATGGACACCGATCTCTATGCGGCGGCCGTTCCGGACGACGACGATCCGCGTCCGGCCCCGGAGTCGGTGGTGCCCGGGTTCCTCCGGCTCCTGGACGAGCGCCCGGTGAGCGGCCGGTACGGGGCTCCGGCGCTCTTGGGATCGGTGTGAGGGCCGCCGACGAGGGCGGAGGCGGGCCGCCGCAGGGAGCCGGGCGGCCGGAGGGTCGCCGGGCTCCGGGCGGATGCGGCCGCGAGTGCGGGGGCGGCGGCCCCGACGGCGGGGACGTTCGGGTTCCGGGAGCGGCCGGGGCGCGTACGGAGGGCGGGGCCGGGCTCGGGGGCGGTGAGGGGGCTGACGCCCGGTCCGGGGGTCGTACGGGTACGGGTGGCGAGGTCGCGGCCGCGCGGTCCACGGCCGTGCTGGACGCCCTGCGGGTTCCCGATGAGCTGTCCGCGCGGGAGCCGGCCGAGGTACGGGGGAACGGGCGGGACGACGTCCGGCTGATGGTGACGCGCGGGAGCCGGGTGTCCCATCACCGCTTCCGGGATCTTCCCGGGCAGCTGCGGGCGGGGGATGTGCTGGTGGTCAACACGTCCGCGACCCTGCCCGCCGCCGTGAACGGGCGGCTGGGCGGGGATCCGGTCGTCGTGCACTTCTCGACGCGGGGGGACGACGGGCGGTGGGCCGTCGAGCTGCGCGCCCCCGAGGGCTCCGGGAGCACGCGGCCGCGCGCGGGAGGGCCGAAGGCCGCGGTGGTACGGCTTCCCGGTGGCGGGCGGCTCGTCCTCGAAGAGCCGCTCGCGGCGGGCGCGGACCGGCTGTGGTGGGCTTCGGTGTCCGTTTCTCCCGCCCTGGCCCCCGGCTCGGGGGTGGTGGGCCTGCTGCGCCGCTACGGGCGGCCGATCCGGTACGCGTACACCGCGTGGGACCAGCCGCTGTCCGCGTATCAGACGGTCTTCGCGCTCCCCTCCCCCGACGGCTCGGGCTCCGCGGAGATGCCGAGTGCCGCCCGGCCCTTCACGGCGCGTCTGGTGGCGGAGCTGGTGAGCAGGGGGGTGCAGTTCGCCCCGATCGTGCTGCATACGGGGGTGGCGTCGGCGGAGACGCACGAGCCGCCGTATCCGGAGCGCTTCGAGGTGCCGGGCGCGACGGCGTGGCTGGTGAACGCGGCGCGTGCGGGCGGCGGGCGGATCGTGGCGGTCGGCACGACGTCCGTACGGGCCCTGGAGTCCGCCGCCGGTCCGGACGGGACGGTACGGCGATCCGGTGGCTGGACCGATCTCGTGGTGACGCCCGAGCGCGGGGTGCGCGCCGTCGACGGCCTGCTGACCGGGCTGCACGAGCCCCGAGCCTCGCATCTGCTGATGCTGGAGGCGATCGCGGGCAGGGCGGCTCTCGCCCGTTCGTACGAGGAGGCGCTGCGGCGGCTCTACCTCTGGCACGAGTTCGGCGACGTCCATCTCGTACTCCCGGACGAGAACGCTCACGCATTGAATTGCTGAAGCAACTCATCGTCAAATGGAAAGGGGTCCCGTGTGACCCCGCACATAGGACGCAGATCACTTACGAATCCCATTAGTGGATGAGTAAAGCCCCTGTTAACGGGTTCTGAATTGACGAAAAGGCGTGATCACCCCGCCCTGATCCACTATCCGTCGTCGTATGTCACATGATTGCCACATGTTTTTGCTGGCGCTAAGAATTACCTCTCGTCGCCGCCCGCCGTGGAGCGCAGCGCCGCTCCGGCCTGATGCGACTTCCCTATGCGAAGAGGTACGTCTGTATGTCCGCGTCCAGCACCCGAATGACCAAGGCCCACCGGGTCTCGATCGCCGGTATAGCCGCCGCCGGCGTCGCAGCCATCACCCTGACCCTCGTTCCCGGTGGCGGCTCGGCCACCGCCGAGGCCGCCCCCGCCAAGGCCGCCGCCGCCGTTCCGGCCGCCGTGAACCTCGAAGCGACCGCCGCGAAGACCGCGTCGCTGCAGACGGGTGCCTCCGCGCAGAAGTCGGCGATCGAGACCCAGATCGCACAGGCCGCCAAGGCCGCCTCCGTCGCCCAGGCCGACGCGAAGGCCCAGGCGGACGCCGCCGTGAAGAAGGCCGCCACCGAGGCAGCCGTGAAGAAGGCCGTCGCCGAGCAGCGCGCCGCCGAGCAGCCCGCCAGCCGTACCGTGTCCGCCACGCCGCGCAAGCCGGTCTACGCCAACAACCTCGACGGCTGGATCCGCGAGGCGCTCGACATCATGAAGAAGCACAACATCCCGGGTTCGTACGACGGGCTGCACCGCAACATCATGCGTGAGTCGAGCGGCAACCCGCGCGCCATCAACAACTGGGACATCAACGCCAGGAACGGCATCCCGTCGAAGGGCCTGCTCCAGGTCATCCAGCCGACGTTCGACAGGTACCACGTCGCCGGCACGCCGTTCGACCTGTACCACCCGGTCTCCAACATCGTGGCCGCGGCCAACTACGCCGCGGACCGTTACGGCTCGATCGACAACGTCTTCAGCGCCTACTGAGCCGAGTAGACGTCCATACGCCGATGGGCGGCGCCTCCTGTCACCAGGAGGCGCCGCCCATCGGCGGGTGCGGGCCGGCCCGGAGTACGCGGAGTACTCCGTACACGCGGTACATACGCGGTGCGCGGGCCGGAGCCGGCTACTTGCGCATGACCTCGGGCTCGTGGCGGCGCAGCAGCCGTGCGACCGCGAAGCCGCAGACGACGCCGATCCCGAGCAGGATGCCGAGGTTCATGCCCCACTGGGAGACGGCGCTCTCCCAGAGCGGGTCCAGGTCGGTGGGCTTCTTCGGGTCCCACGGAGGCATCAGGTGCGCCAGGTCGAGTGTGGCGGCCGCGCCCGCGATGGCCCAGCGGGACGGCATCAGATAGGCGAACTGCTCAAGGCCGGGCGAGCCGTAGACCTTGAAGAGCACGCCGGTGAACACGACCTGCACGATGGCGAACATGACCAGCAGCGGCATCGTCTTCTCGGCGGTCTTCACCAGCGAGGAGATCACCAGGCCGAACATCATCGAGGTGAAGCCGAGGGCGGTGATGGCCAGGCAGAGTTCCACCGCGGGCGGCATGAGCAGGCCCTCCTCGGGGAGCCTGCGGGTGGAGAAGCCGATGCCGCAGATGATGACGCCCTGGAGGGCCGTGATGAAGCCGAGGACGATCACCTTGGACATCAGATAGGCGGAGCGGGAGAGACCGGTGGCCCGCTCCCGTTCGTAGATGACCCGTTCCTTGATCAGTTCTCGTACGGAGTTGGCGGCGCCCGAGAAGCACATGCCGACCGCGAGGATCAGCATGATCGTGCCCGCGTCCGCGTTGAACGCGGACTTGCCGTCGTCGGGGGCGGCGAGGCCGAATTTGGCCGGGATGACGACGCTGACCAGGCCGAGGACGGCGGGCAGGATCACCATCAGGCCCATGAAGCCCTTGTCGGAGGCGATGACGGAGACGTACCGGCGGATCAGAGTGATGAGCTGGGCTCCCCAGCTCTGCGGTTTCGGCGGGCGCATCTGCTGCGGCGACGGCAGGTTCACCGGCTGGGGTGCGACGGCGTCGATGTCGGCCGCGTACATCTGGTAGTGCTGTGATCCGCGCCAGCGGCCCGCCCAGTCGTACTCGCGGTAGTTCTCGAACGCGGAGAAGACATCGGCCCAGGTGGTGTAGCCGAAGAAGTTGAGCGCTTCCTCCGGGGGGCCGAAGTAGGCGACCGCACCGCCGGGGGCCATGACGAGCAGTTTGTCGCAGAGCGCCAGCTCGGCCACGGAGTGGGTGACGACCAGGACCGTGCGGCCGTCGTCGGCGAGGCCGCGCAGCAGTTGCATCACATCGCGGTCCATGCCGGGGTCGAGGCCGGAGGTCGGCTCGTCCAGGAAGATCAGCGACGGCTTGGTCAGCAGTTCCAGGGCGACGGAGACGCGCTTGCGCTGGCCGCCGGAGAGCGAGGTGACCTTCTTGTCCTTGTGGATGTCGAGCTTCAGCTCGCGCAGCACCTCGTCGATCCGGGCCTCGCGCTCGGCCGCGGCGGTGTCGCCGGGGAAGCGGAGCTTGGCCGCGTACTTGAGCGCCTTCTGGACGGTCAGTTCCTTGTGGAGGATGTCGTCCTGCGGGACCAGGCCGATGCGCTGGCGCAGCTCGGCGAACTGCCTGTAGAGGCTGCGGTTGTCGTAGAGGACATCGCCCTCATTGGCGGGCCGGTATCCGGTGAGCGCCTTGAGCAGGGTGGACTTTCCGGAGCCGGAGGGTCCGATGACGCCGATCAGGGACTTCTCCGGTACGCCGAAGGAGACGTCCCGCAGGATCTGCTTGCCGCCCTCGACGGTGACCGTGAGGTGGCGTGCGGAGAAGGAGACCTCTCCGGTGTCGACGAACTCCTCCAGCCCGTCGCCGACGATCCGGAAGGTGGAGTGGCCGACGCCGACGATGTCGCTGGGGCCGATGAACACGGTGCCGGACTTGGCCATCGGCTGGCCGTTGACGTAGGTGCCGTTGTGGGAGCCGAGGTCGCGGAGCTGGAAGCGGCCGTCGGGGGTGGCGGTGAACTCGGCGTGGTGGCGGGAGACCTGGAGGTCGGAGACGACGAGTTCGTTCTCCAGGGCGCGGCCGATGCGCATCACCCGGCCCAGTGCCAGCTGGTGGAAGGTGGTGGGGCTGCGGTCGCCGTACACGGGTGGTGCCCCCGCGGCACCGCCCGGTCCCTGTCCTCGGCCCTGCGACTGTCCTTGCTGCTGGGGGATCGGCCGCTGGTTCCCGGCGTCGGGCTGCTGCGGGTCGGGCCATACGGGCTGAGGGTGCGGCGCGGGTGACTGCGCGTGCGCCGCCTGCGGTGCCTGCGGCCCCTGCGGCCCCTGGGGCGCCTGGGGTCCCTGGGGCGCCTGGGGCCAGTTCCGTTGGGCCGGCGCGGCCTGTTGGGCTGCCTGCTGGGCTGCCTGCTGAGGGGACGCGCTCTGCACGCTGTGCGCGTCCGCCGCCGCTCCGGACAGTTTCAGCAGCGGACCGTCGGTGGCGTTGCCCAGGTGCACGGCCGAGCCCGGGCCGATGTCCCTCTGGTGGATGCGCTGGCCGGCTATATAGGTGCCGTTGGTGCTCCCGTGGTCCTCGATCAGCCAACTCCGGCCGTTCCAGCTGATGCTGGCGTGCCGCCACGAGACCCTTGCGTCGTCCACGACCAGATCGCCCTGTGGATCCCGGCCGAGGGTGTACGACCTGGACGGATCGAGTGTCCAGGTTCTTCCGTTCAATTCCAGTACGAGTTCCCGCACTCCATGCCCCACTAGTTGTCCCCCGAAATACCCCCGTCACAGGGAGTCTAGGGATGGCGAACATCGGGGGGAACTATTTCAGGCGCGGTCCCGTATCCGGAAGTCGGGCCTCGCGAGGACCTTGTCGGGGCAGACCGTTGACGGCGGAGAAACACGCACGGACAGTGGTAAGCGCTCATCACTGCACACGGATCATTACGGATCATGCGGAGTGGGGGCAACTGGGTCGAACCCAGCAGGGAGTCGGGGGGGTTCTCATGAACGGAGCCGGCGGGTCCGGCAGTAGGGGAAAAGTGCCCTGGGGCGAGGTGGCGCTGGCCTCCATCTCCGCTGTGAGCTGGGCACTCATCGGGATGGCCGGTGCGGCCGCGCTCGGGCTCCATCTGCTGGAGGCGGATTCCGCGGGGGCGCTCGGGCCGATGACGGCGGCCGTGGTGGTGCTGGCGGTGAACGGCTCGGTCACGCCGTCCGGTGATGTGTCGGCCTTCGGTCTGGAGGGCGCGGAGGCCCGGACCGCCATCGATATCGCGCCACTCGGGGTGAGTCTGTTCGGGGCGCTGCTCCTTGCGTATGTCTTTCTGCGCTCGCTGCGCAGGGCGGGGGCGTACATCTCGGGGACCGAACTCGCCGCGCGGGCGGGCGGGGTGGTGGTGCTGTTCGTCGCGCTGGTGGGCGGGCTCGCCTGGGCGGGGCACGATGTGATCACCATCGACGGGGCGAAGCTGGGGCTCGACGCGGACAAGGTGCCCGGTGCCGGGGGCGGCGGCATCGAGATTCCCGGGCTCGGGGACCTCGGAGACGTCGGCGGGCTGCTGCCGGACCGGCTCGGGGACCTGGCGGAGGCGAAGGCGTCGGTCGGGTTCACGGTGAACACGGCGGACTCGCTGGTCGGCGCGCTCGTCTGGGTGCTCGGGGTACTGGTGATCGCGCTGCTCGCGGGACGGCGCGCGCCACTGCCCCGGGCGCTCGACGCAGTACGGCGCCAGGTGCGGCCCGCCGCTTCGGCTCTGGTGTCCGTGTTGCTGGTCGCCGTCCTCGCGGGGTACGCGGCGGCCGGTTACGCGGCGATCGGCGACGACAACCCCCGGCGGATCGCGGGGGCCGCGCTGCTGGGCGCTCCGAACGGGGTGTGGCTGGGGATTCCGCTGGGCCTCTTCGTGCCGTGGGACGGCAGGGCGACGGGTGAGCTGGCGAAGCTGCTGCCCGATCCGCTGGACGAGTTCTTCCGGCTGTCGGCGCAGGAGCCGGCGACGGTGGGGAGGCTGGCGGAACTGGACGGCCGGGTGTGGCTGCTGCCCGTGGCGACCGCGGTGATGATGCTGTACGCGGGCGTGCTCGCCTCGGCGCGTACCCCGGCCGACGGGCGGGGCGCGGGCGGCTTCGCGGGCCGGTGCGCGGTACGGCTGGCCGTCGTGACCGCCGTGGCGCTGCCGCTGCTGGTGTGGCTGACGGATGTCTCGGTGGGCGCGTCGCTGTCGGTGCTGGGCTTCGACGCCTTCGGAGCGGGCGTCGAACTCCACGGCCAGGCGGGGACGGCGCTGATGCTCGGGGCGCTGTGGGGTGCGGGAGCGGGCGGCGCGGGAGCACTGCTGGTGTATGTGACACGGGGTCCGGGGGAAGAACATCCCGCGGCCGACGGAGCGCGGACGGCGGAAGGCGCGGAGGCCGCGGGGAGGGCGGGGCAGCCGGGGCCGTACCTTCCGGCGACGCCGTACCGTCCGCCGAACCCGGACACCAACCCGTATCTGCGGATACCGCCGGACGTGCACGACGCGGGAACGGTGGCGGGCCCGCTCCCTCGGCCGCCGAATCCCCGGAGACCACCGCGCGCCTCCCGGCCGCGGCCCGGTTCCGGCGAGGCCCCGCCCGGAACGGACGACGGCCCGCCGCCTCCGGGTCTGCCCAGGTCAGGGCGGTAGGCTCGGCTCCGGTGACACTTCGTGCAGCGGCGCGGCCCGGAGCGGGACTCCGCTCCGGGCACTCCTGGGCCGGTGTCCGCCTATCGGACCGGAGCGTGTCGGCGTGACCTTCGACGGTTACCGTGGAAGCACCATGAGCGCTTCGCAGAATTCCGACGTACGCACCCTTCTGGTCAAGATCTTCGGCAAGGACCGCCCCGGTATCACCGCTGGGCTGTTCGACACCCTGGCCGCCTACTCGGTGGATGTCATCGACATCGAGCAGGTCGTCTCACGGGGCCGCCTGGTCCTGTGCGCCCTGGTCACCGCGCCGACCGCGGCCGGGACCGACGAGGGCGAGTTGCGGGCCACCGTGCACAGCTGGGCCGAATCCCTCAAACTGCAGGCCGAGATCATCTCGGGCACGGGTGACAACCGGCCGCGTGGAAGCGGCCGTTCCCATGTCACCGTCCTCGGGCATCCGCTGACCGCCGAGGCGACCGCGGCGATAGCGGCGAGGATCACGGGCAGCGGCGGCAACATCGACCGGATCTTCCGGCTCGCCAAGTACCCGGTCACCGCCGTCGAGTTCGCGGTGTCCGGGGCCGAGACGGAGGCGCTGCGCACCGCGCTGGCGATCGGGGCCTCGGAGATCGGGGTCGACATCGCCGTGGTGTCGGCCGGGCTGCACCGGCGTGCGCAGCGGCTCGTGGTGATGGACGTCGACTCGACCCTCATCCAGGACGAGGTGATCGAGCTGTTCGCCGCGCACGCGGGGTGTGAGGACAAGGTCGCCGAGGTCACGGCGGCCGCGATGCGCGGGGAGCTCGATTTCGAGCAGTCGCTGCACGCGCGGGTGGCCCTGCTGGCGGGGCTGGACGCCTCGGTCGTGGACAAGGTGCGCTCCGAGGTGCGGATGACTCCGGGCGCGCGGACCCTGATCCGTACGCTCAAGCGGCTCGGGTTTCAAGTGGGGGTGGTGTCGGGCGGGTTCACCCAGGTCACGGATGATCTGCGGGAGCGGCTGGGGCTCGACTTCGCCTCGGCGAACACGCTGGAGATCGTCGACGGGAAGCTCACCGGGCGGGTGACCGGTGAGATCGTGGACCGGGCGGGGAAGGCGCGGCTGCTGCGCAGATTCGCCGCCGAGGCGGGCGTGCCGCTGGCGCAGACGGTGGCGATCGGTGATGGCGCCAATGATCTGGACATGCTGAACGCGGCCGGACTCGGGGTCGCGTTCAACGCCAAGCCGGTGGTCCGGCAGGCCGCGCACACCGCGGTGAACGTGCCGTTCCTCGACACCGTGCTCTATCTGCTGGGCATCACACGTGAAGAGGTCGAGGCAGCCGACGGCGACGGTGCCGACGGCGCGGGCGTCGAGCACTGATCCGTTCTCGGGCGGACACGAGAGTGCCCCGGCGCGATCGGTCACGCCGGGGCACGCGTGTGCCGGGTGCGGTAGGGACCGCTGGTGGCGGACGTTCCTCGCGTGTACGGGCCGGGAGTGCCGAGCACGGCGGTCGCCGGGGGCCCGTCGTGGGCTGCGGGCACTGGTGCCCGCAGCCCTGGGAACGGTCTTCGGCGCTGGTCGTGGACCGGTCGCGGTCGGGTGGCGGTCGGGTGGCGGTCCGGTCGCGGAACGTAGCGGACCGGACACGGACGGGACACGGACCGGGCGCGGGTCAGTCGTGCGGAGTCCAGTAGTCGAGCAGCCTGCCGACGCCGTGTTCCACGGTCTTCCACGAGCCGGTGAGGCCGATGATCGCGAAGGCCGACGTGGGGAAGCCGCTGCGGCTCATCCGGGACATCAGACCGTCCTCGGCCTCGCCCGAGAGGGCGTCGGCGAGCGCGTGCATTCCGGGGTTGTGACCGATCAGGAGGACGTTGTTCACCTCGTCCGGGACTTCGTTCACCACGGCGATGAGTTCGCCGAGGGAGGCGTCGTACAGCCTCTCCTCGTACACCGTCCGGGGCCGGTCCGGCAGTTCGTGCACCGCCAGCTTCCACGTCTCTCGTGTTCTGGCGGCGGTGGAGCACAGGGCCAGATCGAAGGTGATTCCGGTGTCGGCGAGCCGGCGGCCCGCCACGGGGGCGTCCTTGCGGCCACGCTCGGCGAGTGGGCGGTCGTGGTCGGACACCTGCGGCCAGTCGGCCTTGGCGTGCCGGAGGAGGACGATCCTGCGGGATTCGGGGGATCCGGGGCTTGTCCCCCCGGAAGACGTGGCGACGCTCATGCCCCCCAGCTTCGCACGAAACGCTCCTTTGGGCGCGGGGTGTTGACGTGCTCCTCCCTGCGACATGCGACCCGGCGGCGGGCGCGTCGGCCGGTGCCTCGGGCGGCCCGGCCGTGGAGGCGGGAGGGCGGTCTTCGCCGGTACCGGGAGTGGTCCGCCGGTGACCGGGAGTGGCATGGCCGCGAGCAGGACGGCGGGGCGGGCCTGCGGATCCAGGGGGTCTACTGATCCAGGGGGTCTGCAGATTCAAGGGGTCTGCGGATCCAGGGGTTCAGCGGGTCAGTCGGCTGCCGGGCTGCGGGCTGCCGGTCCCCCGTCCGCGGTCCGCCGCTCAGCGGGTCAGGACGAGCCGGATGTGCTCCAGTACGCGGGCGATCGCCGGGTCACCGCCGCCGGACTGTGCCTGCGCGGGGTCAGCGATCATGAGGAGCAGAAGGACGAAGGCGAGGACCGGCAGTGCCAGCGCCCACCAGGGAAGCCGGCTGTCGACGCCGCCCTTGGCGGGGGAAGGGGTGGGCGTGTGGGCCGACATGGCCGCCTCCTCGGGCTGAGTACTGAGCCCCGATCCGGGGGTTTGCGGTCGATTGCCTCAAACCTACGGATCACGCGCTCCCGGGCCCATCCGGTGAGCCACCCACTTGCCCCTGACCCTGGCCCCCTAGGGGATGGTGGTGCTGGCACCACCATCCCGGGGATGGCCAACGGCCCTGTCAGGGTGAGGCGATGGTCGCGATGATCCCCACCACCACGAAGAAGGCGATCATCGTCCCGAAGACGAGGAGGAGCTTCTTCTGACCGTTCTGCGGATTCGGGTCGAGCACTGGCATGGCCTCAGTCTCGCATCCCGGTCTCGTCCTCGATCGTCCGGTCCCTCCCTGCCAGCGCCCCGAACACCATCTGCGGTACGAGGAGCCCCGCCATCAGCGCGATCGGCACGCTCCAGCCGCCGCTGTGCTGGTAGAGGAAGCCCACCAGCAGCGGGCCGGGAATGGAGAGCAGATAGCCGACGGACTGGGAGAACGCGGAGAGCCGTACGACACCGGAGGCCGTGCTCGACCGCATCCCGATCATGGTCAGCGCGAGCGGGAAGGCGCAGTTCGAGACGCCGAGCAGCAGCGCCCAGGCCCAGGCTCCGGCGGCCGGCGCGAAGAACAGGCCCGCGTAGCCGGTCAGCCCGGACAGTCCGAGGACGACGACGATGGGCCCCTGGTTCCTGAACCGGGTGGCGAGCCGGGGGATGACGAAGGCGAGCGGGACGCCCATGACCATGGTCACGGCGAGCAGCACCCCCGCGGTGCCCGCCGGCACACCCGCGTCCCGGAAGATCTGGGGCATCCAGCCCAAGGTGATGTAGGCGCCGGTGGACTGGAGCCCGAAGAAGACCGCGAGCGCCCAGGCCGTCGGGCTGCGCACGATCCCGGGGGCGGGAGCATTCCGTACCGCTTGGGGCTCCACCGCCGCGTCGGGCTTCTCCGCCGCGTCGGGCTTGACCGCGCTCCGGCGTGCCTCCGGCTCCGCCGCGCCCCGGCGGGCGCGCGCCAGAACGGTCCAGGGCACCACGGCGACAGCGGCGAGGAGCCCCCAGACCGCGAGACCGGTCTGCCAGCCGCCCCCCATCGCATGGGTCATGGGGACGGTCGCCGCGGCGGCGGCCGAGGTGCCGATCGCCAGGGCCATGGAGTAGAGCCCGGTCATCGTGCCGACGCGCCCGGGGAAGTACCGCTTGACGATCACCGGCATCAGGATGTTGCTGACGGCGATGCCCATGAGCGCGAGCGCGCTGGCCACGAGGAATCCGACCGTGCCTCCGGCGAAGGGCCTGATCAGCAGCCCGACGGCGATCGCGGCCATGCCCGCGCAGACGACCGCGGCGGGCCCGAAGCGGCGGGCGAGGCGCGGAGCCGCGATTCCGAAGATCGCGAAGGTGAGCACCGGTACGGACGTGAGGAGTCCGGCGACCGTGCCGCTCATCTGGAGCCCGGCCCGCGCCTCTTCGAGGAGTGCGCCGAGGCTGGCGATGGCGGGGCGGAGGTTGAGCGCGGCCAGCACGAGGGCCGCCATGGCGATCCGGGTGAACCAGACCGTGTTCCGTGAGGACCGGAGAGGCTGGGACGCCACGGACGGGCGATCGGTGGGCCGGGGGTTCGGACGCCGCTTCAGGCGCTGGTCCCGGATCCCGGGCCGGCTCCGGGTCTGGGTCTGGGTCTGGGTCTCGTCAGACATGGAGCCATCATAGAATCATGGGATGATTGATTGTCCAATCACGAACCAGTCACTATCGGCGCACCCGGTACGACCATGGAACGGGCCATACTGATCCACCACGGGCACAGCCGCGGACACGGCCGGGGCCACGGGCTATAGGAGCTGCACGAATGTCGCTGACATCGCCACGGCGGTCGGGGCTCACCGACCAGGTGATCGCCCAGCTGCGCAACCAGATCACGTCCGGTGAGTGGCCGGTCGGCTCACGGATCCCCACCGAGCCGGCGCTCGTCGAACAGCTGGGTGTGGCGCGCAACACCGTCCGGGAGGCGGTCCGCGCCCTCGCGCACAACGGCCTGCTGGACATCCGGCAGGGCTCGGGGACCTATGTCGTGGCGACCAGTGAGCTGGCGGGCGTGATGCACCGCAGGTTCGCCGAGGCCAGCCCCCAGCACATCGCCGAGGTGCGCTCCACGCTGGAGTCCTCGGCCGCCCGGCTGGCGGCCGAGCGGCGCACGGACCGCGACCTGAGACAGATCGAGACGCTGCTCGGCCGCCGTGACGCGGCGTGGGAGGCGGGGGACGCGGAAGGGTTCGCCGCCGCCGACATGACCTTCCATCTGGCGGTGGTGAGCGCCGCGCACAACGAGGTGCTCCGTGAGCTGTACGCGGACCTGGGCGATCTGCTGCGCCACGAGATGATCGACGGGCTGCGTCCCGCACAGCACCTGGACCACGCCCGGCTGGTCGAGGCGATCCGCGCGGGCGACGGGGACACCGCGGCCTCGGAGGCCGCCGGCTACGCGTTCATCTGCCTGCGCCGTGCGTCAGGGGCCGCTGGCTGACCCAGACCGCGCGGATCTCCTTCCAGCAGCGGCCGGTCAGCTCCAGATACTGGGCCGGGCCGACCTCGGCGGGCGCGGAGTCCTGATCTATGTCCCACCAGCGTTCGCACTCGACATGCATCTGGACCCGGTCGGTCACCGGGTAGGCGTTGTGGCAGTACGCGGTCGCCCGCGAGCCCTCGATCTGAATGCGGCAGTCGGCCTCGTACACGGGCGGCTGCTCGCCGGGACCGTACTCGCCGCTCGTGGTCCGTTCACTCGCGGCCCGTTCGGCCGCACTCGACTTCCCGCCCGCGTCCGAACGGGAGCCGCCTATCGCGCCGTACACGACCCCGGTCGTCGCCCACAGCAGCATCGCCACCGTGGCGAGTGCGGGGGCGGACCTCAGGATCGTACGCACAGGCGGGACCTCCTCGGCCGTACCGGCGGCACGTCGGCCGCGGCTGCACCACAAGGGGGATTGCGTCTCCACCCTCACCCGTCCGGCAGCGCACCGCGCGCCTTGGGGGCCGAATGGGCGACGCCCCGCCGCCGCGCCGAGCGCGGGGACGGAGCGTGGTTCCGCTGCGGTCACGGCTGCCGTACGACCGGGTTCCGCCGCCGGAACGGATCCTCGGCGGACGCGGGGCGAGCACGTGGGTGCCGCGTGGCGGTACGCGTGCGGGCTCGGTGTCCGGTACGTCCGGGGGGCACCCGGCACGCTCACCCGCCCGCCACTCTCCGCGCGCCGCCCATGCGGGCACGTCCATCGCAGACGAACCGAACCGGAACCGAGCCCGGGGCCCTGGCCTGTCCCGGCGAACCCGACGACCCGCGCACCGCGCACCGCGCACCGCGCACCGCGCACCGGCGCAACGCTGCCCTCGACCGATCGCCGAAGGCAGCACGAACCCGGGGCCAGGCCCCGCAGCGTGCCGGGGGCCCGCGCCGGGCCCGGACAGCCGGACCGACGCGGGCCCCCGAAGCCCGCCGCAGGCGACTACGCGCCCATCATGTGGACCCCGCCGTCCACGTGAACCACCTCACCCGTCGTACGAGGGAAGAAGTCCGACAGCAGGCCGACGACGCCACGGCCGGCCGGGTCCGGGTCGGCGAGGTCCCAGCCGATGGGAGCGCGGTGGTTCCACACGTCCGCCAGGTCCTCGAAGCCGGGGATGGACTTGGCGGCCATCGACTTGAGCGGGCCCGCCGAGACCAGGTTGCAGCGGATGCCCTTCGGGCCGAGATCCCGCGCGAGATAGCGGTTGGTGGACTCCAGGGCCGCCTTGGCCACGCCCATCCAGTCGTACTTCGGCCAGGCGATGGTGGCGTCGAAGGTGAGGCCGACGATCGACCCGCCGCGCTGCTCCATCAGCGGCAGACAGGCCATGGCCAGCGACTTGTAGGAGTACGCGGAGACCTGGACCGCCGTCGAGACGTCTTCCCAGCCCGCCTCCAGGAAGTTGAACGCGCCCTGCGGGCCGAAGGCGATCGAATGCACGATGCCGTCGAGCCCGGAGTCGTCGCTGGAGTGCTCGCGAATCCGGTCCGCGAGTGCGTCCATGTGCTCCTGGTTGGTGACGTCCAGTTCGATGACGGGTGCGGTCTTGGGCAGCCGCTTCGAGATGCGCTCGACGAGGGAGAGCCGGCCGAAGCCGGTCAGGATGACCTCCGCGCCCTCCTCCTGCGCCACCTTGGCCGCGTGGAAGGCGATGGAGGAATCGGTGAGGACTCCCGTGACGAGAATGCGCTTGCCGGCGAGGATTCCGCTCATATCGGTCAGTGACCCATGCCCAATCCGCCGTCAACGGGAATGACGGCTCCAGTGATGTACGAGGCGTCGTCGGAGGCGAGGAAGCGCACGGCGGCGGCGACCTCCTCCGGCAGCGCGTAACGGCCGAGCGGCACCTGGGCGACGATGCCCGCGCGCTGCTCGTCGCTGAGCGCCTGGGTCATGTCCGTGTCGACAAAGCCGGGCGCGACGACGTTGAAGGTGATGTTCCGGGAGCCGAGCTCCCTGGCGAGCGAACGGGCGAAGCCCACCAGAGCGGACTTGGAGGCGGCGTAGTTGGCCTGCCCCGCCGAACCGAGCAGCCCCACGACGGAGGAGATCAGCACGACGCGGCCCTTCTTGGCGCGCAGCATCGCCCGGTTGGCCCGCTTGACGACCCGGAAGGTGCCGGTGAGGTTGGTGTCGAGTACGGAGACGAAGTCCTCCTCCGACATCCGCATCAGCAACTGGTCCTTGGTGATGCCCGCGTTGGCGACCAGCACCTCCACCGGACCGTGCTTCTCCTCGATCTCTTTGTACGCCTGCTCCACCTGCTCGGTGTCGGTGATGTCGCACCTGACGGCGAGGCAGCCCAGTTGCGTCAGGGCCTCGGGCGGCTCGCCGGAGCGGTATGTGATCGCGACCTTGTCGCCCGCGTCGGCGAACGCGCGGGCGATGGCGAGGCCGATGCCCCGGTTTCCTCCGGTGACGAGAACCGAGCGGCTCAACGGATCACCCTTTCGATTGCGGACTTTCGAATGCGGACTGGTATCCCCCATTACCCCCGAAACTATCGGTCCCGCGACGCTCCCGGAGAATCGGGCCCTGACAGCGCCTCTCGCGCGTCGCTGTCGGGTCCCTACAGAAAGCCGCCGTGCAACGGCACTGTAAGCCGCTGGGCAACGAACCCTCCGGCGCGACATGATCGGGACGACCGGTTCAGCGAACCGAGGCGGCCGGTCTCAACGACAGGAGACATTCGTGCCTCATTCCATCGACGCGGCGTTCCTGGCGCTGCCGCTGAGGGCGCTCGCCGACGCGGCGCTCGCCCGGGCGCGGGCACTCGGCGCCGACCACGCCGACTTCCGTTTCGAGCGCGTGCGCAGCGCGGCCTGGCGTCTGCGGGACGCCAAGCCGGCCGCTTCGTCGGACACCACGGATCTCGGGTACGCGGTACGGGTCGTGCACGGCGGGGCGTGGGGCTTCGCCTCCGGGGTCGATCTGACCATGGACGCGGCGGCCAGGGTCGCGGGCCAGGCGGTCGCGAT
Source organism: Streptomyces sp. NPDC004838 (assembly GCF_053600955.1). Taxonomy (NCBI): domain Bacteria; kingdom Bacillati; phylum Actinomycetota; class Actinomycetes; order Kitasatosporales; family Streptomycetaceae; genus Streptomyces; species Streptomyces sp. NPDC004838. Next base: position 72,165 of record NZ_JBSGAW010000033.1, on the reverse strand, counting down.
GGCGCGGCTGTCGGCGGAGGTGATCGCGGCGGCGGGTCCCTCCGGGGGGCCCGGCGAACTCGGAGGCCGGGTGGAGCTGGCCGACGAGCCGGTGCACACCGACAGGACGTGGATCTCGTCGTACGAGATCAACCCGTTCGATGTGGCCGACGACGAGAAGACGGCGCTGCTGGCCGGATGGAGCAGCCGGCTGCTCGCGGCGGACGGCGTCGCGCATGTGGACGCCTCGCTGCTCACCGTGCAGGAGAACAAGTTCTACGCGGACACGGCGGGCACCGTGACCACCCAGCAGCGGGTGCGGCTGCATCCTCAGCTCACGGCGGTCGCCGTGGACGAGACGACCGGCGAGTTCGACTCGATGCGGACGATCGCGCCGCCGGTCGGCCGCGGCTGGGAGTATCTGACCGGCACCGGCTGGGACTGGGACACCGAGCTGGAGCGGATCCCCGAGCTGCTGGCGGAGAAGATGCGCGCCCCGAGCGTCGAGGCGGGGCGGTACGACCTGGTCGTCGACCCCTCGAACCTCTGGCTCACCATCCACGAGTCCGTCGGGCACGCCACCGAGCTGGACCGGGCGCTGGGCTACGAGGCCGCGTACGCGGGGACCTCCTTCGCCACCTTCGACAAGCTGGGGAAGCTGGAGTACGGGTCGTCGGTGATGAATGTGACCGGCGACCGCACCGCCGAACACGGCCTCGCGACGATCGGCTACGACGACGAGGGCGTGCAGGCCCAGTCCTGGGACCTGGTCAGAAACGGCACGCTGGTGGGCTACCAGCTGGACCGGCGGATCGCGAAGCTGACGGGTCTGGGCCGCTCCAACGGCTGCGCCTACGCGGACTCCCCCGGCCATGTGCCGGTGCAGCGCATGGCGAACGTCTCCCTCCAGCCCGCGGTGGGCGGCCTGTCGACGGAGGATCTGATCGGCGGGGTCGAGCGCGGGATCTATGTCGTCGGCGACCGCTCGTGGTCGATCGACATGCAGCGGTACAACTTCCAGTTCACCGGACAGCGGTTCTTCCGGATCGAGAACGGCCGGCTGGCGGGTCAGCTGCGGGATGTGGCGTACCAGGCGACGACGACGGACTTCTGGGGCTCGCTGGAGCAGGTGGGCGGCCCGCAGACCTATGTGCTGGGCGGCGCGTTCAACTGCGGCAAGGCGCAGCCCGGCCAGGTCGCCGCCGTCTCCCACGGCTGCCCGTCGGCCCTGTTCCGCGGCGTCAACATCCTGAACACGACGCAGGAGGCCGGCCGATGACGGGCCACCACCACGCGGGCAGGGGGTCCGGGGGCCGCGCGGACACGATGAGCGGTCACGCCGGAGCGGGTCACCGCGGAGCGGATCACCACAGAGCGGGTCAGCACAGCACCGAGCAGGAGGCCGGCCGATGAGCCGTGACAGCAAGCCGTACGAGATCGTCGAGCGCGCCCTCGAACTCTCCACTGCGGACGACTGCGTCGTCATCGCCGACGAGCACTCCTCCGCCAATCTCCGCTGGGCCGCCAACGCCCTCACCACCAACGGTGTCACCCGGGGCCGTACGCTCACCGTCATCGCGACCGTGAACGGCGCCGAGGGGACGGCGTCCGGGGTGGTGTCCCGGTCCGCCGTGACCGCCGAGGACCTGGAGCCGCTGGTGCGGGCGGCGGAGGCGGCGGCCCGTACGTCCGAGCCCGCCGAGGACGCTCAGCCGCTGGTGGCGGGGCGCGAGGCGTCCGGAGGCTTCAGGGACTCGCCCGCCGAGACGTCGCCGGCCGTCTTCGCGGACTTCGCGCCCGCGCTGGGCGAGTCGTTCGCCCGTGCCCGCGCGGGCGGGCGGGAGCTGTACGGCTTCGCCAACCATGAGCTGTCCTCCACCTTCCTGGGCACCTCGACGGGGCTGCGGCTACGGCATGACCAGCCCAACGGGACGCTGGAGCTGAACGCCAAGTCTCCGGACCGCTCGCGGTCCGCCTGGGCAGGGCGGGCCACGCGGGACTTCAAGGACGTGGACCCGGCCACGCTCGACGCGGAGCTGGCACAGCGGCTCGGCTGGGCCGAGCGGCGGGTCGAGCTGCCCGCCGGGCGGTACGAGACGCTGCTGCCGCCCACCGCGGTGGCGGATCTGCTGATCTACCAGCTGTGGTCGTCGACGGCGCGGGACGCGGCGGAGGGCCGTACGGTCTTCTCCAAGCCCGGCGGCGGGACGAGGGTGGGCGAGACGCTCTCCCCGCTGCCGCTGAACCTGCGCAGCGACCCTGACGAGCCGGGTCTGGAGTCGTCGCCGTTCGTGATCGCGCACGCCTCCGGCGACGACGCCTCCGTCTTCGACAACGGGCTGCCGCTGGCGGCGACGGACTGGGTGCGCGGCGGAAAGCTGGCGCATCTGGTGACCACCCGGCACAGTGCGGGTCTCACCGGGCTGCCGGTCGCGCCCGGCGCCGGAAATCTGATCCTGGACGGCGGCGGCGACCGCTCGCTGGACGAGATGGTCCGGGCGACCGCGCGCGGGCTGCTGCTGACCTGCCTCTGGTACATCCGTGAGGTCGACCCGGCGACGCTGCTGCTCACCGGGCTGACCAGGGACGGGGTGTATCTCGTGGAGAACGGCGAGGTGGTCGGCGAGGTGAACAATTTCCGGTTCAACGAGTCGCCCGTCGATCTGCTCTCCCGGGCGACCGAGGCGGGCCGTACGGAGAAGACGCTGCCGCGCGAGTGGGGCGACTGGTTCACCAGGGCGGCGATGCCCGCGCTCCGGGTGCCCGATTTCAATATGAGCTCGGTCAGCCAGGGCGTATAACCTCAAAGGAGCCGGAAGGCGAACCGGGAGGCAGGCCGGGAGGCGCTGCCCTCGCCGGCAGCGCCCATGGCGCCGGTAGCACCCACAGCACCGGGAACACCTACAGCCGAGGAGACGCGAGAGACGTGACGGATATCGTCGACGAGTTGCAGTGGCGCGGGCTGATCGCCCTTTCCACTGACGAGGACGCATTGCGGAAGGCGTTCGCGGACGGTCCCGTCACGTTCTATTGCGGTTTCGACCCGACCGCGCCGAGCCTGCATCTCGGCAATCTGGTCCAGATCCTCACCATGCGCCGGATTCAGCAGGCGGGAAACCTCCCGCTGGGGCTGGTGGGCGGGGCGACGGGCCTGATCGGCGACCCGAAGCCGAACTCGGAGCGCACGCTGAACGCGCCCGAGACCGTCGCGGAGTGGGTGGGCCGGCTGCGCGGGCAGATCGAGCGGTTCCTCGACTTCGAGGGGCCGTACGCCGCGACCATGGTCAACAACCTGGACTGGACTCAGGGGCTGTCGGCGATCGACTTCCTGCGGGATGTCGGCAAGTACTTCCGGGTCAACAAGATGATCGCGAAGGAGGCGGTCGCGCGGCGGCTGAACTCGGACGCGGGCATCAGCTACACCGAGTTCAGCTACCAGATCCTGCAGGGTATGGACTACCTGGAGCTGTACCGCCGCCACGGCTGTGTCCTGCAGACCGGCGGCAGCGACCAGTGGGGCAACCTCACCGCGGGCACCGATCTGATCCACCGGGTCGCTCCGGAAGCGCAGGTGCACGCCCTGGCCACGCCGCTGATCACCAAGGCCGACGGCACCAAGTTCGGCAAGACGGAGTCGGGCACGGTCTGGCTGGACGCCGAGCGGACCTCTCCGTACGCCTTCTACCAGTTCTGGCTGAACGCCGACGACCGGGATGTCTCCAAGTTCCTGCGGATCTTCAGCTTCGCGTCCCGTGAGGAGATCGTGGAGCTGGAGCGGCTGACCGAGGAGCGCCCCCAGATGCGGGCCGCCCAGCGGGCGCTGGCGGAGGAGCTGACGACGCTGGTGCACGGCGCCGACGAGTGCGCGGCGGCGGTGCACGCCTCCAAGGCGCTGTTCGGGCAGGCGGAGCTGAGCGAGCTGGACGAGCCGACGCTGCGGGCGGCCCTGTCCGAGCTGCCGCGGATCCAGGTCGCCGAGCCGGCTCCGGTGGTGGATCTCTTCGCCGAGGTCGGTCTGGTGGCCAGCAAGTCGGCGGCCCGCCGTACCGTGCAGGAGGGCGGGGCCTACGTGAACAATGTGAAGGTCACGGCCCAGGACACGGTTCCGGCCCGCGACGAGCTGCTGCACGGGCGGTGGCTGGTGCTGCGCCGGGGCAAGAAGAACCTGGCCGCGGTGGAGATCGGCTGACCCGCGGCTCGTGCGCGGTACGGCCCGCGGCCGGACGGACGAGGTGTCCGTCCGGCCGCGGCCGTCTTCCGTGCCGGTGTACCCCGGCCTTCCCCGTGCCGGTGTACCCCGGCCTTCCCCGTGCCGGAGCCGGGCCCCGGTGGGTCAGGCTCTCTGTTTTCTGCCCCGCATGGCCGTCCAGGCCCGGTCGCCCAGGAAGACGAGGATGATCGCGGCGACGATCTGGAACAGGTGACGGCTCCAGTCGATGCCCGCCGTCTCCCTGACCCCCAGGCCCGCGGCGATCCAGTTGCCGATCGCGGCGCCGCCGATGCCGCAGACGGTCGCCAGCCACAAGGGGAGATGCTGTTTGCCCGGCAGGATCGCCTTGGCGATCAAACCCAGCACGAATCCCACGATGATCGCCCACAACCAGCCCATGGTCGCCTCCTTGAAAGGCCCTGCGCGAGCAGTTACGCCGTCATTCTGGGCTTATCCGCCATACGGCGCATGTCGGGCGGCGCCATACGCGGTACGGCGGAGGCCCGGTACTCGGCCGGAGGCCGACCCCCTCTCCTGGGCGGCGCAGGTGCGGCGTACCGTGGAACCCGGCCGGGACCGGGGAGCGTCCCGCACACATCGGGTGGTGGAACGTCATGCGGAAGCAAGCCGGCGCGGAGGTCTTCCGGATCACGGGAGCCCGGCAGGGGCTGGCCGACGATGTGCGCAGCCGGCAGCGCCGCTATGTCATCTCGATGTCGGTGCGGACCGTGTCCGTGGTGCTCGCCGCGGTGCTGTGGAATGTGGAACGCCATGTGGCGATCGTGGCCGTGGTGCTCGGCATGCTCCTCCCCTACGTCGCCGTCGTCATCGCCAACGCGGGCCGGGAGCGGCCTCCTTCGCTTCCGTCGACTTTCGTTCCGATGCCGTCCCGGCCCATGATCGCGCCGATTCCGGCGACTTCGGCAGCGTCCGCGGCGCCGGCGACGGAATCCGAGGCGGAAGGCGCGGCCTTCGACGGAGACGGTCATGGTCGGGACCGGGGCGGATTCAGCGGCGTTCGCTAGCTCAAGAAAAGCTCAGATCAATCATGAAGTTCCGGTGCACCACACCCCGGTACCCGTGACATACTTCGTACGCGCTCCGCATCCCCCGTCGGAGCGACGGACCGACGCCGGGCAGCTCCCCCCGTGGCTGCTCGGCGTCGCCTTTGAGGGCGATGATCCTCTGTGGACAATGATCCGGTGAGTACTGACCCGGTGAACGACGAGAACCCGATCTGTTCGGCCAAGGGCTGCCGTGCCGCCGCGGTGTGGGTGCTGGCCTGGAACAATCCGAAGCTGCACACCCCCGAGCGCCGTAAGACCTGGGCCGCGTGCGACGAGCACCGCGCGCATCTGTCCAACTTCCTTGACATACGCGGTTTTCTGAAGGAGGTCGTGACGCCGGCGGAGTGGAACGCCCGCGGTGACCGGCCTTCACCGGATGCCCCGGACTCGGCGGGCCCACAGGGTTCATAGGATCCGCAGGGTTCATAGGATCCGCAGGGTCCGCAGGACTCCCCGAGGCCCTGGCGGGACTCGCGGGAGGGCTGCCGGGCGAGGGCCGCCGGGCCGCTCAGCCTCCGATCGATGACATCGGGCGCTGCGGCTGGAGGAAGGCCGGATCGTCCAGCCCCGAGCCCGCCTTCTTGCCGAGCGTCGCCCGCTTCCACAGACGGGCGATCTCCTCGTCGGTCGCGCCCGAGCGCAGCGCGTCCCGCAGGTCCGTCTCCTCGCGGGCGAACAGGCAGGTGCGGATCTGGCCGTCGGCGGTGAGGCGGGTGCGGTCGCAGGCGGCGCAGAAGGGACGGGTGACCGAGGCGATCACTCCGACCCGGTGCGGCCCGCCGTCCACGATCCAGCGTTCGGCGGGTGCGGAGCCCCGCTCGCCCTCGTCCTCGGCCGTGAGGGTGAAGCGCGTACGCAGCGATGTGAGGATGTCACCCGCGGTGATCATCCCGTCGCGCTTCCAGCCGTGCTGGGCGTCGAGCGGCATCTGTTCGATGAAGCGCAGCTCATAGCCGTGGTCGACGGCCCAGGCGAGCAGTTCGGGGGCCTCGTCGTCGTTGAGGCCGGGCATCAGGACCGTATTCACCTTGACGGGGGTGAGTCCTGCTTCCCGAGCGGCCCGGAGGCCGTCCAGGACGTCGTGGTGGCGGTCGCGGCGGGTGAGGGCCTTGAACGCCTCGGGCCGCAGGGTGTCGAGGGAGACGTTGACCCGGTCGAGGCCGGCGGCCTTCAGGGCCGCCGCCGTGCGTCCGAGGCCGATGCCATTGGTGGTCAGCGATATTCGGGGGCGTGGCAGGAGCGCGGCGGTTCGCTCCACAATGCCGACGAGGCCGGGCCGCAGCAGCGGCTCGCCTCCGGTGAAGCGGACGTCGGTGACACCGAGGCCGGTGACGGCGACGCGGATCAGCCGGACCGTCTCGTCGTCGGTGAGCAGATCCGGCTTGGCAAGCCACTGGAGGCCCTCTTCGGGCATGCAGTACGTACACCGCAGATTGCAGCGGTCGGTCAGCGAGACACGCAGGTCGGTGGCGACCCGGCCATAGGTGTCGACGAGCACTGAGCCCCTCCCCATCGCTTCGGATCCGGTTCGATCCAGTGGCCGAGGCCATGGGTCGATCTGCGTCGAGCCTACGCCAGTGATCGGGAAGAAGCGGAGCCCTATGTGAACGGGAACGCCGCGGCCCTGTCGTCGAACCGGCGGCCCTGTCGTGGGGGGCTCTACGACAGGGCCGCGCGCGTATCCGGCTGCCGGCCCGGTGTCAGTGGGCTCCGGTCCCGGTCAGGGACTTGACCTCCAGTTCCGCGTACTTGCCCTGGTCTGGCTCTTCCTTGGTCAGTACGGAGCCGAGCCAGCCGAGGAGGAAGCCGAGGGGGATGGAGACGATGCCCGGGTTCTCCAGCGGGAACCAGTAGAAGTCCGCGTTCTTGAACATCGAGGTGGGTTTCCCGGAGACGACCGGTGAGAAGAGCACCAGCACCACGGAGGAGATCAGGCCGCCGTAGATGGACCACAGCGCGCCCTGGGTGGTGAATCTCTTCCAGAAGAGGCTGTAGAGGATCGTGGGCAGATTCGCGGACGCGGCGACCGCGAAGGCGAGGGCGACCAGACCGGCGACGTTGAGGTCGCGGGCGAGCGCGCCGAGCGCGATGGAGACGACGCCGATGGCGACGGTCGCCCAGCGGGCCGCGCGGACCTCCTCCTTCTCGGTGGCCTGGCCCCTGCGGATGACGTTGGCGTAGATGTCGTGGGCGAAGGACGAGGACGAGGCGAGGGTGAGGCCCGCGACGACGGCGAGGATGGTGGCGAAGGCGACCGCGGAGATCACCGCCAGCAGGATCGCGCCGCCCGCGGAGTCGACGCCGCCGATATGCAGGGCCAGCAGGGGTGCCGCGGTGTTGCCGGCCTTGTTGGAGGCGGTGATGTCGGCCTGTCCCACGATCGCCGCCGCGCCGAAGCCGAGGGCGATGGTCATGAGGTAGAACGCGCCGATGATGCCGATGGCCCAGATGACGGACTTACGGGCGGCCTGGGCCGTGGGGACGGTGTAGAAGCGGATCAGGATGTGGGGCAGTCCCGCGGTGCCGAGGACGAGCGCGATGCCGAGGGAGATGAAGTCGAGCTTGGACGTCCCGGTCGCGCCGTACTTCAGTCCCGGCTCCAGGAACGCGGCTCCCTTGCCGCTCTGGTCGGCGGCGGTGCCGAGCAGGTCGGAGATGTTGAAGTTGAACTTCAGCAGCACCAGGAAGGTGATCAGCAGTGTTCCGGCGATCAGCAGGACGGCCTTGACCATCTGGACCCAGGTGGTGCCCTTCATGCCCCCGATGGTGACGTAGAGGATCATCAGGACGCCGACGAGCGCGACGATCAGGACCTTGCCGCTGTCGCTGGTGATGCCGAGCAGCAGGGAGACCAGCACACCGGCCCCCGCCATCTGGGCGAGCAGATAGAAGATGGAGACGACGATGGTGGAGGTGCCGGCGGCGGTACGGACGGGGCGCTGGCGCATCCGGTAGGCGAGGACGTCGCCCATGGTGAACCGGCCGGAGTTGCGCAGCGGCTCCGCGACCAGCAGCAGGGCGACCAGCCAGGCCACCAGGAAGCCGATGGAGTAGAGGAAGCCGTCGTAGCCGAAGAGGGCGATGGCGCCGGCGATGCCGAGGAACGAGGCGGCGGACATGTAGTCGCCGGAGATGGCCAGGCCGTTCTGGAATCCGGTGAACTGGCGTCCGCCCGCGTAGAAGTCGGCGGCGCTCTTGGTCTGCCGTCCCGCCCAGACGGTGATGAAGAGGGTCGCCACGACGAAGGCGGCGAAGAGGGTGATGATGAGCGGCCGGTGCTCGGTGGTGACGCTCTCGGCGGCCAGGTCCGAGGTGGCGAGGCCGCCGGCGGCCAGCTGGAGGGTGCCGCTCATGCCTCTGCCTCCATACGGGACTTGATGGCCTCGGCCCTGGGGTCGAGCTTCCGGGCCGCGTGGCGCGAGTAGAACCAGGCGATCAGGAAGGTGGTGGCGAACTGGGCGAGGCCGAAGACGAGGGCGACGTTGATGTTGCCGAAGACCTTGGCGCCCATCAGGCCGCCCGCGTAGTTGGAGAGCAGCACATAGAGCAGGTACCAGGCGATGAAGGCGATGGTGAGGGGGAACGCGAAGGAGCGGTAGGCACGGCGCAGTTCGCCGAACTCCGCGCTCTCCTGCACCTCGATGAACTGCTCGGTCGTTGGCTGGGCCGGGCCGGTCGCCGTATCGGGCGGAGGCGGGGGCGGGGGTGCGTCGGTAGCCACGGAATCTCCTCGTGACGCGGGTGCGGTGGGGTTGGACAAGGCGGAACCTCGTTCCATGGGGGCGGGAGAGGTGTGATGTCGTTCCACCCCCTGACAACGGCACGGTGAGCACGCCGAACCGGTTCAACATCGGCCTTTTTTCCTCGCGCCGTGATCCGATTCCACTCGAACGCATTGATGATGATCAGGATCGACGCTAGCTTCGCTCGTCATGTACCCGTCCAAACGCAACCCCGTGTTCGGACGGTCGACACCGATGATGTGGAGAACCCATGGCTCATCCGGGACCAAGACGACGGCGCGCGATCGCGTTGCCCGCGGGTCTGGCGCTCACGGCCTCGCTCGGCCTCCTCCCCGTGGGGGCCGCCTTAGCCGCCCCGGCCGCCGACAACCCGTCCGCCGCTGTGGTGACCGACGGTCCGAAGCTGTCGTACGTGGTGAACGTGGAGGGCGGCCGCCGCGTCGCCGCATCGGTGAAGGAGGCGATAGCGGAGGCCGGCGGTTCGATCGTGGTCGCCTACGACCGGATCGGGGTCATCGTCGTCCACTCGCGGAACCCCGACTTCGCCGGGACGATCCGTCAGGTCAGGGGGGTGGAGTCGGCCGGTGCCACCCGTACCGCGCCGCTGGCCGCCGCGAAGGACACCTCGATCGGGTCCGAGCGTCCGCTGACCGCCCAGGAGGCGCGGGACGCTGCCGAGGCCGCGGACGCGGGGCAGGATCCGCTCGAACCGCTCCAGTGGAGCCTGCCCGCCATCAAGGCGGACCAGGCGCACAAGCGTTCGCTGGGCAGCGAGAAGGTCACGGTCGCCGTCATCGACACGGGTGTCGACGACACGCACCCCGATCTCGCGCCCAACTTCGACCGGGACGCCTCGGCGAACTGCGTCACCGGCAAGCCCGACACCACACCCGGCTCCTGGCGTCCTGCCGAGAACGAGAGCGACCACGGCACCCATGTGGCCGGCACGATCGCCGCGGCCAGGAACGGCGTCGGCGTCACCGGTGTCGCGCCGGGCGTCAAGGTCTCCGGCATCAAGGTGTCCACGACGGACGGGTTCTTCTACACCGAGGCGGTCGTCTGCGGCTTCGTATGGGCCGCCGAGCGCGGTGTCGAGGTGACCAACAACAGCTACTACGTGGACCCGTGGCTGTTCAACTGCGCGGACGACCCCGACCAGAAGGCGCTGACCGACGCCCTCGCCCGCGCCACACGGTACGCGGAGCGCAAGGGCGCGGTGAACGTCGCCGCGGCGGGCAACTCCGCCATGGATCTGGCGGCGGACGAGCTGACGGACGTGACGAGCCCCAACGACTCCGCCCCGGGCCCGCGGGTCGTCGACCCGAGCCGGTGTCTGGACATCCCGACACAGCTCCCCGGCGTGGTGACGACGTCCTCGCTCGGCGCGAAGGGCCTGAAGTCTTCGTTCTCGAACTACGGTGACGACGTGGTCGACATCTCGGCGCCCGGCGGCGACGGCACCCGCTTCCAGGCCCCGGACGCCCCCGCCACGGACGGCCGCGTCCTGTCGACGCTGCCGAACGGCCGGTACGGCTACAAGGCCGGTACGTCGATGGCCTCACCGCATGTCGCGGGCGTCGTCGCGCTCATCAAGTCGAAGCACCCGCATGCCTCACCCGCCGTCGTGAAGTCGCTGCTGTACGGGCAGGCCGACGACACCGGGTGCACCGATCCGTACGACATCGACAAGGACGGCGTCGTGGACGCGGTGTGCGAGGGCGACAGGCGGAAGAACGGGTTCTATGGAGAAGGCGTCGCGGACGCTCTGGACGCGGTTCGCCGCTGATCTCCGCCGATCTCCTTACGCGGGGGGGCCGGGCGCGCCGGCACTCGGGCCGTCCGGCCCCTTCGTACGTACGCGATCCCGCGTGTCGGGCCTGTGGTCCCGGCGGAGTCGGGCCGGGCGGGCCGCACCCGCGCACCCGCGCACCCGCGATCGGCCGCTCACACGCCGACCGCCCTCAGCAACGCCCCCGCCCCATAGGTCACCGCCATCGCCACCGCTCCCCCGCCCACGTTCCGGGCCATCGCCGGGCCCGTTCTCGCGGCTCCGAGCCTGGCGCTCCACCAGCCGGTGAACGCCAGGGCCGCCAGGACCGAGCAGACCGTCACCGCGAGCCGGACCGAGGCCGGCGGGAGGACGATCGCCAGCAGCGGGAGCAGCGCGCCGACCGTGAAGGCGACGAAGCTCGCGCCTGCCGCGTGCCAGGGGTTGGCCAGGGCTTCCGGGTCGATCCCCAGTTCCACGCGCGCGTGCGCGCTCAGCGCGTCGCGTTCGGTGAGCTGGACCGCGGCCTCGCGGGCGACCTCGCGGGAGAGTCCGCGGTCGGTCAGCAGGGCGGTCAGCTCTTCGAGTTCGGCCGTCGGCTCCTCCTGGAGCTCCTGTCTCTCCACGGCCAGCGCGGCTCTCTCGGAGTCGCGTTGGGTGGAGACGGAGACGTACTCGCCCGCGGCCATGGACAACGAACCGGCGAGCAGCCCGGCGAGGCCGGAGGTCAGCAGCCAGGCACGGTCGCCGGTCGCGCCGGCGACGCCGACGACGATGCCCGCGGTGGAGACGATGCCGTCGTTGGCGCCGAGCACGGCGGCGCGGAGCCAGTTCAGCCGGGTGCTGATCGCCGCGCCGACGTGCGGCTCATGATGGGTCACCACGGGAGGGTCCCACCACCGAGGTCACCGGACGCGCACCGACCCGCCCCCGGCGAACACCGGGCTTCCCGCTCCGGCCGGGACGTCCGTCGGCGGCTCCGCGATCTCCGCCGGCGTCGGTGCGGCCTTCGCCGCGATCGGGTCGAGGACCGTCCCCTCCTGATATGAGGGGGCGTAAGGGGCGTACAGGACAGGCGCGTCAGGGATGTCAGTCCGTGCCCGTATTCTCTGTGACCATGCTCGACGACAGGACGACAGCAGCCGCGACTTGGCCGACCGCATACCCCCAGGGGTATGCGGTCGTCGACGTGGAGACCACCGGGCTCGCACGCGACGACCGGATAGTCTCCGCCGCGGTGTACCGTCTCGACGCCCAGGGCGATGTCGAGGACCACTGGTACACGCTGGTCAATCCGGAGCGCGATCCGGGCCCGGTGTGGATCCACGGCCTGACCAGCGACGCGCTGGAAGGGGCTCCGCTGTTCGGCGAGATCGCCGACGAGTTCTCCGAGCGGCTCGACGGCAGGGTGCTGGTCGCGCACAACGCGATCTTCGACTGGTCCATGATCGCCCGCGAGTACGCACGGGCGGAGCGCACCGCCCCCACCCGGCAGCGGCTGTGCACCATCGCGCTGGCGAAGGAACTGGCGCTTCCGCTGCCCAACCACAAACTGGAGTCGCTGGCCGCGCACTTCGGGGTCGTCCAGCGGCGCGCCCACCACGCGCTGGACGACGCGCGGGTGCTGGCGGAGGCGTTCCGGCCGAGTCTGCACAGGGCGGCCCGTGACGGCGTCCGGCTGCCGCTGCTGGAGTGCCGTCCGCTCACCGAGTGGTCGGACTCGCCCGTGAGCCCGCGCATCGGCTACCAGGCGTCGTACGACCGGTCCGCCGGCCGCCCCCCGTACGGGCGGCCGGGACAGTCCTCGTACGGCCCGTCCGCACGGGGGGCGGCCGGCGGCTGGCGGCCCTCGCGCAAGCGCCCGGCCTGCCCCTACCCCAATCCGGGGCGGTACGAGAGGGACAAACCGCTGAAGCAGGGCATGCGGGTGGCGTTCTCCGGCGACACCTCCGTCGACCGCGAGCTGCTGGAGGACCGGGCCTTCGAGGCGGGTCTGCACATCGCCACCAGCGTCTCCCGGCTGACCAGCCTTCTGGTCACCAACGATCCGGACTCCCTCACCTCGAAGGTCGTCAAGGCGAGGGCGTACGGCACCCCGGTCGTCGACGAGGCGGCCTTCACCCAGCTCCTGCGGGACGTGGCCCCGGTGGACGGAGACGGCGGGGGCGACGCAGACGGGTGACGGACGGGCGTGCCGCCCACTCTTCGGGAATCCCGCCCCGCACCCTGTGGCGCATGGCACGTTGTGAGGTTTGCGGAAATGATTACGGAATGTCCTTCGAGGTGCACGCGCAGGGCGCCGTGCACGTCTTCGACTGCTTCTCCTGCGCCATCCACCGCATGGCGCCCATCTGTGAGCACTGCCGGGTCCAAATCATCGGTCAGGGCGTGGAAGTCGAGGGCCACTGGTACTGCGGCGCGCACTGCGCCCGGGCGGAGGGCAGGGTGGGCATCGTCGACAAGGTATGAGCTCGTGGCCGGGTGGGACACGGGGCCCACCCGGCCACGGTGACGCAGGGCCGGTCCGCGCCTGGCCGGTGCCGCGCCGGGCCCGGCCACTCCGGGCGGGCCGGGCCGGGCGCGGACCGGGCCCCACCGGCGGGACGCGGGACGGCAGCGGGTACGGTCAGTGCCGTGTACCGCTTCCTGTTGTCCCGGCAGTGGGTGATCCTCACCCTCATCGGACTCGTTCTCATCCCCACGATGATCGAGCTGGGTTTCTGGCAGTTCCACCGCCATGAACGCCGCGTCGAGCAGAACGCGCTGATCGCCCGGAACCTCGAAGCGGCCCCGGTGCCGATGACCGATCTCACCTCCCCCGGCCACCGGGTCCCCCGCTCGGACTACTGGCGTACGGTCACCGCCACCGGCGTCTACGACGTGGCGAACGAGGTCGTCGTACGCCGCCGCACCAACGCCGATGAACGCGTCGGCTTCCATGTGCTGACCCCGCTGCTCCTCACCGACGGCCGCGCCGTCCTGGTCAACCGGGGCTGGGTCCCGGCCTCCGCCGACCAGAAGGCGTACCCCGCCGTGCCGCCCGCGCCCAAGGGCACGGTGACCGTCACCGGCCGCCTCAAGGCCGACGAGACGACGAAGGGCAGCGGCATCAAGGACCTCGCCGGTCTGCCGCCGCGCCAGGTCATGCTGATCAACAGTGAGCAGCGGGCGGAGGCGCTGGGGAAGCCGGTGCTCGGCGGCTATCTGGAGCAGAGCGAGCCCAAGCCTCCGGGCGACAGCCCCGAGCTGATTCCCGAGCCCGACCACGAGTCCATCGGCGCGCACATGGCGTACGCGATCCAGTGGTGGCTGTTCACGACCGGAGTGCCCATCGGCTGGGTGGTTCTCGTACGCCGTGAACTGCGCGACCGCCGGGCCGCCGAGGCCCGGAAGACGCCGGAGCCCGAGCCCGCGAGCGTCTGAACCCCGCCCGCTCACGAAAGGTCCGAAAAGCGCCCGGAACAGACCCGGCGCAGACCGGCAACCCGCCCTTCCCGCAGCGGAATCAGTCGCTCCAACACCTCCGGCCCCATGCGATCCGGACCGCGTGCCTGCTTAGTCTTCGCGCAAGACGGGAACACGCCAAAGCGTGACCCTACGCATCGAGGACTACGCGCTCATCGGCGATCTGCAGACTGCGGCGCTGGTGGGCATGGACGGCTCCATCGACTGGCTCTGTCTGCCGCGCTTCGACTCGGCTGCCTGCTTCGCCGCGCTCATCGGCGACAAGGAGAACGGGCACTGGCGGCTCACGCCCAAGGGCGCGAACCGGTGCACCCGCCGGGGCTACATCGGACACTCGCTCGTGCTGGAGTCGGTGTGGGAGACACGCACCGGCACCGTCAAGGTCATCGACTTCATGCCGCAGCGCGACAAGACCCCCGATCTGATGAGGATCGTGGAGGGTGTCAGCGGCAAGGTCGAGATGGAGTCCGTGCTGCGGCTGCGCTTCGACTACGGCTCCATCGTGCCGTGGATGCGCCGCGCGGACGGCCACCGGGTGGCGATCGCCGGGCCGGACTCGGTGTGGCTGCGCAGTGAGCCGCCGGTCAAGACATGGGGTCAGCAGTTCAGCACCGTCTCGTCGTTCACGGTGGGCGAGGGCGGGAAGGTGGCGTTCGTCCTCTCCTGGCACCCCTCGCACGAACAGCGTCCCGACCTCGTCGACCCGTTCGACGCGCTGGAGCAGAGCCTCCAGGACTGGGGGGACTGGGCGGACCGCTGCCAGACGTTCGGCACCTACCGCGAGCCCGTCGTCCGCTCCCTCATCACCCTCAAGGCGCTCACGTACGCCCCCACCGGAGGGATCGTCGCCGCGCCCACGACCTCGTTGCCGGAGGGGCTGGGAGGCGTACGGAACTGGGACTACCGCTTCTGCTGGCTGCGGGACTCGACCCTCACCCTGGGGGCGCTGCTCACCGCGGGCTACAAGGACGAGGCCGCGGCCTGGCGCGACTGGCTGCTGCGGGCGGTGGCGGGCGACCCGGCCGACCTCCAGATCATGTACGGGCTCGCCGGGGAGCGCAGACTGCCCGAGACGGAGCTGCCCTGGCTCTCGGGGTACGCGGGCTCCCTCCCCGTGCGCACCGGGAACGCGGCGGTGGAGCAGTTGCAGCTCGATGTCTACGGCGAGGTCATGGACTCGCTCTTCCTGGCCAAGCAGGAGGGCATCCCCGGTCAGAAGCACGCCTGGTACCTCCAGCTCAGCCTGCTCGGCTTCCTGGAGTCCAAGTGGCGTGAGCCGGACGAGGGGCTCTGGGAGGTGCGCGGGCCCCGCCGTCACTTCGTGCACTCCAAGGTGATGGCGTGGGTCGCCGCCGACCGGGCCGTACGCACGCTGGAGGCGGACCCCTCACTGCGCGGGGACGCGGTGCGCTGGCGCGCGATGCGGGACGAGGTGCACCGGGAGGTGTGCGAGAAGGGGTACGACCCCGAGCGGAACACCTTCACCCAGTACTACGGCTCCACCGAACTGGACGCGGCGACGCTGCTGATCCCCCGCGTCGGGTTCCTGCCGCCCGACGACCCGCGGGTCGTGGGGACGGTGGACGCGGTACGGGCCGAACTGGGCACGGGGGGCGGGCTCGTACGGCGCTACAGCACGGAGGGGGCGACGGTGGACGGGCTTCCGGGGGACGAGGGCGCGTTCCTCGCGTGCTCGTTCTGGCTGGCGGACGCGCTGCGGATGACGGGGCGGGTGAAGGAGGCGCGCGAGCTGTTCGAGCGGCTGCTCGGGCTCCGCAACGACGTCGGGCTGCTCGCCGAGGAGTACGACCCCGTCGCCGGCCGACAGCTCGGGAACTACCCCCAGGCGTTCAGCCATATCGCCTTGGTGACCACCGCCCTCGCGCTGGCCCATGAGGAGAATGCAGGATAGGTCCATGGATCTTGGACTGAAGGACCGCGTCTATGTCGTCACGGGCGCGTCGCGGGGGCTGGGCAACGCATCGGCGCGAGCGCTGGTCGGGGAGGGCGCGAAGGTCGTCATCAGCGGGCGCGATGAGCGGACCGTCGCCGACGCCGCCGTCGGACTCGGCCCCGACGCGGTCGGCGTCGCCGTCGACAACGCCGACCCCACGGGCGCGGAACGCCTGATCGCGGCGGCCCGCGCCCACTTCGGGCGCTTCGACGGTGTGCTGATCAGCGTGGGCGGCCCGCCGCCGGGCTTCGCCGCGGACAACACGGACGAGCAGTGGCGGGCGGCGTTCGAGTCCGTCTTCCTCGGCGCGGTCCGCATGGCCCGCACGGCGGCGGCGGCGCTCGGCGAGGGCGGTGTGATCGGATTCGTCCTCTCCGGCTCGGTCCACGAGCCCATCCCCGGCCTCACCATCTCCAACGGGCTCCGGCCCGGCCTGGCAGGCTTCGCCAAATCCCTCTCCGACGAACTCGGGCCCCAGGGCATCCGCGTCGTCGCCGTCCTCCCCGCCCTCATCGACACCGACCGGGTCCGCGAACTCGACGCCCTCACCGGCGACGCCGAATCCGCGCGCGCGGCCAACGAGTCCCGGATTCCGCTGAGGCGGTACGGGACCCCGGAGGAGTTCGGTCGGGTGGCGGCGTTCCTGCTGTCACCGGCGGCGTCGTATCTGACGGGTCTGATGGTGCCGGTGGACGGGGGTGCGCGGCACGGATTCTGAGCCCCGGAGCCGCCGGCCGGTCCTTGACCGGAGGTGGTCCGCAAGCCGGTCCCGAGGGGGCGCGTGGCCCGATCCGGCGCAGTCCCGGCCCGGTCCGACGCGGTCCCGGTCCCCCGCCGCGGCGGGGCGCGGGTCGCTCCGCGGCGGGCGCGGGCGCGGGAGATCGGACCGGGCGGGCTCAGGTCACGCGGCGGGCGCCGTGCTTCGCGGCCCGCAGGTGCGCCTCCGTCGGAAGGACCTTCAGGCCCGCCGACTCGCGGGCGTGGGCGATCGCCTCGGTGGTCAGCCGGGTCAGGGTCTTCGCCGGGGAGGCGTACGGTTCGAGAAGCAGGCGGACACGGGCCTCGGGCTCGGTGCGGCGGCCCTTGAGGGTGATGTGGGCACGGGCGACGCCGTCCAGGGACTCCGCCTCGCGTTCGAGGACGCCCTCCAGCGCCGAGCCTCGCACCAGCGCCCCCTCGCCGTCGCCGCTGTCGACGAGGACCTCGGCCAGGCGGGCGCGGCGGAGCTGGGCGAGCAGCAGCCACAGGGCCAGCAGAACGATGATCGCGAGGCCCGCGATGACGGAGGGCCACCACCAGCTCTCGTCGCGCCAGCGCTCGCGGTCCGCCGTGCTCAGCAGGACGTCACGGCTGCCGTCCCAGGGCCACCAGGACGGTACGGAGAGCCCCGTGCCGGCCGCGAGCACCCCGCCGCCGACGCACAGCAGCACCACGCCCGCGAGCCCGAGCACCACACGGTTGACGGTACGCAGCATCCGACTGTCACCTCTTCTTCGCGGGCGGCCGGGTCACGTTCACGGTCAGCGCGGGCGGCTTCTCCAGACCGAGTCCGGCGATCCCGGTGGTCAGCACGGTGTCGAGGTCCGCGCGTACGTCGTCCAGATCGCGGAAGTGCGAGCGGGCCCGCACGGTGATCCGGGACCGGCCCACGCGTACCCGTGCGGACTGGACGCCGGAGACCTCGACCGCCCGGTCCCGCAGCACCAGGGCCGCCGCCTCGCGCGCCAAGCCCGCCCGTACGGCCTCCTCGTGACGGCGCATCGGCAGCACCGACCGCAGTCCGGGTGTGACGGCGACGACGATCAGACAGAGTCCGAGGACGACGACCGCCGACGCGACCACCAGCACCCAGGGTTCGTCGACGCGCCAGTTCGCGAGGGAGCGCGCGAGGGAGCGCCGCCATTCCATGGCCGGCCGGCCCGCCCGTACCGCCGCGATGTCGTACAGGAGGATGCCCGCGCCGCCGAGCACCACGAGCGCGAGCAGCGCGGCCGGCACCCGCCGTACGGACCAGAAGCGCCCGGCCTTGCGGCCCGGACCGTCCTCGCGGGCCTCGACGGGATCGTAGGAAGACCCCGACGCGGACTGGTCCAGGTCGAGCACGGGTCCGGACGGTACGGGTTCGGTCATCGGATCCTCCCCTGCGCCGCGCCGCGTGAGTGCGCCGAGTGCAGCCGTTCGACGAAGACGGACACCTCGGGCACGTCCATCCCCGCCAACGCCCTTACCCGCTCGGTGACCCGGTGACGCACGTCGCCGCACTGCCCGCCGATGTCGGAGGGGTATTCCAGTTCGAGACTGATGCGCACACGGGCGACGTCGTGGTGGACGACGACCGTGGCGTGGGGCGGATCGCCGCCCTCGGGCACGCCGACGAGGGCCTCCCGCGCCGCCTGGGCCGCGATCTTCGCCACGACCCGGTCGGCGATGACGGTCGCACCGCGGTCACCGGCGGTGACGGCGGCGCCGCGTTCAGCGGCCACCCCCGTCACCGGCGCCGGTCGCCGCGCTCGCGACTGCGGAAGAAGTCCCCGGGGTCGAGGTCGCCCTCCAGGAAGCGGCCGACCACGAACCCGACCGCGCCCAACGCGGCGACCAGCAGAAACGCGCCGAAGCCGCCGAAGTACCCGGCGAACCCGAGCGCCATACCGGCCAACAGGCCGACCACAGCCATGCTCATCGTGAGCTCCTCTACTGGAACTGCGGAAACCGCGCGAACGACGGGACCACGGGTTTTCCGGGACCTTACGGCACCGGAGCCGTCCGGCCGAGGGATCCGTCGTCGCCGGACCGCCGCGGGGGATCCGTGGCTACTGGATGCGCGGCTCCGGCTCCTCTTCCTCCTCTTCGGGCAGCTTCACATCGCTGACCGCGATATTGACCTCGACGACCTCCAGTCCGGTCATCCGCTCCACCGCGGCGATCACGTTCTCGCGCACGGCACGGGCGACGTCGGAGATCGAGACCCCGTAGTCCACGACGATCTCCAGGTCGAGGGCGGTCTGCACCTCGCCGACCTCGGCCTTCACCCCTCGGGTGACACTGGATCTGCCGCCGCCCGGCACACGGTCTCGTACCGCGCCGAAGGTACGGGACAGACCGCCGCCCATCGCGTGGACGCCGAGCACATCCCGTGCCGCCATTCCGGCGATCTTCTCGACGACACCGTCGGCGATGGTCGTACGGCCGCGGGAGCCGGGGTCCCCGCCACCGCGCTTGGTGACCGTCGTCCTCCTGGGTTCGTTCCTGGGCTCATCGCCCGAGCCGGACTCACCGCCGGCGGTCTCGGGCCGGTTCCTGGGCGCGGTGTCACTCATCGCCTGTCCTTTCGGGCTTTACGGCCTGTCGGGGCTTTACGGCCTGGACGACATCCTGGTCTCCCCTCGCGGGCGCCTCCTGGATCTTGCCGGATTCCCGCGTGATCCAGAAGAGCCCCTCCTGCCCACAGTAAGTGTGTGTGCCCCATCCCGCGCCGGGGATGCGGCAGGCTGGGGCAATGAGCACTGCGGACGCGGTACGGAGACGGCTCGGACTCGGCAGGCTGCTGCCGCTGGGTGAAGCCGGCGACGGGGCCTGGCTCACCGAACAGGCGGCCGAGGCGGAGCTGCGGCTGGCGGCGGAGGGGGTCGCGACGGCGGTCCTGGGCACGGTACGGCTGTCGCTCGCCGACCCGGAGGCGGCGGGCCCTCCCGCCGTTCCGCCGCCGCCGAGCGCCCTGTCTCCGGGGCCGCTGCGCATCACCGCCGAGTTCGCGGCCACGGCCCGGCAACCGCTGCCCGACACCGCCGCCGTACTGCGGGACGCGCTGTTCACCGCCGCGCGGCGGAAGCTGGACCTGCTGGTGTCGGAGGTCGATCTACGGGCGACGGATCTGTTCGACGCGCCCCCCGCGCCCGGACCGGATGCCGAGGAGGGCGAGGTCAAGCACCCGGCCCCCGTTCCCGGACCGGCCGGAGCCGGGCCCTCGAGCCCGGCCGGGCCGGCCGCCCTGGCGGCCTCCACGGCACGGGGTGTCGCCTATCTGACGGACACCCTCGGCGCACCCGTGCACGCCTCGGCGAACCATGTCCGGGTGGAGGTCGCGGTGGCACGGGGTCACCGCCCGCTGGACGCGGTCCGGGCGGTCCGCGAGGCGGTTTCCACAGCGCTCGGCGACGATCGTCCGGTATCGGTCCTGGTCACAGCCGTGGGCGTATGACAGAACCGCCTCGGCCGCCGACGAACCGGAACGCATGGGCCGGGCAAGCACCGCCCGGCCGGGGCGGGATCTGAGGTTCTCATCCGGAGGTTCGGGGGCCCGGAATCATCCCCCGGGGGCTCCCCGGAGCCCCAGGAGGATTCCGAGCGCTGTGGCGCCTTCCGCGCGCTGTGGCGCCTCCCTCGCGTTCCCGGTTCAGTCGCCGATGCCCGCGAGGTCCCGCAGTCGGCGGGCCTGGGCCGCGCGCTCGGCGGTGCGCTGCTCCTCGTACGAACGGCCGGACGCGCCCCGCAGCAGGGCCTTCGTCTCGATCACGGCGTCACGCGGGGCCGCGAGCAGCGCGGACGCCAGGTCCTGGACCGCGGCGTCGAGTTCGTCGGCGGGCACGACCAGGTTGGCGAGCCCGGTGCGCTCGGCCTCCTCGGCACGCACGAAGCGGCCCGTGGCGCAGATCTCCAGCGCGCGGGCGTAGCCGACGAGGGACACCAGCGGGTGCGTGCCCGTGAGATCGGGGACGAGCCCGAGGCTGGTCTCGCGCATGGCGAACTGCACGTCCTCCGCGACGACCCGCAGATCGCAGGCCAGGGCGAGCTGGAACCCCGCACCGATCGCATGGCCCTGTACGGCCGCGATCGTCACGATGTCGCTCCGCCGCCACCAGGTGAACGCCTGCTGGTACTCGGCGATGACATCGTCGAGGTCCGCGTCCGAACCGCGCGCGAGATCGAGGAAGGACGGCTCACCGTCGAACCCTTCGGGCGTGAACGCCTGCCGGTCGAGCCCCGCGGAGAAGGACTGCCCTTCGCCGCGCAGCACCACGACCCGCACGGTGCCCGGCAACGACCGTCCGGCATGTGTCAACGCCCGCCACAGAGCGGGAGACTGGGCGTTGCGCTTGGCCGGGTTGGTCAGCGTCACCGTGGCCACCGCGTCCTCGACGGTGAGCCGTACGCCGTCCTCGTCCAGCACGAGATCACGCACAGGGTCAAGGTCTCGCGCAGAGTCGGGCGAAGTCATGGGCGCCTCCGGTTCGGGTGCAGTCACAGCACGATAGCTAAGCGACTGCACAGTAACCACCCGGCCGACCGTAGGGAACGGCCGGGTGACCACCTCGGGAACCGGTGGACCGAAGGAGCCCCCGACGCGCGGGCGTCAGGCCGAAGCGGCCTTCTTGCCTCGCGTCGCCCCGCCGCGTCCCCGCAGCGTGACTCCGGACTCGCTCAGCATCCGGTGGACGAATCCGTAGGAACGGCCGGTCTCTTCGGCCAGCGCCCGGATACTCGCACCGGAGTCGTACTTCTTCTTCAGGTCTGCCGCGAGCTTGTCGCGCGCGGCGCCGGTAACCCGGCTGCCCTTCTTCAGAGTCTCGGCCACCCGTGCCTCCTCATGGGAAGTGCGCTCTGGACTTCTCATGATCACCCCTCGTCGGCTTCCTGGCCACCCATTCGGCAAGGTCCATGGCGCGACCTTTGCCGCACGCGCAACGGTCACCGCCGCCGGAATTTTCAATTCCGCACACCGTCGCCGGCACTCCGGGCCGAACTCCCCGAAGAGTTGCCAGGTCAGGGAGGCTACGGGCGATCCGACCGGGATCGGCGCACAGCGGCGGACGTTGCACGGGGTGCCACGCCGGGGTACGAGACGTTCTCACTCAGATGGTGGATCACCCGTGAGCCGAATGATCCATACGAAGTGGATCACTCCATGGCCGCCGGCTCGGGGCGGGGGGTGTCGAACCGGCGTCCGACCAGCCGGTGGACGGCGTCCGGCCGGTTCCGGAGCGGAAGCCCGGCCGGTTCCCGGATGGGATTCCGGCTGGTTCCCGGATGGGATTCCGGCCGGTTCCGGGGCGGAGTCCGGCCCGTTCCCGGACCGGCGTTCCGTCAGGCGAGGGCCACCAGGTCCGCGTAGTCCGCGCCCCACAGGTCCTCCACGCCGTCCGGCAGCAGGATGATCCGCTCCGGTTCCAGCGCCTCGACCGCTCCCTCGTCGTGCGTGACGAGGATGACCGCGCCCTTGTAGGTGCGCAGCGCGCCGAGGATCTCCTCGCGGCTGGCGGGGTCGAGGTTGTTCGTGGGCTCGTCGAGGAGGAGGACGTTCGCGGAGGAGACGACCAGGGTGGCCAGCGCCAGCCGGGTCTTCTCCCCGCCGGAGAGCACACCGGCGGGCTTGTCGACGTCGTCGCCGGAGAAGAGGAACGAGCCCAGCGTCTTGCGCACCTGGACGAGATCGAGGTCGGGCGCGGAGGAGCGCATGTTCTCCAGGACCGTACGGTCCGGGTCGAGGGTCTCGTGCTCCTGGGCGTAGTAGCCCAGCTTGAGGCCGTGCCCCGGAGTGACCGCGCCGGTGTCCGGCCGCTCGACGCCGGCGAGGAGCCGCAGCAGTGTCGTCTTGCCCGCGCCGTTGAGACCGAGGATGACGACGCGCGAGCCCTTGTCGATCGCGAGATCGACGTCGGTGAAGATCTCCAGGGATCCGTACGACTTGGAAAGCCCCTCCGCCGTGAGAGGGGTCTTGCCGCAGGGCGCGGGGTCGGGAAAACGCAGCTTGGCGACCTTGTCGGACATCCGCACCTCCTCCAGACCGGCGAGAAGGCGTTCGGCGCGCTTGGCCATGTTCTGGGCGGCGACGGTCTTGGTGGCCTTGGCCCGCATCTTGTCGGCCTGCGAGTTGAGGGCGGCGGCCTTCTTCTCGGCGTTCTGGCGCTCGCGCTTGCGGCGCTTCTCGTCGGCCTCGCGCTGCTGCTGGTAGAGCTTCCAGCCCATGTTGTAGACGTCGATCGCCGAACGGTTGGCGTCGAGGTAGAAGACCTTGTTGACGACCGTCTCGACGAGGTCGACATCGTGGGAGATGACGATGAAGCCGCCGCGGTAGGTCTTGAGATAGTCGCGCAGCCAGACGATGGAGTCGGCGTCGAGGTGGTTGGTCGGCTCGTCGAGCAGCAGGGTGTCGGCGTCCGAGAAGAGGATGCGCGCCAGCTCGACCCGGCGGCGCTGGCCGCCGGAGAGCGTGTGGAGGGGCTGGCCGAGCACCCGGTCGGGGAGCCCGAGCGCGGCGGCGATGGTGGCGGCCTCGGCCTCGGCGGCGTAACCGCCCTTGGTCAGGAACTCCGTCTCCAGGCGCTCGTACCTCCTCATCGCCTTCTCACGGGTGGCGCCCTGGCCGTTCGCCATCCGGTCCTCGTTCTCGCGCATCTTCTTCAGCACGGTGTCGAGTCCCCGTGCGGAGAGGATGCGGTCGCGCGCCAGGGTCTCCAGATCGCCGGTGCGCGGGTCCTGCGGCAGATAGCCGACCTCGCCGGAGCGGGCGATGGTGCCGGCGGCGGGGATGCCCTCGCCGGCGAGGCACTTGGTGAGGGTGGTCTTGCCGGCGCCGTTACGGCCCACCAGACCGATGCGGTCGCCCTTGGCGACACGGAAGGAAGCGGACTCGATGAGGACGCGGGCGCCGGCGCGCAACTCGATGCCGGAAGCGGTGATCACGGACAGACTCCAGGGCGGCGGGGCGGTACGGACGGCGGAAGGGAGGGCGTGCGATGGTTCGACGCCGTCTAATGCACGAGGAGAATGGCCATAGGGGCCAGTCTAACGGGGGCGTGCAAGTGGTTTTGCCTTCACCCGAACCGGGAAGAGGGCGGCGCGGCGAGAAGGGCGATGCCACGGCGGGCCGCACGTGCCGCCCGAACGCGCGGGCCGGCGGAAACGGGCCCGAGGCACGGGCCGGCGGAAGCGGGGCCGCCGGAACAGCGCCGACGGGCCGGCCGGGACGGCCCTGAGAGGATTCGCGGCCGTCCGCCCGTGGCGACGACCGTCCGGTGGCCGGGGCTCCTGGTCCTGGCCGGAGCCCCGGCGGACGGGACGGCGGCGGCGCGGTCTACGCGCCTCCGGTGTGGACCTGGAACGCCGCCCGGCGCACCGCCTTGGCGAGGGCCGGATCGGGGTGCGCGGCGGCCAGCGCGACCAGGACCTGAACGGTGCGGGGGTGGCCTCCGGCCCGTACCTCTTCGAGGAGCGCCGGGACCGTGCCCTGGACCGCGGAGTCGAGGTGGCGCAGCAGCAGTTGCGGCTCCCCGTGGTCGGCGACCGCGGCGGCCGTGTCGACCCAGAGCCAGGTGGCTTCCTCACGGGTGAGGATGTCGGGGGCGTCCTCGGGGTCCATGCCGTCGTACTCGGCGATCCAGAGCAGGGCGTAGGGGCGCAGCGAGGGCTCGTCGGAGGCGGCGCGGACCTCGGCCTCCGCGGGGGCTCCGACGGCGCGCAGCGCCTCGAAGGCGAGTCCGCGGAGCAGGGCGTCCTCGCCCCTGGCGACGGTCAGCAGTTCGGCGACGGCGCTGGAGACCGGGCGGGCGGCGAGCCAGGCGCGGTACTCGGCGCGGGCGGGCCCCGGGGTGAGACGGGCGCAGCCGCGGAGCATGTCGTCGGCGGACTGCTCGATGTTGCCGGCCGGGCTCTGGGCGGCGACGCAGATCTGCTCCAGTTTGACCCAGACCGCCCAGTTCCCGAGGGGGGTGAGGGTGGCGGACCGGCCGCTGTCGAGGGTCAGCGCCCCGACGGCGGCCAGGCCGTCGAGGGCCCAGTCGAGAAGGGGTGCGGCGGGGACGTCCGGCGCGGTGGCAACATCGGCCGCGGGGCCGGTGCGGAGGACGGCGGTGGCGGGGGCCGGGGGCTCGGGGACGGCGGCTGCCGCGGCCGCGTCCGCTCCCGCGCCGGGACCGGCGTCACCCGTGGGCACGGAGCCGTCCGAAGGCGCGGCGGCGGGCACGAGCCGGCCGAGCTGGTCCTGGGGGTCGTACGGGACCTCGCAGCGCTCCTCGCGCAGTTCCGCGACGCGCTGCTCCAGCAGGTCGAGCAGGGCGGGCACGAGGACCGGACCGGCCGAGAGCTGGAGCAGGGAGAGAAGCTGGGGGACGGCTTCGACGACCTCCGCGACGGCGGTGGGGGCGACCTCGCCGGGGGCCGGGTGGACCAGGGACCAGGCGTCGAAGAGGGCGACCCAGCCGCGCAGTACGGCCATGTCGTCACGGTCCCAGGCACGCAGCCGCCAGCCGGGCCGGGCGGTGTCGCCGTGCAGTTCGACGAGGCCGGCCAGGCGGGCGCGGTCCCAGCCCGCGCGCACCTGAGCGGTCGTCAACTCCAGTGCGGCGGCGGCCCGTTCCTCGGCACGGTCGGCGAGCGGTGCGGTGCTCGGATCGCGTTCGACGGCGGCCCAGCGGGCGATCCGCACGGCGTCGGCGAGGACTTCTCTGGCCTGGCGGGCCAGTTCGGCGGGAGGCGGTGTGCCCTCGGGGGGCCTCGGGGCCGGCCGGGTACGCCGGGTCGTCACGGCCCGGCGGGCGGTGGCCAGGGGCCGCGGGCGGACAAGCCGGAGTCTGGAGTTGCGCGCCAATTGCTCATCAGGCTTTCGGGACGTCACAGGGAGCAGTCTTCCCGTTGACGGCCGGAAAGCCCAAACGGAACCTAGTGGTGAATACATTTATCGGGCGCAGTCCGCTCGGGCGGGACAGGGCCCCAGGGGCCCGGCCGACGGGCTCCGTCACCGCCGGGCCACCGGCTACATCAGAGGGGTGAGGAAGCGGCGGAGCGTCTCTTCGTAACGGGCCGGGTCGGCGTTCCACATGGCCGCGTGCGGGGCGTTGAGGACGGTGTGGAGGGTGACGAGGTCGGGGCGGCCTGCGGCGAGTCCGCGGGAGGGCGCCCAGGGGGCGACGGTGTCGTCGGGGCCGTGGAAGATCAGGGTCGGCACCCGGACCGCGTACGCGCAGTCCGGGGCGAGCGGTCCGCCGCCGTTCAGTCCCGCTCTGCTCCGGGCCGCTCTCACGGCGAGCGGGAGCAGGGGTCCGGGGGTGTGGCGGGCGGCGGCCAGGGCGCGCAGGGTGGCGGCCTTGTCGAGGACGGGCGAGTCGAGGACGAGGCCGCTGATCCGGTCGCGCAGCACCGAGTCCGCGGCGGCGTGCAGCGCCATGGTGGCCCCGGTGGACCAGCCGTACAGGACCACGCGCGCGGCCCCGTTCCGTACGGCGAAGCGGAGGGCGGCGTCGAGATCGCGCCACTCGGAGTCGCCGAGGTGCCCGAGTCCGTCGGGGGAACGGGGCGCGTCGGGGTCGCCCCGGTAGCCGAGGCCGAGCACGGGCACGCGTCTGCCGTGCAGGAAGGGCAGAAGGTTCATGGGGTGTTCGCGGGTGGCGCCGAGGCCGTGCACGGCGATCACCCAGGTATCGCGGGGGCCCGGCACGAACCAGGACGGCAGGGGGCCGAGTTCTCCGGGGACGGCGACGTCCTCGTGGTCGATGCCGAGCGCGTCGGCCGGGCTGCCGAGGTGGAGTCGCGGGGTCAGCCGTACCCGGGTGCCGGGCTCCAGGCTGCCGTGGGCGACCTGCTCCAGACGGCGCACGACCGCGTCGGCGTCGTGCGGGGCTCCCTCGAACACCGGGCCGACGACGGCGTGGACGCCGTCGCCGTCGAGGCCGTACGTGCCGGGGCGCAGCGAGGCGAGGCTGCGGGTGAGGGTCACCGTGCCCGCCGCGGTGCCGTGCACGGTGAGCCGGGGGTCGCCGGGCAGGGGGCGGCTCGGGGACGCCTTGAGGGCGGCGTCGCCCGCGTACCGGGCGGCCACGACCGCCGCCGTGCCGATGCCTATCAGGGTGGTGACGGCTGTAGCCGTCGCGGTTGCCGGGCGCACGGTTCCAGTGTCGGCACGCGGGCGCCGGGGTGCCAGTGGAGGGCCGCCGTCCGGGTGGCGGCGGGCGATGCCCCCGGCCCCGGAGCGGGGATCCGGACGGCGTCGAACCGGACGGCGTGGCGGTTCCGCCGACCGGCGTGCGGCGACGGCGCGAACCGCCGCGGACGGTCCGCCGCGGAGGGCCCCGGTATCAGATACCGGAATCAGAGAAGTGAACAGAGGCACGGTGACGCAGATCACCATAAAACCGCATGAAAGCCGCTTCTCTCCCCCTTCGAGCCTCCGGAGCCGGAAAACCGGCCCCGCGAGAGAGAAAACGGAATGACGAGAACCGGTTGGAGACACCCCAAGTCCCGTCTCAGTTCATCTTCTGTTCACCCAGGTTACCTACGTTCAGCGAGCCACTGACCCCCAAAGATTGCCTGGGTAAATGGAACACATCACGCTGCTGCTCGCGATCGTGATCGTGACAGCTCTCGTGTTCGATTTCACGAACGGTTTCCACGACACCGCCAACGCGATGGCGACGACCATCTCGACCGGCGCCCTGAAACCCAAGACCGCGGTGGCCATGTCCGCCGTGCTCAACCTCGTCGGCGCGTTCCTGTCGGTGGAGGTCGCGAAGACGATCTCCAGCGGCATCGTCAACGAGTCAGGCATCACCCCAGAAGTCATCTTCGCGGCGCTCGTCGGCGCCATCCTGTGGAATCTGGCGACCTGGCTGATCGGCCTGCCGTCCAGCAGTTCACACGCCCTCATGGGCGGTCTGATAGGCGCGACCATCGCCTCGGTCGGTATCAGCGGCGTCAACGGCGGCACGGTCGTCACCAAGGTGCTGATCCCCGCCGTCGCCGCCCCGCTGGTCGCCGGCATCGCCGCGTACCTCGCCTCCCGGCTGACGTACCGAATCGGCCAGAAGGCGGGCGCGAAGGGCACCGAGAAGGGATACCGGGCGGGTCAGATCGCCTCGGCGGGTCTGGTCTCCCTCGCCCACGGCACCAACGACGCCCAGAAGACGATGGGCATCATCACGCTGGCCCTGGTGGCCGGCGGTGTGCTCTCCCCCGGCTCCAACCCCCCGATGTGGGTCATCGTCTCCGCGGGCGTCGCCATCGCGCTCGGCACCTACCTCGGCGGCTGGCGCATCATCCGGACCATGGGCAAGGGCCTGACCGACCTCCAGCCGCAGCAGGGCTTCGCCGCCCAGACCAGCGCGGCCAGCGTCATCCTCGCCTCGTCCAACCTCGGCTTCTCGCTCTCCACCACGCACTCCTGCTCCGGCGCCGTGATGGGCGCGGGCCTCGGCCGCAAGGGCGGGGTGGTCCGCTGGTCCACCGCCACCCGGATGTTCGTCGCCTGGGGTCTGACGCTGCCGGCCGCCGCGCTGGTCGCCGCGGGCTCGGAGTTCGTGACCAAGCAGGGCGACTGGGGAGTCGCGGTCGTCGCGGTCTTCCTGGTCGCGTCGAGCGGTTGGATCTGGCTGATCTCCCGCCGTCAGGTGGTCGACCACACCAACGTCAACGACACCGACCACGGCGACGGGCCCGCGGGCGTCGACGCCGCCATCGCCCAGGACGAACTCAAGACCACCATCCCGTCCCCCGCTCCCTCGGCCCCCGAAGCGGGTCCGGCGAGCCGGGCCGCGGTGTAAGGACGGATCAGCAATGAAAATCGACTGGGCAGCCCTCGGATCCGTCTTCGGCGTGAGCCTCGTCTCGACCGTCGTCGTGGTGGGCCTCTTCGCCGTCGGCGTGGTGGCCCTCAGCAAGCAGGAGGCGACGGAAGCCGGAGGCGGCTCCACCGCCCTCGCGCGCACCGGCGCGTACGCCTGCTTCGGGCTCTGCGCGGCGGCCGTGGCGTACGGGATCTATCTGATCATCACCTGACGTACGGATCCCCCCGCACCCCGCACACCCGCACCCCGCTGTACAGGTCGCGCGACCCGCACACGCACCGCCATACGTTCCACCCGGCCGGGCCGGGCGCCCTTGACGCGCCCGGCCCGGCCGTCGTCCGACTGTGGGGCTCAGCACACTGACCCTTCGCAGGTCAAGGGCGAGTTGACGGGTGTTCTCGGAGCGTGGTGGACTGCCGGAGCCATCACGACGGAAACAGAGGAAGCCGGTGCGAATCCGGCGCGGTCCCGCCACTGTGACCGGGGAACACCCCCGGAAGCCAGGAACTCTCACCGTCGGTCACGTCGAACCAGGGCGCGGACACCCTGAGTGAGGACATTTCGCCATGCGCGGCTGCGGTTCAGCTCCTGCCCCCAGAGCACTGAGTACAGCACCGATTTCACCGGCCCCCCGAGGCGAGACACCCGCCTGATCCATGCGTGCCGACCGAGTATTCGCGTACGGCGCCACCCTCGGCCTCACCGGCGACCTGCTGCTCGGCGATCCCCGCCGGGGACATCCCGTCGCCGTGTTCGGGAGGTCCGCGGGCGCCGTCGAGCGCGTCCTGTGGCGTGACCACCGCGGCTGGGGCGCGCTGCACACCCTCGTCTGCGCCGGGGGCGCGGCCGCGGGGGCCGTGTTCCTCTCGCGCGCCGCTCGCCGCGCTCCGGCCGCGTCCGTGGCGCTGACCGCCGCGGCCACCTGGACCGTCGTGGGCGGTACGTCCCTGGTGCGCGAGGCCCGCGCCGTCGCGGACGCGCTCGCCGCGGGTGACATCGAGGCGGCCCGCGAGCGGCTTCCCCATCTGTGCGGCCGCGATCCCAAGTCCCTGGACGGACCCGGAATCGCCCGCGCCGTCGTCGAATCCGTCGCCGAGAACACCTCCGACGCCGTGGTCGGCGCGCTGGTGTGGGGCGCCCTGGCGGGCGTGCCCGGTCTGGTGGGCTTCCGGGCCGTCAACACGCTCGACGCGATGGTGGGACACAAGTCGCCCCGCTACCTGCGGTTCGGCTGGGCCTCGGCACGCCTCGACGACCTCACCGGCGCGCCGGGCGCACGGCTGACGGCGGCACTCGCCGCACTCGCGGGCGACGACCCGCGAGGAGCGGTCCGGGCCTGGCGCGCCGACGGCCGCCGGCATCCGAGCCCGAACGCCGGGCCCGTCGAGGCGTCGTTCGCGGGAGCCCTCGGCGTACGGCTCGGGGGAACGCTCTCGTACGGCGGGCGGGTGGAGCACCGGCCCGTGCTCAACGGCGGTGGACGCCCGGTCGCCGTCGGGGACATCGAGCGGGCGGCCCGGCTGTCGCGACGGGTGGGCCTGCTGGCGCTGGGCACGAGCATCGCCGCCCGGCTGCTTCTCCAGCGGGTCGCGGGGCGAAGCGCACAGACGAGGGCGACGAGGGGAGGGACCCGATGACCGGTCGCAGGCGGGGCGGCGGGCTGCTGATCGCCGGAACGACGTCCGACGCGGGCAAGAGCGTGGTCACGGCGGGAATCTGCCGCTGGCTCGCACGCCAGGGCGTGAAAGTGGCTCCGTTCAAGGGACAGAACATGTCCCTCAACTCCTTCGTGACCCGTGACGGCGCGGAGATCGGGCGGGCCCAGGCCATGCAGGCGCAGGCCGCCCGTGTGGAGCCGACCGCGCTGATGAACCCCGTACTCCTGAAACCGGGGAGCGACCGCAGCAGCCAGGTCGTCCTGCTGGGCCGACCCGTCGGGGAGTTGAGCGCGCGCGGATTCTTCGGAAGCGCCGAGCCCGCGACGCGCCAGGGACCGGGGGCGGCGGCCGCGTCGCCCGGCACGGGGCTGCGCGGCGGTCGGCGGGAGGCGCTGCTCTCCACCGTCGTGGAGTGCCTGGAGGAGCTGCGGGGCACGTACGAGGCCGTGATCTGCGAGGGGGCCGGGTCTCCGGCCGAGATCAATCTGCGGCGTACGGACCTCGTGAACATGGGCATCGCGAGAGCCGGGAACCTCCCGGTGCTCGTCGTCGGGGACATCGACCGCGGCGGCGTCTTCGCCTCCTTCTTCGGCACCACCGCGCTCCTCGGCCGTGAGGACCAGCGGCTGGTCGCCGGGTATCTCGTCAACAAGTTCCGCGGTGACGTCTCGCTGCTGGAGCCCGGACTCGACATGCTCACAGGGCTCACCGGGCGGCGGACGTACGGGGTCCTGCCGTACGCGCACGGGCTCGGCATCGACGAGGAGGACGGGCTGCGCGTCTCCCTGCGGGGAGCCGTGCGCGAGTCGGTCGTCGCCCCGCCCGTCGGCGAGGAGATCCTGCGGATCGCGGTGTGCGCGGTGCCGCTGATGTCCAACTTCACGGACGTGGACGCGCTGGCCGCCGAACCGGGCGTCGTCGTACGGTTCGTGGACCGGCCCGAGGAGTTGGGCGACGCGGATCTGGTGATCGTGCCGGGAACCCGTGGCACGGTCCGCGCGCTGGAGTGGCTGAGGGAGCGGGGGCTCGCGCGGGAGTTGGCGCGCAGGGCGGCCGAGGGCCGTCCCGTGCTGGGCATCTGCGGCGGGTTCCAGATCCTCGGCGAGCGCATCGAGGACGACGTCGAGTCACGGGCGGGTTCGGTGACCGGTCTGGGACTGCTGCCCGTGCGGGTGCGGTTCGCGGCCGACAAGACGCTCGCGAGACCGGCCGGCACGGCGCTCGGCGAACCCGTGGAGGGGTACGAGATCCACCACGGCGTCGCCGAGGTCCTGGGCGGTGAGGCGTTCATCTCTGGCGTCTCCGGTGCTTCTGCCATCTCCGGCATTTCTGGGGTTTCTGGTACCTCCGGCGTCGACGGCCACGGCGAGGAGGGCTGCCGGGTCGGCGCCGTGTGGGGCACCCACTGGCACGGCTCACTGGAGAGCGACGGCTTCCGGCGGCAGTTCCTGCGGCAGGTCGCGAGTGCCGCCGGCCGGCGCTTCGTCCCCGCCCCGGACACCTCGTTCGCGGCCTTGCGGGAAGAGCAGCTGGACCGGCTCGGCGACCTCGTCGAAGAACACGTTGACACGGACGCGCTCATGCGGCTCATCGAGCGGGGCGCGCCCGAGGACCTTCCTTTCATCCCGCCCGGCGCGCCCGGCGACCCGAGAGACTTCGGAGCACCCGTATGAGCACAGTGCTGTTGTTGTCGACCGCCGACACGGATCTGCTGGCGGCCCGTTCGTCCGGCGCTCCGTACCGGATAGGCAACCCGACCCGTATCGACGCCGCCGGTGAACTGCCCGCGCTGATCGAGGGCTCGTCCATCGCCGTCGTACGGCTGCTGGGCGGCCGGCGCGCCTGGGAGGAGGGGCTCGCCGTGCTCAGGGAGTCCGGGATCCCGACCGTGCTGCTCGGCGGGGAGTCCGTCCCCGACGCGGAGCTGATGGCCGAGTCGACGGTCCACGCGGGCGCGGTGGCCGAGGCGCTGCGGTATCTCGTGGAGGGCGGTCCGGGCAACCTCGCCGAGCTGGCCCGGTTCCTCGTCCAGGATGTGCTGCTGACCGGCGCCGGGCCGGTGGGGGCGGAACGCGTCAGACAGAGCGCCGAGCCCCGGAAGATGCCCGAGTGGGGCGTGCACGGCTCGCGGGAGCGGACGGAGGGTCGGCCCACGGTCGGTGTGCTCTTCTACCGGGCGCACGAGCTGTCCGGGAACACGTCGTTCGTGGACGTCCTCTGTGAGCGGATCGAGGCGCGGGGGGCCAACGCCCTTCCGGTGTACGTCGGTTCGCTGCGGGACGCCGACCCCCGGCTGTACGAGCTGCTGGGCACGGCGGACACGCTGATCGCGACGGTCCTCGCGGCCGGAGGGGCCACGGCGTCCAGGGCGAGCGCGGGCGGGGACGAGGAGGCGTGGGACATCGGGGCGCTCGCCGAGCTGGACGTGCCCGTGCTGCAAGGGCTCTGCCTCACCTCGTCCCGCGCCGTCTGGGAGGCGTCGGACGCCGCCCTCTCCCCCATGGACGCGGCCATGCAGGTCGCGATCCCCGAGTTCGACGGGCGGATCGTCACGGTCCCGTTCTCCTTCAAGGAGCAGGGCCCCGACGGTGTTCCGGTGTACGTCGCCGACCCCGAGCGGGCGGCGCGGGTCGCCGGGATCGCGGTCCGCCACGCCCGGCTGCGGCAGAAGCCGAACGCCGAGAAGAAGCTGGCGCTCGTGTTCACCGCCTATCCGACGAAGCACTCGCGCGTCGGCAACGCGGTCGGTCTGGACACCCCCGCCTCGGCCGTACGGGTCCTCAACGCGCTGCGGGACGCCGGTTACGCGGTGGACGGCCACCCGGACGACGGCGACGAGCTGATCCACCGGCTCATCGAGGCGGGCGGCCACGATGTGGAGTGGCTGACCGAGGAGCAGTTGGCGGCCGCCCCCGCGCGCGTGCCGCTCGCCGACTACCGGGCCTGGTTCGACGCCCTGGATCCCGCGCTGCGCGAGGGCATGCTGGAGCACTGGGGCGAGCCGCCGGGCTCGCTCTACGTCGACGGCGACGAGATCGTGCTCGCCTCGCTCCGGTTCGGGAACGTCGTCGTGATGATCCAGCCGCCGCGCGGCTTCGGCGAGAACCCGATCGCGATCTACCACGACCCGGACATGCCTCCGTCACACCACTACATGGCGGCCTACCGCTGGCTGGAGGAGTCCTTCGGGGCCGACGCCGTCGTCCACATGGGCAAGCACGGCACCATGGAGTGGCTGCCGGGCAAGGGTCTCGGACTGTCGGCGGGCTGCGGCCCCGACGCCGTCCTCGGTGAACTGCCGCTCGTCTACCCCTTCATCGTCAACGACCCCGGCGAGGGCACCCAGGCCAAGCGCCGTGGCCACGCCACGGTCGTGGACCATCTGGTGCCGCCGATGGCGCGCGCCGACACCTATGGCGATCTCGCCAAGCTGGAACAGCTCCTGGACGAGTACGCGCTGGTCAGCGATCTCGACCCGGCGAAGGCCCCGGCGGTGCGGGCCCAGATCTGGACGCTGGTGAAGGCCGCCGAGCTGCATCACGACCTCCACGTCGACGAGCAGCCCGGCGACGACGCCTTCGACGAGTTCGTGATGCACATCGACGGCTATCTCTGCGAGATCAAGGACGTCCAGATCCGGGACGGCCTCCATGTGCTGGGCGGCGGTCCGGTGGCTGAGGCCCGCGTCAATCTGGTGCTGGCCGTGCTCCGCGCCTCCCAGGTCTGGGGCGGGCAGGCGAACGCGCTGCCGGGTCTGCGGGCCTGCCTCGCCGCCCGCTTCGGTCTGGTGGAGAAGGAGCTGCTGGCCGAGCCGGGAGCGCCGGTCAAGATCCCCGACGGGCTGACCGCCCTGGTTCAGGGGCCGGCGCGGACGGGTGCGGACGCGATCGATCTGCTGGAGCGGCTGTGCCGGGCGCTGGCCGAGGGCATGGAGGCGCGCGGCTGGGAGACGGCCGAGGTGAGCGCTCTCGTACGGGAGGTGCTGGACGCCGAGGTGCCGGACGCGGTCGCCGTGCTGGAGTTCGCCTGCCGTGAGGTGATGCCCAGGCTCGCCCGTACGACGGACGAGATCGGGAACGTCCTGCACGCCCTGGACGGCGGCTATGTTCCGGCCGGTCCGTCCGGGTCGCCCACCCGTGGTCTGGTCAACGTCCTTCCGACGGGCCGGAACTTCTACTCGGTCGACCCGAAGGCGATTCCGTCCCGGCTCTCGTGGGAGGTGGGCCAGTCGCTCGCGGACTCGCTGGTGGCCCGCTACCTCGCGGACACGGGCGCGTATCCGAAGTCGGTCGGCCTCACCGTCTGGGGCACTTCCGCGATGCGCACCCAGGGCGACGACATCGCCGAGATCCTCGCCCTGCTGGGCTGCCGTCCGGTGTGGGACGACGCGTCCCGGCGCGTGACCGGCTTCGAGGTGGTACCGCCGGCGGAGCTGGGCCGTCCCCGTATCGATGTGACGGTCCGGATCTCCGGCTTCTTCCGGGACGCGTTCCCTCATGTCGTCGGCCTCATCGACGACGCGGTGCGGGCCGTGGCGGAACTGGACGAGCCCGCCGAGTCCAACTACGTACGGGCGCACGCGGACGCGGACACGGCGGAACACGGCGACCGGCGGCGGGCCACGTCCCGGATCTTCGGCTCCAAGCCGGGTGCGTACGGGGCGGGTCTGCTGCCGCTGATCGACGCGCGGAACTGGACGTCGGACGCCGACCTCGCCGAGGTGTACGCGGTGTGGGGCGGCTACGCGTACGGGCGCGGGCTGGACGGGCGGGCGGCGCGCGGGGACATGGAGACGGCGTTCCGGCGGATCGCGGTGGCGGCGAAGAACGTCGACACCCGTGAGCACGATCTCGTCGACGCAGACGACTACTTCCAGTACCACGGCGGCATGGTGGCGATGGTGCGCCATCTGACGGGCGAGTCCCCACAGGCGTACGTCGGCGACAGCGCCACCCCCGACCAGGTGAGGACGCGCACGCTGGGCGAGGAGACGCATCGGGTGTTCCGGGCGCGGGTGGTCAACCCGCGCTGGATGGCGGCGATGCGGCGGCACGGCTACAAGGGCGCCTTCGAGATGGCCGCGACCGTGGACTACCTGTTCGGGTACGACGCGACGGCGGGGGTCGTCGACGACTGGATGTACGAGAAGCTCAGCGCCGAGTACGTCTTCGACCCCGAGAACCGCGACTTCATGAAGAAGTCCAACCCCTGGGCGCTCAGAGGCATCGCGGAACGGCTACTGGAGGCGGCCGAGCGGGGCCTGTGGGCCGAACCGGACGCGGACACGCTGGAGCGGCTGCGCCGGACCTATCTCGAACTCGAAGGTGACTTGGAGGGGGACGAATGAGCACGCCCTACCCGTTCACGGCGATCGTCGGCCAGGAGGACCTGCGGCTGGCGCTGCTGCTGAACGCGGTGTCCCCGCGGGTCGGCGGGGTGCTGGTGCGCGGCGAGAAGGGGACCGCCAAGTCCACCGCCGTGCGTGCCCTGGCGGCGCTGATACCCCAGGTGCCGGTGGTCGCCGGGTGCCGGTTCTCCTGCGATCCGGCCGCGCCCGATCCCCGGTGCCCGGACGGGCCGCACGAGGCGGGCCCGGGGACGGACCGGCCCGCGCGGATGGTGGAACTGCCCGTCGGCGCGTCGGAGGACCGGCTCGTCGGTGCGCTGGACATCGAGCGCGCCCTGTCGGAGGGGGTGAAAGCCTTCGAGCCGGGGCTGCTGGCGGACGCGCACCGCGGGATTCTGTACGTCGACGAGGTGAACCTGCTGCACGACCATCTGGTCGACGTTCTGCTGGACGCGGCGGCCATGGGCGCTTCCCATGTCGAGCGCGAGGGCGTCTCCGTGCGGCACGCCGCCCGTTTCCTCCTCGTCGGGACCATGAATCCCGAAGAGGGCGAGCTGCGGCCGCAGTTGCTGGACCGGTTCGGGCTGACCGTGGAGGTCGCGGCCTCGCGGGATCCCGACGAGCGGGTGGAGGTCGTACGGCGGCGACTCGCGTACGACGACGATCCGGTGGCCTTCGCCGCCCGCTGGACCGGTGAGGAGAACGCGCTGCGGGCGCGGATCGCGGCGGCGCGGGCGCTGCTGCCCGAGGTCCGGCTGGGCGACGGGGCGCTGCGGCAGATCGCGGCGACGTGTTCGGCGTTCGAGGTGGACGGGATGCGGGCGGACATCGTGATGGCGCGGACCGCCGCCACGCTGGCCGCCTGGGCGGGGCGTACGGAGGTACTGGCCGAGGACGTACGGCAGGCGGCGCTGCTGGCGCTGCCGCACCGGCGCCGCCGGAATCCGTTCGACGCCCCAGGTCTGGACGAGGACAGGCTCGACGAGACGCTGGAGGAGTTCGGCGGGTCCGGCGACAGCCCCTCCGGGGACGACGACCCGGATCCGGAGCCCGATCCGGATCCAGACACAGATCCGGATACAGATCCGGATACAGATCCGGATGGCGGCGGTGGGCTGCCGCCGCAGGACGGGCCCGGCGCTTCGCCGCCGGGCGACGCGCCGGCGTCGCCGGAGGCCGGCGGCGGGGAGGAGCCGTCCCAGGGCGCGGGCGGAGGCGGCGGTGAGCAGCGGGCTGCCGCGACGGGGGAACCGTTCCGTACGAAGGAGCTGACCGTGCCGGGAACGGGCGAGGGCGCGGCGGGCAGGCGGTCGCGCTCCCGTGCCGAGCACGGCCGGACGACGGGGGCGCGGCGGCCTCGGGGCGCGCTCACCAAGCTGCATCTGGCGGCGACGGTGCGGGCGGCGGCCCCGTACCAGCGGGCGCGGGGACGTTCGGGCAACGGGCTGGTCGTGCGCCGGGACGATCTGCGGCAGGCGGTACGGGAGGGGCGCGAGTCCAATCTGGTGCTGTTCGTGGTGGACGCGTCCGGTTCGATGGCGGCCCGGCAGCGGATGAGCGCGGTGAAGGGGGCCGTGCTGTCGCTGCTGCTGGACGCGTATCAGCGCCGGGACAAGGTCGGGCTGGTCACCTTCCGGGGCCGGGACGCCGAGGTGGTGCTGCCGCCGACCTCGTCGGTGGACACGGCGGCGGCCCGGCTCGCGCTGCTGCCGACGGGCGGGCGGACGCCGCTGGCGGCCGGATTGCTGAGGGCGCGTGACGTGCTGCGGGTGGAGCGGATGCGCGATCCCTCGCGCAGGCCGTTGCTGGTCGTGGTGACCGACGGCCGGGCGACCGGTGGGCCCGACCCGCTGGCGCTGGCGTCGCGCGCCGCGCGGCTGCACGCCGCCGAGGGGACGGCCGCGATCGTGGTGGACTGCGAGTCGGGGCCGGTGCGGCTGGGGCTCGCGGGCACGCTCGCCGGTGATCTTCAGGGGGCGGCTGTGTCGCTCGACGAGTTGCGGGCGGACGCGATCTCCGGGCTGGTGAGGGACGTTCGGGCCGCGGGTTCGGGGGCTCGCTCGGGATCCCGGTCCACGTCCGGTCTCAGGGCTGGGGCTGGGTCCGGTTCAGGGGCTGCGGCTGGGTCCGGGTCTGGTCTGAGGGCCGGTTCCGGTTCCGTTTCCCGTTCGGGCAGGAGGGTCGCGTAATGCCGCAGGGACAGCCGTCCGTCGTACCGGACGACGGACTCACCACGCGCCAGCGCCGCAACCGTCCGCTCGTCGTCGTCCACACGGGCATCGGCAAGGGCAAGTCGACGGCCGCGTTCGGGCTCGCGCTGCGCGCCTGGAATCAGGGATGGCCGATCGGGGTGTTCCAGTTCGTGAAGTCCGCGAAGTGGAAGGTCGGCGAGGAGAACGCGCTGAAGGTGCTCGGGGCGTCCGGCGAGGGCGGCCCGGTCGACTGGCACAAGATGGGCGAGGGCTGGTCATGGGTGCAGCGCGACCGGCAGCTCAACAACGAGGAGGCCGCCCGCGAGGGCTGGGAGCAGGTCAAACGCGATCTGGCGGCCGAGACGTACCGGCTGTACGTCCTCGACGAGTTCGCCTACCCCATGCACTGGGGGTGGGTGGACACCGCCGAGGTGCTCTCCGTGCTGAGGGACCGTCCCGGTAACCAGCATGTGGTGATCACCGGCCGTAACGCTCCCCCGGAGCTGATCGACTTCGCCGATCTCGTGACCGAGATGTCGAAGGTGAAGCATCCGATGGACGCCGGTCAGAAGGGCCAGCGGGGTATCGAGTGGTAGCACGACTCGTCATCGCCGCGCCGTCCTCCGGCAGCGGCAAGACCACCGTCGCGACCGGCCTGATGGCGGCCTTCGCCGCGTCGGGACTCGCCGTGTCCCCGCACAAAGTGGGTCCCGACTACATCGATCCGGGCTACCACGCGCTGGCCACGGGCCGCCCCGGCCGGAACCTCGACGCCTATCTGTGCGGTACGGAGCTGATGGCGCCGCTGTTCGCGCATGGCGCGGCGGGGTGCGATGTGGCGGTGGTGGAGGGCGTGATGGGGCTGTACGACGGTGTGGCCGGCGAAGGCGAGCTGGCCTCCACCGCGCAGATCGCCAAGCTGCTGCGCGCCCCGGTGGTGCTCGTCGTCGACGCGTCGTCGCAGTCGCGGTCGGTGGCCGCGCTGGTGCACGGCTTCGTCTCCTTCGACCCGATGGTCCGGATCGGCGGCCTGATCCTCAACAAGGTCGGCTCCGACCGTCACGAGGCGCTGCTGCGGGAGGCGCTGGAGGGTTCCGGGGTGCCGGTGCTGGGCGTGCTGCGGCGGGGTGCGGAGGTCGCGGTTCCCTCGCGGCACCTGGGATTGGTGCCGGTGGCGGAGCGGCGGGCGGACGCGGTGGCCTCGGTGGCGGCGATGGGCGATCTGGTGCGGCGGGGCTGCGATCTGGGGGCGCTGATGGAGTTGGCGCGGTCCGCGCCGAGCTGGGACGCCGTGGGCGGCGAGCCGTGGAGCGCGGGTTCGCCCGGGCCGTGGAGCGCGGGCTCCGCCGGGCCGTGGAGCGCGGGCTCCGCCGGGCCGTGGAGCGCGGGCTCCCGACTGAGTACCGCCCAGGACCCGTCGGGGAAGGGCGGGCGGGCGGTGGTGGCCGTGGCCTCCGGGCCCGCGTTCACGTTCTCGTACGCCGAGCAGCTCGAACTCCTCACCGCGTACGGCGCGGACGTCGTCCCCTTCGACCCGCTGCGGGACGAGTCGCTGCCCGAGGGCACGGCCGGGATCGTCGTCGGAGGCGGGTTCCCCGAGGTGTACGCGCCGGAGCTGTCGGCGAACGAACCGCTCCGCGAGGCGGTCGCGGAGTTCGCGCGCGGAGGAGGACCCGTCGCCGCCGAGTGCGCGGGGCTGCTGTATCTGTCCCGGTCACTCGACGAGCGGCCCATGTGCGGGGTGCTGGACGCCCACGCGCGGATGGGAGAGCGGTTGACGCTCGGGTACCGGGAGGCCGTCGCGGTGAGCGACAGCTGCCTCGCCGTGGCCGGGACAAGGCTGCGCGGGCACGAGTTCCACCGGACCGGAATCGCACCGGGCGCGGGGCCGGCCCCCGCCTGGGGCCTCGTCCGCCCGGAGCGCCGGACCGAGGGATTCGTCCAGCGGGGCGTGCATGCGAGCTATCTGCATACGCACTGGGCCGCGGAGCCCGGTGTCGCCCGTCGATTCATGGAGAGGTGCGCGCGATGAGCAGGCTGATCGGGGTCGGAGTGGGGCCCGGCGACCCGGAGTTGGTGACCGTGAAGGGCGTACGGGAGCTTCGGGAGGCCGATGTCGTCGTCGTGCCCGTCATGGAGACGGGTGAGCGGGGGCGCGCCGAGGCGACCGTGCTGCACTACGTCGGCGCGGAGAAGGTCGTACGGATCGTGTTCGCGCTCAATGAGCGCACCGACCGGGCCCGGCGCGAGGCCGCCTGGGACGCGGCGGGCGCGCGGGTGGCGGAGCTGCTGCGCGAGCGGGGCCGTGTCGCGTTCGCGACGATCGGCGACCCCAATGTGTATTCAACGTTCACCTATCTCGCGCAGACGATCGGCGCGCTGGTTCCCGGCACGGCCGTGGAGACCGTGCCGGGCATCACTGCGATGCAGGATCTGGCGGCCCGGAGCGGCGCGGTGCTGACCGAGGGCACCGAACCGCTGACGCTGGTCCCGGTGACGGCCGGCGCCGCCGTGCTGAAGGAGGCGCTGGAGGGGCCGGGGACGGTGGTGGCGTACAAGTTCGGACGGCTGGCCGCCGAGGTGGCGACGGCGCTGCGGGAGACCGGGCGGACGGAGGGCGCGGTGTGGGGATCCGCTCTCGGACTGCCCGGTGAATCGATTCGGCAGGCGTCCGAGATGGACGAGCTGGACGGCGTGCCTCTGCCGTATCTCTCGACGCTGATCGCCCCCGCGCCACGCGACGGCGGCAGAGGCGGCAAGCTGTGACATCCCATAGACCGGGCGGACTGGCTGGCAGGGAACCGGGCCGGTGTCCGGCACCGGATCCGGGGCGTCGTCCGTTACGGAATCCGGGCCGTCGTCCGACACCGGATCCGGGCCGTCGTCCGTTACGGAATCCGGGCCGTCGTCCGGGTTCGGCGCCTCGGGCGACACGGTGACGCGTCGCGCCGTCCGGCCGCCGGACGGCGTCATCAGGAACACGCCGGGCGCGACGAAGACCGCCCTGCGCCTTCGCCGGTGCGGTGACCTCGCCGTATCTCCTGCGCGGCAGCCCCAGTCACCCGTTTCACACCAGACACACGAAACACACGAGACACACGGATTTTTCGATCCCGGAGGACCCGATCATGGCCGCTGCCGTACACGGCGCACAGGGCAAGGTGACATTCGTCGGCGCCGGCCCCGGTGCCGCCGATCTGCTGACGTTCCGCGCCGCGCGGGCGATCTCCGACGCCGACATCGTCATCTGGGCGGCGAGCCTGGTGCAGGCCGACGTCCTCGACCACGCCCGTGCGGGGGCCGAGATCCTCGACTCGGCCGCCATGTCGCTGGAGGACGTGGTCGCCGTGTACGCGCGCGCCCGTGCCGAGGGGCTGCGGGTGGCCCGTATCCACTCCGGCGACCCCGCCCTGTGGGGCGGCACCCAGGAGCAGCTCGACCGGTGCGGGGAGTTGGGCATCGAGGTGGAGATCGTGCCGGGGGTGTCGTCGTTCTCGGCGGTCGCCGCGATCGCCCAGCGGGAGCTGACGATCCCGGAGGTCGCGCAGTCCGTGATCCTGACCCGGCTGGGCGGGGGGAAGACGCCGATGCCGCCGGGCGAGGAGGTGCGTGAGTTCGCCCGGCACGGGACGACGATGGCGCTGTTCCTGTCGGCGGCGCGCTCGGGACAGTTGGCCCAGGAGCTGCTGGAAGGCGGCTATCCGACGCGGACTCCGGTGGTGATCGCGTATCAGGCGACCTGGCCGGAGGAGCTGATTCTGCGCTGCACGATCGGCACGCTGGAGGAGACCGTCAAGGAGCACAAGCTCTGGAAGCACACGCTGTTCCTGGTCGGCCCGGCGCTCTCCTCGTCGGGGACTCGCTCGCATCTGTACCACCCCGGCCACTTCCACGGCTTCCGCAAGGCCGATCCGGCCGCCCGCAAGGCGTTGCGCGCCCAGGGCGCGACGCCGTGATCACCGTCATCGGCACGGGTACCGGGGGGCCGCTCTCCGTACGGGACGCCGCGGCTCTGGAGTCCGCGACGCTGGTCGTGGGGGCGCGGCGGCATCTTGCGGCGGCTCCCGTGCCGACCGCCGCCGAACAGATGGTCCTCGGTCCGCTTGCCCCGGCGCTCGACCGTATCGAGGAGGCCGTCGGGGGTGGCGGCGGTCGTGGCGAGGGAATCGGCGAGGGCGTCGGCATCGGCATCGGCATCGGCGAGGCGAACGGGGTGGTGGTGCTCGCCTCGGGAGATCCGGGGTTCTTCGGGATCGTACGGATCCTGGCGGACCGTTTCGGTCCGGACGCCCTGGACGTACGGCCCGGAGCGGCGTCCGTCGCGGTCGCGTTCGCCCGCCTCGGCCTGCCCTGGGACGACGCGGTGGTCGTCAGCGCGCACGGCCGTGATCTGCGGACCGCCGTCCATGTGTGCCGGGCGCACCCCAAGACCGCGGTGCTGACCGGCCCCGGCGCGGGCCCCGCGGAGCTGGGGGCCGCGCTGGCGGGCCTGGACCGGACCCTGGTGGTGGCGTCGGCGCTCGGCGATCCGGAGCACGAGCGCGTCGAACGGCTGACTCCGGCCCTGGCGGCCGGGCGCACGTGGGACGCGGTGAGCGTGGTCCTCTGCCTGGACGAGACCCGGAAGCTGGCTCCGGGGCAGCTCACCGTCGCCGGGCCCGCCGCGAACCCCTCCCGATGGGCGCTGGACGAGGGCGACTTCGACCACCGCGACTCGATGATCACCAAGTTCGAGGTACGGGCGCTCGCACTGGCCCGCCTCGGGCCGCGTACGGGCGAACTGGTGTGGGACATCGGCGCGGGCTCCGGTTCGGTGGCCGTGGAGTGTGCGCGGTTCGGTGCGGCGGTCGTCGCGCTGGAGAAGTCCGGGGACGGCGTCGACCGGATCCGGGCCAACGCGGTGGCGCACGGCGTGGAGGTGCAGACGGTGCACGGGACCGCTCCCGCCGCGCTGTCGGACCTCCCGGACCCGGACGCGGTGTTCATCGGCGGCGGTGGCGGCGATCTGCCCGCGATCGTCGGCGCGTGCGCGCGGCGGGCTCGGCGCACGGTGGTCGTCGCGCTGGCGGCGCTGGACCGCGTGCCCTCGGTACGGGCCGCCCTCACCGGGGCGGGCTTCGCGGTCGACGGTGTACTGCTGAACTCGGCCCGGCTCGCGCCCCTGCCGGGGGATGTGACCCGGCTCGCGGCGGCCAATCCGGTCTTCCTGCTCTGGGGCGACCGCCCGGCGGACAGGGCCGAGGATCCGGGCACCCGGCCGGAGGCCGGTCCCACGGCGGGACGGCCCGTCGCACGCCCCGCGGTACG
Organism: Streptomyces sp. NPDC004838; assembly: GCF_053600955.1. NCBI lineage: Bacteria > Bacillati > Actinomycetota > Actinomycetes > Kitasatosporales > Streptomycetaceae > Streptomyces > Streptomyces sp. NPDC004838. The sequence continues at coordinate 28,924 of NZ_JBSGAW010000033.1, read as the reverse complement.
GGCGACCGGGCGGACGCCAGGAACGCCAGGAACGCCAGGAACGCCAGGAACGGCAGGAACGCCAGGAACGGCAGGAACGCCAGGAACGGCAGGAACGGCAGGAACGGCAGGAACGGCGACAGCGCCGCCGACAGGAGTCGGCGTCGGAACCAGTGAAGGAGAGACCCAGTGATCGGCCTGATCTCCGCGACGGCGGCGGGTGCCGTCGCCCGCGACCGGCTCGTATCGGCCTGGCCCGGCCGCACCCGCGTGTACGAGGGCCCGGTCCGGACCGCCGTGGAGCGCGCCTTCGCGGAGTGCGAGCAGTTGGTGTGCTTCCTCGCGACGGGAGCGACCGTACGGCTGATCGCCCCGCTGCTGGCGGACAAGGCGTCCGATCCCGGAGTGGTCTGCGTGGACGAGGGGCAGCGGTACGCGGTCTCCCTCCTCGGCGGGCACGGCGGCGGCGCGAACGAACTGGCGGGCCGGGTCGCGGAAGTACTCGGCTGTGAGCCGGTGGTGACGACGGCGACGGACGCGACGGATGTGCCGGGGCTGGACACACTGGGCCTGCCGGTCGAGGGCGCGGTGGCGTCCGTGACGCGGGCGCTGCTCGACGGGAAGCCGGTGGAACTGCGGGCGGACGCGGTGTGGCCGCTGCCGCCGCTGCCACCGAACGTGAGTCCGACGAGCACGGAGCCGACGAGCGCGGAACTGCCGGTTCCGGAGGCGACGACCGCGGGGTCGCCGGACGCCAGGCCGTCGGACGCGAGGCCGGGCGCTGCCGATGCCAATGCCGATGCCGATGCCGTGCTTCATGTGACCGACCGGCTCCTGGATTTGGGGCCTTCGGCGGCGGTCCTGCGGCCCCCGTCGCTGGTCGTCGGGGTGGGCGCGTCCAGCGGAGCGCCGGTGGACGAAGTCCTCGGGCTCATCGGGGAGTCCCTGCGCGGAGCGGGTCTTTCGGCGCTGAGCGTGGCCGAGTTGGCGACGGTGGAGGCCAAGGCCGGCGAGCCGGGCATCGTGGGCGCGGCGGAGCGGCTCGGGGTGCCGCTGGTGACGTACGCCGCCGAGCGCCTCGCGGAGATCCCCGTACCGAATCCGTCCGGAGCGCCGCTCGCTGCCGTGGGGACTCCGTCGGTCGCGGAGGCCGCGGCCCTCGCCGGGGGCGGGGAACTCCTCGTGCCGAAGCGGAAGTCGAGCCCCGAGGGGCGGGCGGCGATGGCGACCTGCGCGGTGGCGCGCAGGCCGCCGCGCGGCCGGCTCGCCGTGGTCGGCCTCGGGCCCGGCGCACGTGATCTGCTCACGCCTCGGGCGGCGGACGAACTGCGGCGGGCGTCGGTGCTGGTCGGGCTCGACCAGTACGTCGACCAGATCCGCGATCTGCTCAGGCCCGGCACCCGAGTGCTGGAATCCGGTCTCGGCGCGGAGGAGGAACGCGCGCGTACGGCCGTGGCCGAAGCCCGCGCGGGGCACGCGGTCGCCTTGATCGGCAGCGGTGACGCGGGGGTGTACGCGATGGCGTCGCCCGCACTCGCCGAGGCGTCCGACGACATCGACGTGGTGGGCGTGCCGGGAGTGACCGCGGCCCTCGCGGCGGCGGCGATCCTGGGCGCGCCGCTCGGCCACGACCATGTGTCGATCAGCCTCTCCGACCTGCACACCCCGTGGGAGGTCATCGAACGCCGGGTACGGGCGGCGGCCGAGGCCGACATCATCGTGACCTTCTACAACCCGCGCAGCCGTGGCCGCGACTGGCAGCTTCCGAAAGCGCTCGGAATCCTCGCCGAGCACCGCTCGCCCGGAACTCCGGTGGGCGTCGTACGGAACGCTTCCCGGCCGGATGAATCCAGCCGAGTGACGACACTCGCCGGAGTGGATCCTTCCGCGGTGGACATGATGACGGTCGTGACGGTCGGCAACACGGCCACCCGCGAGATCGCGGGCCGCATGGTGACCCCGCGCGGCTATCGGTGGCAGTCATGATCCCGGGCACCCCTCCGGGCATGACCCGGAGCCCAGCGGCGCGCGTCCATGTGCGGGACGCGCGCCGGGCTCGGTGTGCGTACGGGGTCCGGTGGTGCGTACGGGCTCCATGGCACGCAGGGGCTCCCCGGCGCATACGGGTTTCATGGCACGCGCGGGCTCTCCGGCACGTACGGGCCCTGCGCGATGCCTGGTGCCACAGGGGAGCACCGGTCGCCGTCCGACAGCCGCAGCGAGTCCGGCAGCCGGACCGTGTCCAGGAGCCGCGCCGCGTCCGGGAGCCGGATCAGCGCCGGAAGCCGTATCGCGCGGAAGCGTCCGGGGCCGTGTCCCAGGCCGTGCCCGAGCCGCCGAGCGGCCCGTCCGCACGAGCCGCCGGGACCCCGTCGGCGTACGAGCCGCGGCGGGCGCGACAGCCCGGAGCCCTGATCACCCACCGTCGCCCACGAGTTGACCGTGCCCGGTCGCGGTGCCCGATTCCCGGCACGCGACCATCGTTTTCCGGCCAGATCCCGATGATCTCGCGATCCGCCGACGCCACCGCACGCACCGACCCTCACCCCGGAGCCGCCGCATGACCCGTGTCGTCCACCCCATAGAACAGGAGTCCTTCCGCAGGCTGCGGGCCCGGCTGGACACCACCGGGCTGCCGCCGCTGACGCGGGCCGTCGTGGAGCGGGTCGTGCACTCCGCCGCGGATCTGGACTACGCGGCGGATCTGGTCTGCGACGAAGCCTCTCTCGCCGTGGCGCACGACGCGCTGCACACCGGGGCCCCCGTCGTCGTGGACGTGGAGATGGTCGCGGCCGGGATCACCCGCCGCGAGACCGTCTGCCGGCTGAAGGACGCCACGGCCCGGCAGGGGCTGACGCGTTCCGCGCATGCGGTGCGGCTGGCGTACGAGCAGGTCGGGCCCGGTGCGATCTGGGTCATCGGGTGTGCGCCCACCGCGCTGGAGGAGCTGCTGACGCTGAGCGCGGAGCCGGCGCTCGTCATCGGTCTGCCCGTCGGCTTCGTCGGCGCGGTCGAGTCGAAGGCCGCGCTGCGCGACAGCGGGCTCCCGGCCGTCAGCAATGTGTCCGAGAAAGGGGGCAGCGCCGTCGCCGCGGCGGCGCTCAACGCCCTGCTGTACCACCCTCACCCCAAGGAGAACGCGTGACCACCCCGCCCGCACTGCTCATCGCCGGCCACGGCACCCGAGACGAAGCGGGGGCCGGGGCCTTCCGGGACTTCGTACGGGAGCTGGGACGCCGCAACCCCTCGCTCCCCGTCGCCGGGGGCTTCATCGAACTGTCGCCACCGCCGCTCGGTGAAGCCGTCACCGAACTCGTGGAGCGCGGGGTGAGACGTTTCGCGGCGGTGCCGATGATGCTGGTCTCCGCCGGACACGCCAAGGGCGACATCCCGGCGGCGCTCGCCCGGGAGAAGGAGCGGCATCCGGGGATCTCGTACACCTACGGCCGCCCCCTCGGACCGCATCCGGCGCTGCTGACGGTGCTGGAGCGCCGGATAGCCGAGGCCCTCGGTGACTCCTCCGCCGACCGGGCGGAGGTGACCGTACTGCTGGTGGGCCGGGGGTCGACCGACCCGGACGCCAACGCCGAGGTGCTGAAGGCGGCGCGGCTGCTCTGGGAGGGGCGTGGGTACGCAGGGGTGGAGACGGCGTTCGTGTCGCTGGCCGCGCCCGATGTGCCGAACGGTCTCGACCGGTGTGTACGGCTGGGTGCGCGGCGCGTCGTCGTGCTGCCGTACTTCCTGTTCACGGGCATTCTGCCGGAGCGGGTGCGGACGCAGACGAAGGAGTGGGCCGCCCGGCATCCCGAGGTGGAGGTCTTCGCGGCCGATGTGATCGGTCCCACCGACGAGTTGCTCGATCTGGTGATGGAGCGGTACCGGGAGGCCGTGGCCGGTGACATCCGGATGAACTGCGACTCGTGCGTGTACCGGATCGCGCTGCCGGGGTTCGAGGACAAGGTCGGAATGCCGCAGCAGCCGCACTACCACCCGGACGACGACGGGCACCACCACGGTCACGGGAACGGCGGGCACGGGCATGGCGGGCACGGGCATGGCGGGCATGGTCACGGGCACCAGCACGGCAGCCATGCACACGCACACTGACCCATATGATCTCGGCCATCACGGTGACGTGGAGATGCGGGACGCGGCCGAAGGGCTGATCGATCTCGCGGTCAACGTCCGTGCCGGTACTCCCCCGGATTGGCTGCGTACGCGTATCGCAGCCTCGCTCACCTCTCTGGCGGCCTACCCGGACGGCCGGGCCGCACGGGCAGCCGTCGCGGAGCGGCACGGGCTCCCGGTGGAGCGGGTGCTGCTGACGGCGGGCGCGGCGGAGGCGTTCGTACTGCTGGCCCGCGCCTTGACGGTTCGTCATCCGCTGGTGGTGCACCCGCAGTTCACCGAGCCCGAGGCGGCGCTGCGGGATGCCGGGCACGAGGTGGAACGGCTGCTGCTGCGGGAGAGGGACGGCTTCCGGCTCGATCCGGCGGCGGTGCCGGACGGAGCGGATCTGGTGATGATCGGCAACCCGACGAATCCGACGTCGGTGCTGCATCCGGCGTCCGCGATCGCCTCGCTCGCCCGGCCGGGGCGGCTGCTGGTGGTGGACGAGGCGTTCATGGACGCGGTGCCGGACGAGGCGGAGACGCTGGCGGACCGGACGGACGTACCGGGACTGGTGGTGCTGCGGAGCCTCACCAAGACCTGGGGGCTCGCGGGTCTGCGCATCGGCTATGTGCTGGCCGAGCCCGACACGGTCCGCGCGCTGGAGCGCGCGCAGCCGCTGTGGCCGGTCTCGGCTCCCGCGCTGGCGGCGGCGGAGGCGTGTGTGGATCCGGCGGCGCTGAAGGAGGCGGAGCAGGCGGCGCGGCAGATCGCGGTGGAGCGGGCCCATCTGCTCGCGGGGCTCGCGGAGTTCGACGAGGTCCGGGTGGTGGAGGAGGCGGCGGGTCCCTTCGTCCTCGTCCATGTGCGGCGGGGCGCGGAGGTACGGGAGCGGCTGCGCCGCCTGGGGTTCGCCGCCCGCCGAGGCGACACGTTCCCGGGCCTCGGCCCCGGCTGGATCCGCCTCGCGGTCCGCAACCGCACCACGACGAACCGCTTTCTCCAGGCGCTGGACCAGGCCCTGACGATGGTCGGGGACTGAGCGCGACGCCACCGGCTCCGGCGGCTGCCGAACGGCCCGGCGCAAAGGGCGGCAGCCCGGCGCGGGAACCCCGGTGACGGCGAGGGCGGCACAGGACCGAAGGTGGCCGGGGACCCGTAGCTCCCCGGCCACGGGTCCCCGGCACCCGTCCCCGCGAGGGGACGCCTGTGGGAGTCAGGCCCGGTTACGGGCGCGTGCCCTGTTCAGGAGCATGACGCCGCCGCCGAGGCCCAGGAGGACGGCCGCGCCGCCGGCGATGTACATCGTGGAGGAGCTGCCGCCCGTCTCCGCGAGGTTCTCGGTCTCGACGGGGGTGTCGCCGCCGTGGGCCTTGATGCCGGGGGTCGAAGCGGCCGTGGGCTCCTCGGACGTCTCGGGCTCCTCCTCGGGCTCCTCCTCGCGCTCCGCGGCCTTGGGGGCCTCGCACTTCGCCTCGACCAGGGTGACGGAACCGTTCACCTCGGCGACGTTGAGGTTGAGGGGGTTCACCGCGACCTTGAGTTCGAGCGCGGTGGCCGCGGCCGTACGGCTCGTGGTCTCGGTCCGGGAGAGGTCGAGGGTCACCACGCCGACACCCGGCACCTCGACGCGGGTCTGACCGCTGGCGGTCAGGGTGATCTTCTTGCCGAGTACCTTCACCTCGCCAAGGACGTTCGATTCGGCGGTCGGCTTCCCGCCCGCCGGACAGACCGCCTTGGAGGTGACCTTCTCGACCTCGATGAGCGAGAGCAGCGGCAGGCCGGGCACATGGACCTTGGCGTTGGCGAGATTGACGTAGCCCTCGGACTTCTCCTTGTCGACGGTGGCCTTCGCGGTGGCCACGTCAGCGCGCAGCACCTGGAACGGCTTGCCCCCGTCGACGCCGTCGAGCTGTACGGAGAGCGCGGTCTTCTCGGCGCTGGCGGGGGCCTTCACCTCGTTCAGGGACGCGGTGAGCGGAACGTTGACGGTCTTGTTGAGCAGGGAGACGTCGAGTCCCGTGCGGAGCACGGCCGCGCTGGCCCGGCCCTCCGCGTCGCCGCCGGTGGCGTGCGCCGGCCCGGCGAGCGCGACGGGTGCCGCGACGAGGGCGACGGCGGCCGTCATGGAGGCGCAACGGCGGGCGGACATGCGAAAGGTGTCGCTGTTCAAGATGGTGGAACCCCCACAAGAGGAATGACGCCGTCCGCATTCCACGGGGACACGTGGAATGCGGCGACTGAGACGCCAATCATCTTTACGCACTGAGAGTGAACTTCCAGACACTGGGCGTCAGTTCACTCCAAAGAGGGGTTTCCGATCCTGTATTCGATTCATGAGGCACGGACGTTCCCTTTTTCCCCGCCCTCGAAGGCGACGAGGGCGTACGCCGGTCAAGTGCAGGGAATCCCACAAAAAGGGTCTTAACGACCGTCCACCCCGAGAAGTCACGCTCGGTCAACACGGCGATGACCGCACGGCGGGCGGATCAGCCCACGATCCGCCCGTTCACGACCACCCGGCGCGGATCCGCGAGCGCCCTGACGTCCGCCCGCGGATCCGTGCCGTAGACCACGAGATCCGCGGGTGCGCCCTCGTCGAGCCCCGGGCGGCCGAGCCAGGCCCGCGCGCCCCAGGTGGTCGCCGAGAGCGCCTCGAGCGGCGGAATCCCGGCTTTCACCAGTTCCGCGACCTCGGCCGCGACCAGACCGTGGGGCAGCGAGCCGCCCGCGTCGGTGCCGACGAAGACCGGGACGCCGGCGTCGTACGCCGACCGGACCGTGTCGTACCGGCGCTCGTGCAGCCGCCGCATATGGGCGGACCAGACGGGGTACCGCTCCTGACCGCCGTCCGCCAGCGCGGGGAAGGTGGCGATGTTGACCAGCGTCGGGACGATGGCGACCCCGCGCTCGGCGAAGAGCGGAATCGTGTCCTCGGTGAGCCCGGTGGCATGTTCGACACAGTCGATTCCCGCCTCGACCAGATCCCGGAGGGAGTCCTCGGCGAAGCAGTGCGCGGTCACCCGCGCCCCCAGCCGGTGCGCTTCGGCGATCGCCGCCTCGACCGCGCCGCGCGGCCAGCACGCGGACAGATCCCCGACCTCGCGGTCGATCCAGTCGCCGACGAGCTTGACCCAGCCGTCGCCCCGCCGGGCCTCTCGGGCCACATAGGCGACCAGGTCGCCGGGCTCGATCTCATGGGCGTAGTTGCGGATGTAGCGGCGGGTGCGCGCGATATGGCGGCCCGCCCGGATGATCTTCGGAAGGTCCTCGCGCTCGTCGATCCAGCGGGTGTCGGAGGGCGATCCCGCGTCCCTGATCAGCAGGGTTCCGGCGTCCCGGTCGGCGATCGCCTGCTTCTCGCTGGTCGAGTCGTCCACCGGTCCGTGCCGGTCCAGCCCCACATGACAGTGCGCGTCGACCAGCCCCGGCAGCGCCCACCCCTCGACGGTCAGCGCGTCGCCGGAGCGCGACGGCCTCTCGTAGGTGACGCGCCCGCCCACGACCCACAGCTCATCGCGTACGTCGTCGGCGCCGACGAGCACCCGCCCCTTCACATGAAGCACCACGTGATCACTCATATCTGCCATCAGGACCTAGCCGGGGGACGCCCCGCTTGAGCGGGGTGGGGAATGGCTTCTCGGCCCTGCTCTGACCTCAGCGGGGCCCATGGATCTGCACTGTTCACCCGTACTGCCTCTCGGTCGCACTAGACTTAGCAAGTGTGTATAGTAATCACGTGACTGTGACCAGGAAGGTTCGCCGGTTCTCCGGCGGCGTGTACGACCTCGGGCTCCACGTGGTGTGGTGCCCGAAGTACCGCCGCCCGGTCCTCGACGGCCGGGTCGCGGAACGTCTGGACGAGCTGATCCGGGCCAAAGCGGATGAACACGGGTGGGAGATCATCGCCCTTGAGGTGATGCCGGACCACGTGCACCTCTCCGTCAAGCACGATCCGAAGTCGTCCGCCTCCTATGTGGCGAACCAGTTCAAGGGTCTCACCTCCCGCGTGCTGCGGGCCGAGTTCCCGCACTTGAAGTCACAGATGCCCACACTGTGGTCGTCGTCGTACTTCGCCGCCTCGGTCGGCGCGGTATCGGCGGCGACGGTGGAGGAGTACATCGACACCCAGTGGGAGCGCCCCTGGAAGAAGGGCGAGAAGGAGGCGTGGAAGTGATCCGCGCCTACAAATTCCGTCTTCGCCCGACCGCGCGCCAGAAGCGGGCCCTGAGCGAGATGCTCCGGGATCACTGCTCGCTCTACAACGGCGCGCTCCAGGAACGCCGGGACGCCTGGCGGCACAGTTCGAAGACCTCGGTCACCTACGGGCAGCAGTCCGCCCAGCTCAAGGAGATCCGCACCGTCGACCCCGAGCGTCAGGGCCGCTGGTCCTTCTCCTCGCAGCAGGCGACGCTGCGCCGCCTGGACAAGGCGTTCGCCGCGTTCTTCCGGCGCCTGAAGGCCGGTCGGACGCCGGGCTACCCCAGGTTCAAGGGCGTCGGCCACTTCGACACCGTGACCTTCCCCAGGAACGGCGACGGATGCCGCTGGGACTCCACCCCGCACGACACCCAAACCCGCCTACGCCTGCAAGGCGTCGGGCACGTCCGCGTGCACCAGCACCGCCCGGTGCGCGGCCGGGCCAAGACCATCTCGGTCAAGCGCGAGGGCGGGCACTGGTACGTCGTCCTCGCCTGCGACGAGGTGCCCGCCGAACCGCTCCCCGCCACCGGCGGCATCGTCGGCATCGACATGGGCGTGACGCACTTCCTCACCACGTCCAACGGTGAGCACGTCGCCAATCCGCGCTTCCTCGAATCCTCCGCCGAAGCCCTGGCCGCAGCCCAGCAGCATCTTTCGACGTTCCCCCAGCGCACCCGACGCCGCACGAAGAAGCACCGGGCCGCAGCGCGGAAGGCCGCCAGGCTGCACGCCAAGATCCGGCGCCAGCGCCTGGACCACCACCACAAAGCCGCAAACGCGCTCGTCGCCGGGAACGACGTGATCGCGCACGAGAAACTGAACACCGCCGGGATGACCAAGAGACCGGCACCCAGGCCCGACCCCGAGACCCCCGGCGGCTTCCTGCCGAACGGGGCCGCCTCCAAAGCCGGGCTCAACCGCAGCATCCTCGACGCGGGCTGGGGACTGTTCCTCGGAATCCTGGCGCAGAAGGCTGAGAGTGCCGCTCGCCGCGTGATCCCGGTAGACGCCCGCAACACCTCCCGCACCTGCCCCGAATGCGGGCACGTCGCCAAGGAGAACCGCGTCACCCAGGCAAAGTTCGAGTGCACCGCATGCGGCTTCCTCGCGAACGCCGACCACGTAGGCGCGCTCAACGTGCTCAACAGGGCCGGGCTGACCCTCTGCCACGGTGCCCAGCCACCGACACAGGAAACCCGCCGCCTTTAGCGGTAGGTGGAGTCACATCTGCACTGTACGAGGGGGCCCTGGGTACCCTCGACCGAGAGCTCCCGGCCCCCGCCGGGAGGACCCATGTCGAAGAAGGCACCACCGTGACGCATCCGTTTCTGGACCTCCCCCCGCTGACCGCCGCCCATTTCGCGGGCATCGAACGGCGGGTGGCCGCGCTGCTCGGCACCGAACAGGATGTGGTGATCACCCAGGGCGAGGCGCTGCTCCCCCTGGAGGGCTGCATCCGCGCCGGCGCACGGCCCGGTTCGACCGCGCTGAACGTGGTGACGGGCCCGTACGGGCAGACGTTCGGGAACTGGCTCCGGGACTGCGGCGCCGAGGTCGTCGATCTGGAGGTTCCCTTCCACACGGCGGTGACCGCAGAGCAGGTGGAACAGGCCCTGGCCGCCCGCCCGGAGATCGACTTCGTCTCACTGGTGCACGCGGAGGCGGCCACCGGCAACACGAACCCGGTCGCGGAGATCGGCGAGGCGGTGCGCGCCCACGGCGCGCTCTTCATGCTGGACGCGGTGGCCTCCGTCGCCGCCGAGCCGCTGCTGCCGGACGTCTGGGGCGTGGACCTGTGTGTGATCGGCGCGCAGAAGGCGATGGGCGGCCCGGCCGGGGTGTCGGCTGTGTCGGTGAGCGAACGCGCCTGGCGGCGGTTCGCGTCGAATCCGGCCGCGCCCCGGCGCTCGTACCTCTCCCTCCTGGACTGGAAGGAGCGCTGGATCGACGGTGGCCGCAAGGCGCTGCTGCACGCGCCCGCGCAGCTGGAGATGCTGGCGTTGGAGGCGTGCGTGGAGCGCGTTGAAGCGGAGGGGCTCGACGCGGTGATGGCGCGTCACGCCTCGGCCGCCGCGGCGACCCGCGCCGGGGCCACCGCGCTCGGTGGCGGCCTCGAACCGTATGTGTACGAGGCACGGGACGCCGCTCCGGTGGCGACGACGCTCCGCGCCCCGGCCGGGGGCAACGCCTCCGAACTGGTCGCGAAGGCGCTGTCCGCCGATCCCTCCCTGCCGCTGATCGCGGGCGGAGGCCCGCTCGCCAAGGAGATGATCCGCGTCAACCACTACGGCGTGGACGCCACGCGCGGCGCGGTGCGCTCCTCGCTCGCGGCGCTGGGCGCGGCCCTCGCCGAGACGGGTGCCGTGGTCGATCTGGAGGCCGCGGGGCGAGCGGTCACCGAAGCCTGGCGATAAGAGAAAGCCATATATCCAGGAATTGAATCCGAGCAAGAACCCAAAGCATTAAGAAACACGGGAAGCCGTCTTTTCGAAGACAGCTTCCCGTTTTCTTCTGCCCCGGTTCTCCAACCCTAAACGCCAAGGTTCCGACAAGATCGATCCACCGGTCTCACGGTGTGACCGACTCCACACTGCGACCGTTTCATCACTTATCTACCGTACAAACGGTCATAAATCTCCCACTCTTCATATCGGCGGTCGCGCCCGCGCGATAACACATGGACCGCCTTCACCCAACCCTTCTCCGCCATGCATTTCTCAATTTCCCTAGGTAAATTTCCTGGGCATGACCGCCGCGCAAGACCAACTTGTACGAGCCGCACCTCATGCCACGCCCCACACCCCGTCTGACAGCGAATTCACAGATATCGGAACGCCCCGTGTGGAGGACGGAGCCGCGATGTGGCGCATCGCCCGCGACTCCGAGGTCCTGGACCTCAACTCCTCGTACAGCTATCTGCTGTGGTGCCGCGACTTCTCGGCCACCTCCCTGGTGGCGCGCGACCTCGACGGCGAACCGATCGCCTTCGTCACCGGGTACGCCCGGCCCGACCGCCCCCAGACCCTGGTCGTCTGGCAGATCGCCGTCGACCGGGAGCACCGGGGGCGCGGGCTCGCCGGCACCCTGCTGGACGCGCTGACCTCCCGGGTCGCCGGCGACCTCGGAATCCGGGAGCTGGAGACGACCGTCACGCCCGACAACACCGCGTCCGATCGGCTGTTCACCGCGTACGCGGAACGCCACGGCGCCCGGCTCGAACGCGAAGTCCTCTTCGAGGGCGCGCTGTTCCCGCGGACGCCGCGGGAATCGGCGAACGCCGGGGATCCCGAGCGCGCCGGGAATCCCGCGCCGGTCGACAGCGCCGCGGACCTCACAGACCACGCGGACCACGCGAACTCGGGCCGCACGAACTCGGGCCGCACGAACGCGGACCGCGCGAACTCGGACCGCGCGAACTCGGGCCGCACGAACGCGGACCGCGCGAACTCGGGCCGCACGGGCCCAGGCTCCACGGACCACGCGGACCGCACCGGTTCCGCGGGCCACCCGGTTCCCGGCGAGGACGCGCATCAGCCGGAAGTCCTCTACCGCATCAGCCCCATCTCCGCCTGACCGACCCCATCGGGAGACCGCTGTGACCATCACCCCGCCCGCCCTGAGCGTCTTCGAGACCCTGGAGTCGGAGGTGCGCAGCTACTGCCGCGGCTGGCCCGCCGTCTTCGACCGCGCGCAGGGCAGCCGCCTCCACGACGAGGACGGCCACACCTACCTCGACTTCTTCGCCGGTGCCGGATCGCTCAACTACGGCCACAACAACCCGGTGCTGAAACGCGCACTCATCGACTACATCGAACGCGACGGCATCACCCATGGCCTGGACATGGCCACCACGGCGAAACGGGCCTTCCTGGAGTCGTTCCAGAACATCGTCCTGCGACCGCGCGATCTGCCGTACAAGGTGATGTTCCCCGGACCGACCGGTACCAACGCGGTCGAGTCGGCGCTGAAGCTGGCCCGTAAGGTGAAGGGCCGCGAGTCGGTCGTCTCCTTCACCAACGCCTTCCACGGCATGTCGCTCGGATCGCTCGCCGTCACCGGCAACGCCTTCAAACGTGCCGGGGCCGGAATCCCCCTGGTCCACGGCACGCCGATGCCGTTCGACAACTACTTCGACGGCCGGGTCCCGGATTTCCTCTGGTTCGAACGCCTGCTGGAGGACCAGGGATCCGGGCTCAACAAGCCGGCCGCGGTGATCGTCGAGACCGTGCAGGGCGAGGGCGGGATCAATGTCGCCCGGCCCGAGTGGCTGCGCGCGCTCCAGGCCCTGTGCGAGCGGCAGGACATGCTGCTGATCGTGGACGACATCCAGATGGGCTGCGGCCGCACCGGGGGCTTCTTCTCGTTCGAGGACGCCGGCATCACCCCGGACATCGTGACTCTCTCGAAGTCCATCAGCGGCTACGGGCTGCCCATGTCGCTCTGCCTGTTCAAGCCGGAGCTGGACGTCTGGGAGCCGGGCGAGCACAACGGCACCTTCCGCGGCAACAACCCGGCGTTCGTCACCGCCGCCGCCGCACTGGACGCCTACTGGGCCGACGGGCAGATGGAGAAGCAGACCCTGGCCCGCGGCGAGCAGGTCGAACAGGCCCTGCTCGCCATCGCGAACGAGAGCACCGAGCCCGGTGTGTCCTTCCGGGGCCGGGGCCTGGTGTGGGGTCTCGAGTTCCCGGACAGTTCGCGTGCGTCGGCGATCTGCGCCCGCGCGTTCGAACTGGGGCTGCTCCTGGAGACCTCCGGCCCGCTGGGCGAGGTCGTGAAACTGCTGCCCGCGCTCACCGTGACCCCCGAGGAACTGGACGAGGGCCTGCGCATCCTCGCCCGCTCCGTACGCGAGACGGCCTGACCTCCCCGTACGCCCACCGCACCCGACCCGTGGCCCCACACACAGCCCCGTACCGCAGGAGAAAGGCGGCAACGCACCGTGATCGTCCGATCGTTCAAGGACATCGAGAACACCGAGCGCCATGTGAGATCCGCGTCCGGCACCTGGGAGAGCAAGCGGATCGTGCTCGCGAAGGAGAAGGTGGGCTTCTCCCTCCACGAGACCGTGCTGTACGCGGGCACGGAGACGTCGATGTGGTACGCGAACCACATCGAGGCCGTGCTCTGTGTGGAGGGTGAGGCCGAACTCACCGACGACGAGACGGGCCGGACCCACTGGATCACGCCCGGAACGATGTATCTGCTCGACGGGCACGAGCGCCACACCCTGCGCCCGAAGACCGACTTCCGCTGTATCTGCGTCTTCAACCCGCCCGTCACCGGGCGGGAGGACCACGACGAGAACGGCGTCTATCCCCTGATCACCGAGGAGGGCTGAACCATGGCGACCGCCGCCGCCGTACGCAGCGATCTCTACCCGACCCGTGGCACGGCCGAGGTGGTGACCCCACGTCAGGACCCGGTCGTCTGGTCGGCGCCGGGCACGCCGGGTCCGATGGTCCCGTCCGACCTCGACGCCTTCGAGCGTGACGGTTTCCTCGGCGTCCCGGACCAGATATCCGACGGCGAAGTGGCTCTCTACCGCGCGGAGATGGACCGGCTGATCGCCGATCCCGCCGTACGCGCCGACGAGCGCTCGATCATCGAGCCGAAGTCGCAGGACGTACGCTCGATCTTCGAGGTGCACCGGATCAGCGAGGTCTTCGCCGCGCTGGTGCGCGACGAGCGCGTGGTGGGCCGGGCGCGGCAGATCCTCGGCTCGGATGTGTACGTCCACCAGTCCCGTATCAATGTGAAGCCGGGCTTCGGGGCGTCGGGGTTCTACTGGCACTCGGACTTCGAGACCTGGCACGCGGAGGACGGGCTGCCGAACATGCGCGCCGTGTCGGTCTCCATCGCGCTGACGGAGAACCGTGACACCAACGGCGGCCTGATGATCATGCCGGGGTCGCACCGGACGTTCCTGGGATGCGCCGGCGCGACTCCGCAGGACAACTACAAGAAGTCGCTGCGGATGCAGGACGCCGGGACCCCGTCCGACGCGGCGCTGACCCGGCTCGCCGATCAGCACGGCATACGGCTGTTCACCGGCCGGGCGGGATCGGCGACCTGGTTCGACTGCAACTGCATGCACGGCTCGGGGGACAACATCACCCCGTATCCGCGCAGCAATGTCTTCATCGTGTTCAACAGCGTGGAGAACGCGGCGGTGACGCCGTTCGCGGCGCCGGCGCCGAGGCCGGAGTTCATCGGGGCACGGGACTTCACACCCGTGCGGTAGGCCCGTCCGTACGGCAGGAGCACGGGAACGGGAGGGGGCTGGCACCCGGCACCACGGGGACGGGGACGGGAGAGTGCGGGCCCCCGGCCCCGCTGCCCCTCCCGTTCCCGTCCCCGTGTGTTCCCCCTCCTGTGCCGTGTGTTCTCCCTGCCTCCCGTGATCCCCCTGCCCCCCGTCTCGCTGCCCCCCATCTCGCTGTCCCCGTGTGCCCCCGTCCCGGTGCCGCCTCGATTCCCCGCCGAGGAGGAGCGGGTACCGGGCTCAGACCGTGCTCAGGGTCGGGTAGTCCGTGAATCCCTTGTGGTCGCCGCCGAAGAACGTGGTGGGGTCGGGGGTGTTGTACGGGCCCGCCGCCTTCAGCCGGACCGGCAGGTCCGGGTTGGCGAGGAAGAGCGCGCCGTAGGCGAGCACATCGGCCGTGCCGTTCTCGATCAGTTCGAGCGCGCCATGGTCGGTCGGTCCGTCGGTCGCGGCGTTGAGGACGATCGTGCCGGAGTACTCCTTGCGCAGTGCGAGGGTCAGATCACGCAGCTCGGGCGCACCCTCCAGAATGTGCAGATAGGCGAGTCCGATCGGGTCGATTTCCCGTACGAGCGCGGTGTAGAGGGGCTGCGGCTCGGGCTCCTCGATGCTGTTGACCGGGACGCTGGGAGAGATGCGCAGCCCGGTCCGGGACGGGCCGATCTCCTTGACGACCGCCTGGACGACCTCCAGGGCGAAGCGGATCCGGCCCTCGATCGTGCCGCCCCACTCATCGGTGCGCAGGTTGGTGTTCGGGGCGAGGAACTGGTGGATGAGGTAGCCGTTGGCGCCGTGCAGCTCGACGCCGTCGAAGCCCGCGTCGACGGCGTTGCGGGCGGCGGAGACGAAGTCGTCGACCGTGGTCCCGATCTCGTCCGCCGTCAGCTCGCGCGGGGCGAGGAAGTCCTTCGGCCCCTCCTTGGTGAAGACCTGTCCCTCGGCGGCGACGGCGGAGGGGGCCACGGGGTGGAGATCGCCCGGCAGCAGATCCGGGTGCCCGATCCGGCCGGCGTGCATGATCTGGGAGAAGATCGTGCCGCCGCGGGCGTGGACGGCGTCGGTGACCTTACGCCATGCGGCGACCTGCTCCGCGCTGTGCAGACCGGGGGTGTCGGGGTAGCCCTGGCCGACGACGGATGGCTGGATTCCCTCGGTGATGATCAGACCGGCCGAGGCGCGCTGCGCGTAGTACTCGGCGACCAGCTCGGTCGGCGAGAGGCCGGGACCGTAGGCGCGGCTGCGGGTCATCGGCGCCATGGCGATACGGTTCGCGAGCTGCCGGCCCGACAGGTCGATCGGGTCGAATGCGGTGGTCATGGAGGCTCCCAAGAAGATATGTGGTCGGCCAAGCATCTCTGCCGGGAGTCACTGTAGCGCATTTACTTGGTCGGCCAATGCACGATTATTGGCCGACCAAGGTAAAATTTCTGCGAGACACTGGCCAGGAACCGGGGAACACTTTCCGCCAGTCCAGAGCCAGCGCTCCCGAGGAGTCCCGATGAAGTCCGAGGCCGCGACCGACCCTGTCTGCGACGAGCAGCTCGCCGGACTGCCGCTAGGGAACGAATCCGCCTGCGCGGAGGCCGTGTCGGCCTCCGCTCTCGGCGGTCCCGTCGGATACTCGGTCGCCCGCGTCGCCCGGCTGCACCGGATGGCCGCGGGCAAGAAGCTCAGGGCGCTCGGGCTCTACCCCGGCCAGGAGTTCGTCATGCTCCACCTGTGGCAGGCGGGCCCGGTACGGCAGTCCGAACTGATCAAAGCCGCGGACCTGGACCCGTCCACGGTGACCAAAATGCTCCAGCGCCTCGAACAGGCGGGCCATGTCCGCCGCAGCCCCGACCCCGCCGACCGCCGCGCGGTCCTCGTGGAGGCCACGGAGAAGAGCTGCGGCCTCCGCTGGGCGGTCCAGGAGTCCCTCGGAACCCTCGAAGAGCAGACCCTCGCGGGCCTGGAGGAGACCGAGCGGGCCGAGCTGACCCGGCTGCTGTCCAAGGTGGAGGCCAATCTCTGCGAACAGACGGCGGACTGCCACGGTACGGGCTGACACGGCACGGACTGATTATTTGAGGGCTCGGTTCTCCCCCGGACTCCGTCCGGGGGGGGACCCCACGGGGCGCTCCAGCGTCTGTCGACGGTCGACCGTGCTCGACCGCTCGTACCTCACAGCCTCCGCGCGCTCTCCCTCTCGACACCCGCACGCCGGAGGGTCACGTCCCGGCCGCCGCCCGCGCCAGCGAGCCCAGCGTGCGGTCCACATCGTCCTGTGAGTTGTACAGGTGAAACGCCGCTCTCAGGTTGCCCGCGCGATCCGAGACGACGATCCCCTCCCTGAGCAGCTCCGGGGCCCGGTGGCCGAGACCGGGAACCGCGACGATCGCGGAGTCGCCCGGCAGGGCGGAAAGCCCGATCTCCGCCAGCCCCTCACGGAACCGCCGGGCGAGGGCGGTGTCGTACGCGTGGACGGCGTCGACGCCGATCTCCTCCAGCAGTGCCAGCGACCGCGCCGCCCCGTGATACGCCATGGACGCCGGCGACTCGTCGAAGCGGCGCGCCGAGCGGGCGAGCCGCTCGACCGGTCCGTAGACGGTCCAGTCCTCGGAGGCGAAGGATCCCGCGAGGATCGGCGCCACCGACTCCTGGGCCTCCTCCGTGACCGTGAGAAAGGAGACCCCGTGCGGGCACAGCAGGAACTTGTACGCGCTCGTGACGGTGAAGTCCCACTCCCCCGCGTCCAGCGGCAGCCACCCCGCCGACTGGGTGGCGTCGACGAGCGTACGGGCGCCGTGCGCCGCCGCGGCGGCCCGTACCGCCGGGAGGTCGGCGATCCGGCCGTCGGCGGACTGCACCGACGAGAACGCCACCAGCGCCGTGTCCGGCCGCACGGCGTCCGGGAGATCCGCCAGCGGCGCGTACCGCAGCCGCAGGTCGCCGCGTACGGAGAACGGGGTGATGAGCGAGGTGTAGTCGCCCCGGGGGAAGAGGACCTCCGCACCGGCCGGCAGCGAGTTCGCGATCAGTCCGACATGCGCGGAGAGGGAGCCGCCGAGGGCGACACGGTCCTCGGCCACGGCGTTCAGCCGGGCGAAGGACCGCCGGGCGGCGGCGAACGCCGAGAAGTCGCCCTCCCTGCCGGGACGACCGGCCGCGAGTTCGCCCAGCAGGGCCGTCATGGCGGCGACTGCCCGGCCGGGCAGCACACCGGAGGACGAGGTGTTCAGATAGGTGTTGTCGGGTGTGAACTCGGCACCGCCCAGAGTCTCCATACGATCACACTGAGGTCCGGCCGGGCCCCGGTCAATCAGGACCCGGCCGGAGCCCACCGCCCGCGACGGCCGCTCAGGAGCCGCTCAGCGGGCGCTCCCGGGTACCTCGCACGACCCGTCCGTGTCACAGACGGCCGCGTCGGCCCCCTCGGCGGCAGCGGCGACACCCGCGATGGGAGTGATCTCCCGCCCCTTCCACGCCTGCTCCAGCGCCTGGGTGAACAGTTCCGCGGGCTGTCCGCCCGAGACTCCGTAACGACGGTCGAAGACGAAGAACGGCACCCCGTTCGCCCCCAGTTCGGCGGCCTCGCGCTCGTCGGCCCGTACGTCGTCGGCGTACCGGTCGCCCGCGAGGACCTCGCGGGCCTCGCCCTCGTCCAGTCCGGCCTCCACGGCGAGCGCCACCAGCACCTCCGGGTCGTACACGGACCGCTCCTCGGCGAAATTGGCCCGGTAGGCGAGGTTCAGCAGCTCGCCCTGGCGACCGTGCGCCCTGGCCAGATGCAGCAGCCGGTGGATGTCGAAGGTGCTGCCGTGGTCACGGCCCTCGGTGCGGTAGCCGAGCCCTTCGGCGCGCGCGTTGGAGGCGACGTTCTCCTCCATCGCGCGGACCTCCTCACGGGTACGCCCGTACTTCGCCGCCAGCATGTCGACGACGGACCCCGTGTCGCCCTTGGCACGGTTCGGGTCGAGTTCGAAGGAACGGTGCACCACCTCGACCTGGTCGCGATGGGCGAACTCCGCGAGCCCCTTCTCGAAGCGCGCCTTCCCGATGTAGCACCACGGGCAGGCGATGTCGCTCCATATCTCGACGCGCATGCTGACTCTCTCTCCAGGTGTTGAGGGCGTTCTCAGGGGACCCGTGGTTCCACGGGATCCACAGAACGGCAACGAGGACGGACCACGGACGTGCGGGGACGGATGCGTCCCTCGTGTCGTCAACACAACCGGCGAACGGGGCATTCCTCCCGTCGGGACCACGATCCTCCGCAGGTTTTCATGATCGGCGGCGGACGCGTCCGGGATCCGCGGGGCCCGGCCCGGCGGCGTTGCGCGATCGTGGCCGAGCCCGCCGGACGCCGCCACCCACACCGACCGCGCCGGTCCGCGCGAGAAGCCCCACGGGGAAGCGGGCGAGTGCTCAGCCCGCCGGGTTCTCGGCGGTTCCGTCCACCCGGCGCGGCAGGCCGAGGGGGTTGTCGTCGCGCAGTTCGGGCGGGAGGAGCGCCTCGGGAGTGGTCTGGTACGTGAGCGGGCGGAGCCAGCGCTCGATCGCCGTGGCACCGACCGAGGTCGCGGTGGAGGTGGTGGCCGGGTAAGGGCCGCCGTGGTGCTGCGCGGGGGCGACGGCGACGCCGGTGGGCCAGCCGTCCACGAGGACGCGTCCGGCGAGCGGGGTGAGCCCGGCCAGCAGTTCCGCGCCCCGGCCATCCCCCGCGGCCTCGGCGGCGGAGAGATGGAGGGTGGCGGTGAGATTGCCGGGGAGACGGTCCAGTACGGCGGTGATCTCGGCCTCGTCCGCATAGCGGGCGATGACGGTGACCGGGCCGAAGCACTCTTCGAGGAGCAGGTCGTGGGGGCCTTCGGCGGCCAGCAGCCGTGCCGGTACGGAGAGGAATCCGGCGCTGACGGTGTGCTCGCCGCCCGCTCCGGGGGTGATGGGGGCCTCGACGAACGGCAGCGCGGCCCGCTCCCGTACACCGTCGACGAAGGCGGCGCGCATCCGGTGGTCGAGCATCACTCCGGGCTCGGTCTCGCTGACGGCGGCCGTCAGGGCCGTCAGGAGCCGGTCGCCCGCTCCGCCCTCGGGGACGAGGACGAAGCCGGGCTTGGTGCAGAACTGGCCCTCGCCCTGGGTCATCGAGCCCGAGAGCCCCGTACCGATCCGCTCGGCCTTCTCGGCGGCGGCGGCCTCGGTGACGACGACTGGGTTGAGGGAGCCCAGTTCGCCGTGGAAGGGGATGGGTGAGGGGCGGGCGGCGGCCGCGTCGAAGAGGGCCCGCCCACCGCGTACGGAACCGGTGAATCCGGCCGCCGCGACCAGCGGGTGGCGCACCAGCCGGAGTCCGGCGTCGAAGCCGTGGACCAGGGTGACGACGTCCTCGGGCAGTCCGGCCTTCGCGGCGGCCCTGCGCAGGACGGACGCGCAGAGTTCGGAGGTGGCGGGGTGGTCGGGGTGCGCTTTGACGACGACCGGGCAGCCCGCCGCGAGCGCGCTGGCGGTGTCGCCGCCGGGGACGGAGAACGCGAGCGGGAAGTTGCTCGCGGCGTAGACGGCGACGACGCCGAGCGGGATCTTGTACCGGCGCAGATCCGGCCAGGGCGGGGTGCGGGAGGCGTCCGCGTGGTCGATCCGGACGTCGAGGAAGGCACCCTCGTCCACGACGTCGGCGAAGGCGCGCAACTGCCCGGTGGTGCGGGCGAGTTCGGCGGTGAGCCGGGTGGGGCCGAGTGCGGTCTCGGCGTCGGCGGCCTCGATGACGTGATCGCGCGCCGCGTCCAGCAGCTCGGCGGCGGTGCGCAGCAGCAGCGCCCGTGCGCTCCGGTCGGCGAGCGCGGCGCGTGCCGCGTGCGCGGCCCGGACGGCCTGGTCGATCTCCTCGGCCGAGGACTCGACCGCGACCTGCTCACGCGCGTTCCCGTTGCGGGGGTCGACACTCCAGACTGGTGCTGCTGCCACCGAGGCTTCCTTCCGGATCTTCCGTTCTGCTCCTGTCGCCCCTTACATCGCCATCCCCCAGGTCCCGTTCGATCTGTTCGGTGGTGTGAACAAAGTTCCTGATGATGAATGGCAGCTGAAGACTATTTCCGGGCGTTCCGCACGGTCAAGCAGGTCGGCAGCGGCCGAGAGGGCCCGCGGCGGCAGACGCGGCCGGGAGGGGACATGGAGCGATGTCGACGGCCGATTGCGGTGGTGGGGCGCGGGCCAAGTCGGCTGTACGGACGGTGGAGTTGCCGGAGCACTTCGCCGACCGCCCCGGCACGCACTCGCTCGCCGCGGTCCGATAGGTCGTCGGCTACCCCGAGTCGAGCCTGTATACATGCCGCTGCTTCGGCGTCGCGATCCCGTACCGCGCTCCGGCACGGGACCGCGATCAGCTGCTCGGTGCGGACCGCCCGGCTGCGCGGGCGTGAGCCGGGCGCTCGCCACCCGGCCCCGAGCCCCCGATGCCGTCGGGCGGACACGGCGCGGCCCGCCTCCGCCGTGCGGGGGAGGCGGATCACCCCGGCGCAGGAGGTGCAGGGCCGCCGCCGGCCGGGAGTGTGGCGGTCATGACACACAACCCGCTCCCCGCCGATCCGAAGGCCGCCCGGACACCCGGCGACTCGTCGGCCGGTCCCTCGGCCGGTCCCTCGGCCGGTCCCTCGGCCGGTCCCTTGACCGGTCCCTCGGTCGGTTCTCCGCCCATCGGCCGGGCGACGCGCGTGCGTTCCGTGCTGCGCGCCGTCACGATCGCCTCCTGTGTCCCGTATCTCGCCCTCAAGACCGCGTGGATCGCGGGCAGCCGGATCGGCGTGCCGGACGACAGCGTCCTGCTGGAGAACCGGGCCGGTTTCATCGTCCTCAACACCGTCACCGCGCTGATGGACGCGGCCGTCGTCGTCCTCGCCCTCCTGCTCACCCGGCCCTGGGGCAGGCGGGTCAGAGCCTGGTTCCTGACCTTCCCTGTCTGGACCGCGAGCGGACTGCTCGCCCCGATCATGGCGGGCTTCCCGTTCCAGCTGATCGCCCCGCTCTTCGACGGCGCGGAGAGAGCGGCCCCGCCCGAGGAGCCCTACCTTCACGACTGGGTCTTCCTCGTCGTCTACTGCGGCTTCATCGTCCAGGGCCTGGCGCTGGGCGCGCTGTTCGTGCTGTACGCCCGTGAGCGCTGGGAACCTCTGTGGCGCGCCCGGACCGGCGACGGGGTGCTGAGCACGACCGCCCGGCTCCCCCGGCTCGCCCTGGGCGCGGGGGCGCTGCTCGCCGTGTTCCCGGCCGTCGCGCATCTGCTCTGGATGAGCGGTTCGGCGTTCGGGTGGACCTCCGGCGAGGTCGCCTCCCGTACCGCGGAGTTCCACCTGCTGGAGGGTGTGCGGGCCGTTCTGGTGGCCGTGGCCGTCGCGGGCGCGGCGGCACTCCTCCTGCGCCGTGCGCACCGGCTGCCGGTGCGGCTCCCGCTCGCCGGCGTCTGGGTGGGCTCCGGCGCGATGGCGACCTGGGGCGGCCTCCTGACGCTCTCCTCACTGGGGGCGGAAGCACGCGCCAAGGAGGGCGTGACCGGCGTGTACACGCTCACCTACGCTGTGGAGATGGTCGCGGGCATCCTCCTCATCGCCGGCATCGCGGGGCTGTTGCGGCGGCACGGGCGGTGACGGCGCTCGTGCTCCGGGGCCATCGGGCGCTGTTCGGCGCCGGGGCCCGGATGCGCTGGCTCCATCTCATCCTGGGCGGTGCGCTGTTGATGCCGTACTGGCTCGCGTCGCTGGCGCTCGTCGGCACCCTCCGAGGTCCGCGGAACGAGTTCGTCGGCTCCCTGACGGACCAGTTCATGGCGTACGCCGTCGCCCTGCCCCTGGCCGCGCTGACCGCGCTCTCCCCGTCGGCGAGACCGCTGTCGGTGGCCGCGGCCAGGGCGCTGTGCGGGGTGCCCGCCTCCCGGTTCGCCGAGGGGCCCGCGCGGTCCCGGGCCGCACGGGTGCGGACGGCCGTCTGGTTCACCGCGCACACCGGGGTGGGCGGGCTGGTCGGCGGAATCTCGCTGGCGGTGCCGCCGTTGGCGGTGTGCCTGCTCCTGGCGCCGTTCGCGCCGGGGGTGAGGAGATGGCTCCAGCTCCCCGAGCTGTCGCCGGGGGCGCTGTCGGTGCTGCCGTTCGTCGGGGTGGCGATGCTGCTGGCCCTCGCCGCCGTCGCCGCGGCCGCCGGGTGGCTGGTGGCCCGGCTGGCGCCGGCGCTTCTCGGCCCGACCCCGGCGGACCGGCTCGCCGCCGCCGAGAGGCGCGCGACCGGACTGGCCGAACGCAACCGGCTCGCCCGCGAGTTGCACGACTCGGTGGGGCACGCGCTGAGCGCGGTGACGCTCCAGGCGGGCGCGGCCCGTCGCGTCCTCGACCATCCCGACGGCGACCAGGAGTTCGTACGGGAGGCACTGACCGTGATCGAGGAGACCGCCCGCCGCACGGTCGGCGAACTCGACTCCGTACTCGGCCTGTTGCGCGAGGACTCCGAACCGGCCGACGGGCCGGATCTCGGCGCGCTGGACGGTCTGCTCGCCCGCGGTGGCGTGCCCGTGACACTCACCTCGCACGGCGACACGGCGGCCGTCCCCCCACCGGTGTCGCGCGAGGCGTACCGCATCGTCCAGGAAGGGCTGAGCAACGCCCTGCGGCACGCCGGGGCGGCCCCGGTGTCCCTGTGGATCGCCCTGCGCGGTGAGGAGTTGGAGATCCGGATGGAGAATCCGCTGCCCGAGCGGGCGCCCGTGGTCCGTCCCGGAGGCGGTCGGGGGGTGCGCGGCATCACCGAACGCGCCACGCTGCTCGGCGGCGTGGCCCGGGCGGGGCCGGCGGACGGGAACTGGCTGCTGAGTGCCCGGCTGCCGCTGAACGGCCGCCGGGGCGGCCCGCCGGGAGGGCCCCGGTGAGCGCGGTGCGGGTCCTCCTCGCCGACGACGAGCGGATGGTCCGTACCGCACTGCGGGTCATCCTGGACGCGGAGCCCGATCTGGACGTGGTGGGCGAGGCGGCGACGGGCGCGGAAGCGGTGTCGGCGGTGCGGGAGCTGCGCCCGGACGTGGTGCTGATGGACGTACGAATGCCGGAGATCGACGGCATCCGTGCCACGGAGCGGATTCTGGCCACGGTGGAGCCCCCGCCGAGGATCGTGGTGGTGACGACGTTCGAGAACGACTCGTATGTGTACGACGCGCTCCGCGCGGGCGCGTCGGGTTTTCTGCTGAAGCGATCCGCCGCGGAGGAGCTGGTGCAGGCGGTCCGGCTGGTCGCCCGCGGCGACTGCGTGCTCTTCCCGGCCGCCGTGCGTTCCCTGGTCGCGGGTCACGGCTCGACGGTCGCCGGACGGCCGCCGGCCTGGGTGGCGCGGCTGACCGAGCGGGAGGCCGAGGTGCTGCGGCTGGTGGCGACGGGTCTGACGAACGCGGAGATCGCCGGACGGCTGGGCGTGGGGCCCGCGACGGTGAAGACGCATATGGCGGCGGTGCTGGCGAAGACGGGCGCGCGGGATCGCACGCAGGCGGTGATCGCCGCGTACGAGGCGGGGTTCGTCTCGCCCCGGTGATCCGGGGGGTCCGGGAGGTCCGGGGGGTCCGGAGGGGCCGGAGGTCGGGACGGTTCCGGGCGATCCGGGGCGGCGGCCGGGCGGTCGGGCCCGTATGAGGATTTCCTCAGAAAGACACCGCCGGGGAACCTCGTGATCCACCCCATTCGTCTTCACCTGGGATGAACAAGACAATCAGACACGTCGCCGCCTTCAGCCTGCTTCTGGTGCTCGCCCTGCTGGTGCAGGCCACCTGGGTGCAGGCGTACGACGCCAAGGCGCTCGCGGACAACGAGAACAACCGGCGCAAGGTCATCGACCAGTATGCCCAGCCGCTGGGCGACATCGTCGTGGCCGGATCACCCGTCACCGGCTCGGCCCGGACCACCGGCGGCGATCTCGCGTACAAGCGCACCTACACGGACGGCCCGCTCTACGCGGCGGTCACCGGCTACAGCTCGCAGGCATACGGTTCGACCCAGCTGGAGGGCATCTACAGCCAGGTCCTCGACGGCACGGACACCCGGCTGAAGAACCCCGTCGACGCGGTCACGCGCAAGCAGCAGACACCGGGCGATGTGCTGACCACCATCGACCCCGACGTCCAGCGGGCCGGGTACGAGGCGCTCGGCGACGCCAAGGGCGCGGCCGTCGCCCTCGACCCGAAGACCGGACAGATCCTGGGGCTGGTCAGCACCCCTTCGTACGATCCCTCGGTGATCGCCGGCACGTCGGACGCCGCCGCCTGGCAGAAGCTGCTGGACGATCCGGACAAGCCGCTGGTCAACCGGGCGCTGCGGCAGCCGCTGGCCCCCGGTTCGACGTTCAAGCTGGTCGTCGCCGCCGCCGCGCTGGAGGACGGGCTGTACGGCTCGGTGGACGAGGAGACCGAGAGCCCCATGCCGTACACCCTTCCCGGCACCACCCGGGTGCTGGAGAACGACATCCGCGACGCGCCCTGCGAGAACGCCTCCCTGCGCACGGCTCTGCGCTACTCGTGCAACAACGTCTTCGCGAAACTGGCGGTCGATCTGGGGCAGGACAAGGTCCGGGCGACGGCGGAGAAGTTCGGCTTCAACGACTCGGAGCAGGACGTTCCGGTACGGGCGTACGCCAGCGTCTATCCGACCGGTCTGGACAGGTCGCAGACGGCTCTCACGGGCATCGGGCAGTTCGATGTGACGGCCACTCCGCTCCAGATGGCCATGGTCTCCGCGGCGATCGCCAACGACGGGGTCATGGAGTCCCCGCACATGGTCTCCAAGGTCGTGGACTCCGACGGGACCACCCTCGACGCGTACGACGGCGACTCGCGGCGGATCGTCTCCGAGAGGACGGCCGAGCAGTTGCGCAGCGCGATGGTGACCGTCGTGGAGGACGGCACGGGCTCGAACGCGCGGGTCGAAGGGGCCGAGGTCGGCGGCAAGACCGGCACGGCCCAGCGCGGTGTGAACAACAGCGAGACGCCCTACGCCTGGTTCACCTCGTACGCCCAGGACGCGGAGACCGGCGAACAGATCGCCGTGGCGGTGCTGATCGAGGACGCGGGCGGCCCCCGCTCGGAGGTCAGCGGCAACGGCCTGGCCGCGCCGGTGGCCCAGAAGATGATCGCGGCGGCGCTCCGGTAGCGGCCTCAGAGCCCGGGCGAAGAGCCGGGGCCAAGACCCCGGGCGGCGCCCCTGGGCGTGCCGCCGTGCGGTGGCGGCCCAACGGCTCGGTCCATCCGGCTCGGGGCGGTGTGAGGGTTGGCGGGCGCGGTCGTCATGCCCCGTCCGCGTCGGGGGATTCAGCGCCCTTCGGCGATACGCGGGCGTCGGGGAAGGCCCGGCGGACGAACCCGCGGATGTGCTCGTGGAGGGCACGGGCGGCGGTCTTGCCGTCGCCGCTCCGCGCGAGCCGCAGGATCTCCCGGTGCTCGGCGGCCTCCCGTTCCCAGGACGGCCCGGCCGCCCAGGCGACGGCCGCCACCAGCGCGGCCTGGTCGCGCACGTCGTCAAGCATCCGGACGAGCAGCGGATTCCCGCAGGGCGCGTACAGCGCGCGGTGGAACCGCCGGTCGGCGAGGGAGCGTTCGGCCCCGTCGGCGGCGCGGTCGGCCGCCGCCAGCGCCTCGTCCGCCGCGTCCAGACCGGCGTCCCGCTCGACGGTACGGCGCAGCGCCTCCGGCTCCAGCAGCAACCGTACGTCGTACACCTGATGGGCCATGGCGGCGTCCACGGTCCGTACGGTGACGCCCCGGTACTGGCTCATCACCACGAGCCCGGTACCCGCGAGCGTCTTGAGCGCCTCCCGGACCGGGGTCTTGGACACCCCGAACCGCCCGGCCAGCTCGGTCTCGACGAGCGCCTGCCCCGGCCGCAGGCGTCCGGCGAGGATGGCGCGCCTGACGGCGTCGAGGACGTACTGGGTGCGGGAGGGGATGGGGGCCGGTGCCAAGGTCATCGGTACACGCTCTCGCTCTCCGACAGTCGCATATCAGATATGACGCATGACGCTAGAATCCGCCTCGGACCGCGTCAAGTGCGCCGACGAGGGCCTGACTTGGGGATTCTTCCTCATTCCGCCCGCGCCCTGCCCGGCGCGGAGAGGCCGGGTCCGGGAGCGCGGCCCCGGCAGGACGACCATCGCACACACCGGAACGCACACGCCACACCCCCGATCACCGCGGAAAACCGCGCCCCAGAGGGCTCACGCAGCCCATTCGCGACACACCCGACCGCACCCGGACCACTGCCGGATGCGGTCTCCCGGCTGCCGCTCAGGCGGGTTTGCGGATCTCCTCCCGGAGCATCCACGCCTGCTTCTCCAGGGCTCCGATGATCTCGTTGAGGATGTCGGCGGTGGTGGGATCCTCCGCGTCGACGCCGCCGTGGACCGTACGGGCGGTGTGCGCGGTGGCGTTCAAACGGGTGGTGACCAGGTCGACCACGGTGGTGGAGTCCTGCACGCCGGCGGGGAAGACGGGCAGGGTGGTGGTGGCGGCCACGGTGTCGGTGCGGGCGTCCGGGGCGGCGCCCAGGGCGCGCATCCGCTCGGCGACGGTGTCGCTGTACTCGCGGGCGGTGTCGACGATCTCGTCCAGTTGGAGGTGGAGGTCGCGGAAGTTGGGGCCGACGATGTTCCAGTGCGCCTGCTTGCCCTGGAGGCTCAGCTCGACCAGGTCGGCCAGGACCTGCTGGAGGGCCTCGGCCAGCTGCGGGGAGGCGGTGAAACCGGCCACCGGCTCGGTCTCGCCGCGGCGGTTGGAGTTGCCGGCATCACCGCGGAGGCGCTCCTGCGCGGGTGTGGACGGTGCGGCGGTCCGGGCGGCGAGGGCGAGGAGGGCGTCAGCGGCGGGGGCGGAGGAGGCGGGATTCTGGCCGGTGACGAGCAGGCCGTCGGTGAGGACGTACGGTTCCCAGTCGCCCGCCTTGGAGTAGTCGCCGCCGAGCCTGGTGAGTTCGTCCTCGACGAGGAAGGGAACCACATCGGTCAGGCCGACGGCGGCTTCCTCCTCGTTGGTGAACCCGGTGACCCTCCGGCCCTGGACCAGGGGTGCGCCGTCGGAGCCGGTGGCGTGGCGCAGGACGCCGGGAGCGTGGCAGACCAGGGCGAGGGGCTTGCCCGCACGCAGCGTGGTCTCGATGAGGCGGATGGAGTGCTGGTCCTCGGCGAGGTCCCACAGGGGGCCGTGGCCGCCGGGGTAGAAGACGGCGTCGAAGTCGTCGGCGGAGACGGTGTCGAGGCGGACGGTGCGGGCGAGGGCGGCCGTGGCGTCGGGGTCGGACTCGAAGCGGCGGGTGTCGTCGGTCTGGAAGCCGGGCTCGTTGCTCTTGGGGTCCAGCGGCGGTCGCCCGCCCTTGGGGGAGGCGAGGACGATGTCGGCGCCGGCGTCCTTGAAACGGTAGTAGGGGGCGGCCAGTTCCTCCAGCCAGAAGCCGGTCTTCCTGCCGGTGGCGCCGAGCTGGTCGTGCGAGGTGAGGACGATGAGGACCTTCACGGTCTCCCCTTCTCGTAGACCGGTCGCCTCTGTCGAGGCGACCGGGACGGTCCGCGCCGGAAGCGACGGCGCGGACCGTGGCGTATGGGTGGGCTGTTACAGGTGCAGAAGGCGGCGGGTGACCGCCGTCGCGGTGTCGAGCGGGACGGTGTCGCGGTGGATCTTGGCCATGACGGCGGCTCCGAGCCACAGGTCGTACAGGACTTGCGCGGTGGCACGGGGGTCGTCGTCGACGGTCAGTGAGTCGTCCTCGAGGCCGGCGATGACGGCCCGTTCCAGGCGGTCGATGATTGCGGCGGTGCCGTCCTTGAGCGCGAGCCGCATGGACTCCGACAGGTCGGCGACCTCGGCGCCGAGCTTGACGGCGAGGCACCCGCCCTGAAAGTCGTCGAGACTCTGTGTATCGCGCCAGTGCCGCCAGTAGTTCATCAGCCGCTCGGCCGAGGTCCGGCCCGGCTCGGCGAGGATGCGGTCCATGTCGGCGAGGTAGTCGGCGAAGTAGGACCTCATCATCGCCTCGCCGAAGGCGTCCTTTGAGGTGAAGTAGTGGTAGAAGGACCCCTTGGGCACGCCGGCCGCGGCGAGGACTTCATTGATACCCACCGCGGAGAACCCCTTGTGCGCCATGATCCGCTGGGCGGCGTCGAGAATCCTGCGGCGAGTGTCACTGTGGGTGGCCCGCATGGTTTCCACCTCCCTTCGAAGTAGACCAGTCAACTATGAGTGGTCGTGCGAGGCCGCCCACCCCCTGCGCCGCACAGGGGTCACTGGCGGAGGAAGTCGAGGAGGGTTTGGTTGATTTCGGTGGTGTGGGTGGTGAGGAGTCCGTGGGGTGCGCCGTCGATTTCGACGTAGGTGGCGGTGGGGAG